>NZ_JBHNZK010000006.1:0-299490 GCF_042464845.1 Pedobacter sp. BG31
GATATGTACAGAATCTGCAAGACCGAATTACTAACTTCGACTTGTTTATCAGTCACTTTAAAGTTGAAAATGAAACTGGAAAGAATCTTGCAAAATTAATTGTAAATATTTAATATACTTTATATAAAACCAGGTTAAGCATGATTTTTCTAAATCCTATGCCTTGATTTTTGAAAAAGTAGGCTGTGGATTGATAAAACATAAAGTATATACCTGCAGAAAATGACCAGCCGATAAGTTTGATGAATAGCGCAAAGGTGTAAATCCCTGGCTCCTTAAAGCCATTTAAAATGAAAAATACCGATGTGAGTAAGCTAACCAATACATTCCATAAAAAAATGGGTTTGTATATAGTTAAGGATTTTTTGAGTAAACCAACCGACATGATTTAAAGATATAAAATCATAACGATAAATTTAGTTTCGCGTTTTAGTAATGGCCTCTTAACGATTGTATTTCTAAAATAATAATTTCGTTTTCAGATGAAATTTCATAGACTAATCTATGTTCTCTATTTATTCTTCTAGACCAGGAGCCTGTAAGATTATGTTTTAATGGCTCTGGTTTACCAATGCCAGCAAAGGGATTTAATTCAATCGCTTCTATCAAAGCTGATATTTTCTTTTGGATTAATTTATTTCCAGATTTTCGCCAATATTCTAGATCTTCAATTGCACGTGGAGTATAAATTATTTCCACAGGTCTGACGTTTTGATTTTAATTCCTTTACCATCCTTAATGTCTTTTCTACCTTGCAATATCTTTTCTACAAATTCCGGATCATAAGGTGAATCTTCAGCTTTTCTAAAACTTACTTTCAATAGCTTTAATACTGCTTCAACAGCTGTTAGTTGCTCTGTATTTTTTGTTTCTACAATTAGTGTTGCCATATACAAATTTAACTATTATTTTTTAACCTGAGTTAAAAGTTACTGTTAAACAAAAAAAGACCAGCATTAGCCGATCTTTTAATATTTGGTATGCATCTAACCCCTTATCCTAAATAAGATTTTAAGATTTTGCTTCTTGAAGTATGACGCAAGCGTTGTAATGCTTTATCTTTAATCTGACGAACACGCTCGCGTGTTAAGTTAAATTTCTCACCAATCTCCTCTAACGAAAGTGGGTGGTTAGAACCCAAGCCGAAGAATAAAACAATAATTTCTCTTTCCCTTTCGGTTAAAGTAGATAAGGAACGTTTAATTTCTTCCGATAAAGATTCGTTGATCAATGAGCTATCCGTATTTGGTTCATGGTTTTCCAATACATCCAATAATGTATTTTCTTCACCTTGAACAAACGGGGCATCCATAGATACGTGACGGCCTGAATTGCTTAAAGTATCTGAGATTTTATCAACCGTAGTTTCTAAAATATCTGCCAATTCTTCCGGAGAAGGCTCACGTTCATATTCTTGCTCAAGCTTAGAAAAAGCTTTGCTGATTTTACTTAACGAACCTACCTGATTTAAAGGCAAACGTACAATACGGCTTTGCTCGGCAATAGCCTGCAAAATAGATTGACGGATCCACCAAACCGCATAAGAAATAAATTTGAAACCTTTAGTCTCATCAAAACGTTTTGCCGCTTTAATCAAACCTAAATTGCCCTCATTAATTAAATCGCCTAAAGTTAAACCCTGGTTTTGATATTGTTTTGCAACAGACACAACGAAACGCAAGTTGGTTTTGGTTAACCGCTCTAATGCAGCCTGATCGCCCTCACGAATCTTCCTTGCTAAAATTACTTCCTCTTCTGCCGTTATTAAATCTACTTTACCAATTTCGTGCAGGTATTTGTCTAACGACTGACTTTCACGGTTGGTAATGGATTGCGTTATCTTGAGTTGTCTCATTTATACGTTTTGTGTGCTCTTTTAATTATTGAAGTGTGCAAAGTTACGAAATTGAATTGCAATTTGAAAGGATAAAATGCTGAAAATGTTACCGTTTGCACACGTTTTTTCTATTTTTACTTACAACAAAAATCATTCCAATAAAGTTTTTGGTGTGTTTTAATGTTCTGATGTATCTATATCTGCTTTATAATAATTATTTATTGTAAATCAATAAATATATTTTGATTATTAATAATTTTATTTTATCGTTGTACAGTAAATTTTAAATAAATATGACCTTTCTGTTTCTCCTGATTAAATAGAGAAATACAAAAAAGGTATTTTTTACTGCCTAAAGTCAATATGATTTTATGTCAGTGACGTAAACATTATACAGAAGGCAAAAAACTGAACATTTTACACATTTTATGAACAAGCTTATAAAGATTTTTAGGTACGCCGGATTTTGTTTGATTTTTATCGCGCTCACGTCTATAGCCAATCATTTAATTGATGCTGTGGATCATTATCATGCAGGAACGCTTTCGATTAACTTAGTTGAAAATAACGTAGTGCAGGAGGTAAAAACCATTGGGAAGGCCAGGTTTACCAATAGCCATATCGGTTCATACGCATTTAAACCAACGTTAAAGCAGGCTATTATTTTATCGGGCGCGGGGATTGATGGCCTTGGTTCTCATGCTGCTTTTTATCTCATCCTGGGAAGTATAATACTTTTTATAGCTTACAAGCGGCCAGAATGGCTCGAGAACTTAACCGAATTTAAATTGTGGCAATGGGTAGGCGCAGGTATTATTTTATTTTTTAGCTTAAAATTTCTTTCTTTTTGGGCCATGAAAGGGTATGTTGAGGATTTGACTTGTAAAGCATTTAAATATCAGCCTATAATAGCTGAAAATATCAATTTGGGGGTAATTTCGCTCATTGCTATACTTAGCGTAATTTACGAGCTGCTTTCGTATTCCAGAAGCCTTAACAGGAAAATGATTTAACCATTTAGGTTAAATGAAAACATTTTAATTTTATTTACTCAAATGCCTATTATTATAAATTTAGATGTGATGCTCGCCCGTCGCAAAATGTCGCTTACCGAGTTGAGCGAGCGGGTGGGGATAACGATGTCTAACTTATCTATTCTGAAAACAGGCAAGGCAAAGGCCATCCGCCTGGAGACTTTGGAAGCCATTTGTGCAGTTTTAGATTGTCAGCCTGGTGATATTCTTGAATTCCGTGCTGAATAAACCTCGCAGGTTTTCAAAATCTGTAAGGTTTGAATATTCCCAAGAATCAGCTGCCCTGGTTACATAAACCTGATAGGACGGAAAGCCCGGAGCGCAGCGAGGACTTGGAGGGATAGCAGGGCAGGAGGCTGCCATAAGCAGAGAACGCTTCGTTTCCAAAAAAAATTGTCCAGATAGATCTCTCCGTTCCGCTGCGCTACAGTCGAGATGACGATTTTTCTGATGGTTTTGGAAAAGATGGTAAATAAAAAACCCTTCCAATTTTCATTGAAAAGGTTTCAGTATGATATACGCTTTTTGCTTTAGTCTTTCAACTTTTAGCTTTAGCTTATGCTTTTTCAGCCAAAACTTTGGTTACTAAATCGGCTGCTTCTTTTAAAGCAATCGCTGAATAAACCTGTAGGCCAGACTCATCAATTAATTTTTTAGCTTCTTCGGCATTTGTACCTTGTAAACGGCAGATAATTGGCACAGGGATATTTCCAATTTCTTTATATGCATCGATAACACCCTGAGCAACACGGTCGCAACGTACAATACCACCAAAAATGTTGATCAGGATCGCTTTAACGTTAGGATCTTTCAAAATAATATTAAAAGCCGCTTTAACGGTTTGTGCATTTGCAGTTCCGCCTACGTCAAGGAAGTTAGCTGGCTCACCACCCGCTAATTTTATAATATCCATGGTAGCCATTGCCAAACCTGCACCGTTAACCATACAGCCTACGTTACCATCAAGGTTAACGAAGTTCAGGTTGCTCGCACTGGCTTCAACTTCCATTGGATCTTCCTCGGTAACATCACGCATTGCAGCATAATCAGGGTGACGGAATAAACCGTTCTCATCCAGATTCACTTTGGCATCTACCGCGATTACTTTATCATCAGAAGTTTTTAATACCGGGTTGATTTCGAACATGGAAGAATCGGTTGCTTCGTAAGCTTTGTATAAAGCAGTTACGAATTTTACCATTTCTTTAAAAGCATTACCGCTAACACCTAAGTTAAAGGCAATTTTACGTGCCTGGAAACCTTGTAAGCCAACTTTAGGATCAATTTCTTCTTTGAAGATTAAATGTGGCGTGTGCTCGGCAACTTCTTCGATATCCATACCGCCTTCGGTACTGTACATGATGATATTACGGCCTTTCGCACGATCTAACAATACAGAGATATAGAATTCTTTTGTTTCAGAAGCACCTGGATAATAAACATCCTGCGCCACTAAAACTTTGTTCACTTTTTTACCTTCTGGTCCGGTTTGAGGAGTTACCAATTGCATGCCGATGATGTCGGTAGCACGTTGTTTAACCTCTTCAAGGTTTTTGGCCAATTTAACACCACCACCTTTACCGCGGCCACCAGCGTGGATTTGCGCTTTAATTACAACCCAATCAGAGTTGTAATCGGTTTTCAGTTGCTTAGCGGCCTCAACAGCTTGTTCAGGAGTATCGGCAACTATTCCTTCTTGAACGTTAACACCGAAACTTTTTAATATTTGTTTACCCTGGTATTCGTGAATATTCATCTGTTTATATTTTTGTCTTTATCTGTCAGATGGAGCCTTTTACTATAAAGATGGTTACTTTAACAGCATCGGGTTCATTTGCTACAAAATTTGCCCAAAGCTACAATTTCACAGCCTTTAAACAAATAGAATTTGCCGATTTTTTAATAAAATGAACGTTTTATGTTAAACGGGAAATTAGTACCTCTAATGTGCGGCTGTTTATAGTGTCCCGCTGATTTCGTAGAGATGCGCAGAGATTTTTATTTGAAAGTGAGCGGGCAGTTCTTCGTGGCGGCTGGTAGCCCTGCTTTCTGCTATAAGTCCTCACTACGTTCCGGGCTTACCGCTGCAATCAGGCTTAAAAACAATGTTTGTTAATGCCAAACGCAAAAAAAATATTTCCTCTGCGTTAACCATCTTAAATCTGCCCGAACGAAACGTTAATGGCATCGGTTAACTTCCTGCAAACCGCGTTCCGAAGATCCCAACGGCCAATTCTGCCCAGACGAGGAATAAGGCTATCAATATGACAATGAGAACTATTGTTCTTAACGTGCCACTTTTCAAGTTCCTGATGACAAGCTCCAGGGCCAATCCGGTGCTGAATAATAAGGCGCCGGCTACCAGAAAATCGGATAAATCCCACTTTACTTCAGTTGTAAATTGCATGGCGATCAGCGGAATGCTTAAAATTAATATTACAACGCCAAATATAATGGCGATACGTGTTGATGGTGACTTAAATGCTGACTGTAGATTTTTCATAATTTCTAAGGTTTAATATACGATTAATTAATTTTTAATTACCCCCGATGCGTTTGCATCAGGGGAAAATTTCCAACTGAGGTTGGAGAGGTGGAGCGGTTAATTATACAGGATTTTTAAAATAATGGGCTTGTTAGTAACTGGGCTAAAAAATCTTTAATCCAGTAAGTTGAGCTATCCGTTTACACATTGATACAGTTAATTGGTATGTGTTTCATTAATTGTTAAATCAAAAATTTTATTGATAGCCACGTTCAGTGCAAACCATGCTAATGCGAAGAGTGCTAATATCATTACAACACTTTTGTCCAATCTATTCATCTTATTTTTTATTTAGATCAAAATATTTCGCTGTATTCCAATCCTGCAAATTCCATGATAACCAGCTTTCCTGATGATAACGCTCTTTAAAATAACCGATTCGTTGATCCAGTTTTCTCATTAAAGCTTCTTGTGGCTGGTCTACTTTGGCAATTTCCGAATCGTTATTGGTTGAGGGATGTATTTTTGACCGGTTTTTATCTAAAATAGGCAAGGTCTTTTCTGATAAAGAAGTGAGGTAGTAAGGATCGATAGAAACGGTGTCGACGTGATTGAGGTTGTATTTTACAATTAAAACATCCCAATTGATAAAGGTAAATGCCAACAGCATAGCAAACCATACATTTCCGTTTACTTTGAAGAGATAGAATATGGTTTTCTGTTTAGCTACTTTAAAATAAACCGTTGCCAAACCAATAATGCAAAGGGTGGCGAATACTAAAACACCGATCCTTTTATGGGTTAAACCGTGAAATTCGATATAGTAACCATCACGGATGAATACGGATAGGATCAGGATGAAATTCTGAACCATCCAGGCATAGGCCAATGCCCTTAGCGTTTTACTTTTTGGGTAAAAATTTAAATTTCCCCTGAAATAGTATAAGATTACTGCCATGGCCATTACAATGCTAAAGATCAATGAATTTGTGCCCTGGTGCAGTTCACCTGAGAAATTGCCCGTAGGTTCGTAGCCAAACCAAAGTGTGGTAATGTCAATGGTATTTAACATTAGCAATAGCAGGTTAAGCGCAGCGAATGAAATGACACCAACGATATACTCTGTTTTCAATGCCATTTTCCGTGTTAACATGTTGCCTGTAAATGTTTTTGCGATATTATACCATATTGTTTTCTGTCCCAGGCTTCTTCTGATCCGGTGCAATTGTTCTTTACATTTCAGCTCTGCTTTTTCAAGGCTTTTATCAAAGAAAGCAAGTAGTAAACCTCCTGTTAAAACCAATCCAAAACATAAATGCATAATGCGTTCAAAACTCAGGTCTTTAAAAAAGAAGTGTAGTAATTGATCTAAAAAGTCGCCAATGTGAGTTAAGATGGTTTCTGCATAATGTGCAAAAACATTATTTGCAGCTGCATAAAGGCATGAAAATAGGATTACAATGATAACCGGTACGAAGATATATTTAATCAGAGTGAAAAAGGGCTTAAGGCTCACATTGCCCATACTGATTTGGCTGAGTTGTTTTATAGCATTAAATGGTACGGTGACCATCTGAAGAATGGCCGCTAAAAAAGCAGTAAAAACGGTCCTGATTTGTTGTTGATGACCAAAGCCAATAAATAGCAATAAACTGATGTAATAAGTTACCACGGATAAATCAGAATTGTTAATAACCACTAATATCGCTGCCAGCAGGTGTGCCAAGCCGTAAATTTTTAGTTTGGTACTTTTAATCACATCCGGATTAATAAAAGTGATTGCCAGCAGATATATACCGTAAATAAGCAGATTGAGCGCAAGTCTTTCTTTCCAAAAAAGAAAAGTAAACAGCAGGCCGCCCAGTAGGGTAGAGAGGAGTAATAAGTTGGATTTTGTTTTCATTTTGTTTAAGGTTTATAAATTGAAATAGCTTAGGATGAAAATGTACAGGAGTACTAAAGGAATATTTAATAGCATCCAGATGACCGTAACTATGGAGTTTCTCCAATAAGACTTATTGAAAATAAGCTCTACTAAAATTATCGCTAGCACGAAGACGTTTAAAATCGCAGCTCCAATTGTAAAAACAGCCCCCGCTATCATTAAAAAAAGAGAGTTTGATATTAAATAGGTTACAAATATCAATGTTGCAACAAGCGCAGAATAGTAAGCTATTTTTTTGCCTAAGTAATTCATTTGAGGTTCAGGTATTTCTTCCATTTTAATGTTTTAAAAGTGCTTTGAAATTCAAAGTTAAAGTTCAAAAAAAATAGCTTACAGCTTCCTGATCATTTTTTCGAGCGCATCTAAATGCGCCTTAAAAGCTTGCCTGCCCAATTCGGTGATGGAGTAGGTAGTACTCGTTTTACGCCCAATAAAACCTTTGTGTACCTTAATAAATTCTGCCTGTTCTAATGTGTTCAGGTGTGAAGCCAAATTTCCATCCGTTAATTCCAGCATTTGTTTTAGGTCATTAAAGCCAATTTCATTGTTTACCACCAGCATAGACATAACGCCCAGCCTGATCCGGCTATCGAATATTTTGTTTAAATCTGCTATCGGGTTTTTCATCGTTACTGACCTCGCTCATATTTAAAATACATTAAAAGACCATAAACAATGTGTAGTATGCCGAAGCCCAAAGCCCAGAAAATTAATCCATAACCCACATAAAACATACAGATCAAGCCTAATATCACCTCGCAAAAGCCTAAATAACGGATATCACTGTAGGTAAACTTACTGGCGTTAATCAAGGCCAAACCATAAAAAATGAGGCAGCTCGGCGCGATAATGCTATAGGTATTTGGGTGGTTGATTAATAAAGCGATGATAAATAATCCTCCGGTAAACAAAGGGATAAATAAGTTGATTAACAGTGATTTAGAGGTTTTATCCCAGATTGGGAGATTGTTTTTCTGACTTTTTCTGTAGGTAAATAAAACACCGCCAGCCAAAGCAATTACCAAAACAAAGAGCCCTAGTTTGATCAGGTTAAATTCGAGATCCATTTCCCCATCCACGCCATAACCATAACCTCTTTTATTAATGAATTTGTTGATTTCATCATTTGCAAAATAAGCACCAATTAACGCTATCGCACCTGCGAAAACACCTGATAGACCACTCAAAGAAATAAATCTTGATGACCTGTCCATCATATTTCTGATATCTTTTAAGGTACTTAGTTGTTCTTCCGGGCTTTTCATTTTTAAAAGTGCTTTGTTTTTCAAAGTTATATAAAAAATTGAGATTTGCAAATCTTTTTTGGTTTTTTCCTCCGGGGGGATTGCACAGATAAATGGATTACACAGATTTAAATTTTTAACTTCTGGGATTGGTTTCTGATTTTTGCTATGCCTTCAGCTTTATGCCTTGGTCGTAATCATCCCACTTTAGTTTTTTTCTTTTGTGCTTTGGCCTTTCTGCTTTGGTCTTTCCGCTTTAGTCTTTCCTCTTTCCGCTTTAGTCTTTAGTCTTTCTGCTTTGGTCTTTCTGCTTTTTTACTAAATTTGAACCATGCTAAAAGCCACTGGAATCAGAAAATCGTACGGAAATCTGCAAATTTTAAAGGGAGTAAATTTTGAAGTACAAAAAGGGGAGATTGTGAGTATTATTGGTCCATCTGGTGCCGGGAAAAGTACTTTGTTACATATTCTAGGTACATTGGATAGGCCTGACGAGGGATCTGTAGAATTAAAAGGTACGGTTATAAATAAACTGAATGGCGATTTGTTGAGTAATTTCCGAAATCAGAATATAGGTTTTGTATTTCAATTCCACCATTTGTTGCCAGAGTTTAGTGCAATCGAAAATATCTGTATTCCAGCGTTTATCGCTAAAACGAGCAAAAAGCAGGCTGAAAATAGGGCTTTTGAACTTTTAGATCTTTTCGGACTTAAGGATAGGGCGCACCATAAGCCCAATCAGTTGTCTGGCGGTGAACAACAACGCGTGTCCATAGCAAGGGCATTGATCAATAGTCCCTCAATTATATTGGCTGATGAGCCCTCTGGAAATTTAGACTCCGAAAATGCAGCAGGATTACACCAATTGTTTGTGAGTTTGCGTGATAATTTCCATCAAACGTTTGTAATCGTTACGCACAACGAACACCTGGCCAAAACCAGCGATCGGGTGGTGAGCATGAAGGACGGATTGATTGTATAAGATTATAATTATTCTTTCATTCAGTCATTCCATCATTCACCAATTTATTCATTCAATCATTAAATTTTGAAAATACTTATTACAGGCGGCAATCATTCAAAAGCTTTAAAGCTGATGAAAGCCTTTCCTACCCATTTTGTTTTATTGGCCGATTATGGTGATGTACCGGGTATGGTAACTGAAAACTATGCGTTTTCATCGCTGGGACCACTTAATAAAGATAGTATAGCGCATATTTTATTAAATTTTTGCATTTCTGAGGGGATTGATAGTATTATTCCGTTACATCAATTTGAGGTTGAGCCGATTGCTAAGTCGGCTGTACTTTTTGGCGAGTATGGCATTCAGGTTTTATTGCCTGATGCGAGTTTAATAGCAGGTTATATAGCTAACGAACAAACTACTTTTCAAAATTTTGCGGTCTTTGTAAAGGGAGAGTGCATATTTGCCAGCGGAAAGGAAATTTTTGTCAGTACTGATGAAAAATTAAACGGGGTGTTCGGATACAATGTTGCTGATGATGAACTGAAACTTTTTACAATTTAATATGG
The DNA here is from genome assembly GCF_042464845.1 of Pedobacter sp. BG31. NCBI lineage: Bacteria > Pseudomonadati > Bacteroidota > Sphingobacteriia > Sphingobacteriales > Sphingobacteriaceae > Pedobacter > Pedobacter sp. BG31. The sequence goes on from NZ_JBHNZK010000006.1 coordinate 10,079, forward strand.
AAGCCGATTTATACGTTAAAGACAAGCAGCTGGTATTTTTTGAGCTGGATGATGTGTTATTTCCGGAGAAAGATTATTTATTACAGGTTTATTATCTGTTTGCCCAGTTTATAGAGTATACCGAGCAAAAAAACGCACAGCCCATTCTGGAGTTTATGCGTAACGAATACGAAAATATTGGCACTGAAAATCTTTTTCAGAAAACAGCTAACCAGTTTGGCATTGATACCAAATATGAATATAATTTCAACCTCCTGCATCAGAATGCCCGTTTGCCCTTAAAGCTTTTGCTTTATAAAAATATGCTCGAATTTATGCAGGCGCTGGTTGTAGACCGTAAAAAAATTGTAATTGTAACGGCAGGTAATCCTGAGCAACAGCTTAATAAAATTAGGCAGACTGAATGGAATGGACTAGAGCAATATCTTACCGTGTACTTTGTTGAGGAACTGGGGCAGCCAAAAGCGGAAATTTTTCAGAACATATTAAGCGACAACAATTTATTAGCCAGCCAGGCGTTAGTTGTTGGTGCAAATAAATTTGATGAGCAACAATCCAAATCAATTAATTTGCAGTATATTGTATCATTAGAAATTTACAAATAATATGCTTAGAAAATTTATTTCGCAGAACACCTTTTTCTGTGCTTTGATTATTGTGCTTGGGTTTACAGCATCCTGTAAAAAAGCGGGTAATACTCCTGATAGCAATATTAATGGGGAATCGAATCTTTTGCAGACACCAACCAGCGATAGATCACTACTAACCAAAGATTCGATTTTTTTATATGCTAAACAAACCTATTTCTGGAATGTTGGCATGCCTAATTACGATACCTTTAATCCAAGGCAATATAGCTCAAACAATGCAATTATTGCAGCAATTAAGGCTTTGCCAAGCACCGGCGGAAAAGATAAATATTCATTTATTGATGATGGATCTGTAGCCAGTCAGCTGAGTGGGGTGGGGGGTGATTATGGCTTTTCTGCAAATTTCGACGCAACTGACCTTTTGCGGGTTAAATATGTATATCCAGGCTCTCCTGCTGATTTAAAAGGTTTAAAGCGTGGTTATCAGTTAGTTAAGGTTAATGGAGGCGGAACTTCCAGATCAAGCAGTACTGATATTGCTAATCTGAATGCTTCTATATTTGGCGACAATCCTTCAATTTCATTAACCTTTGTTAAACCAGGTGGTGGCACACAGGATATTGTTATCAACCGCGCCAGTTATAATATCAATCCTGTTTTATTTACCAATACCTATACTATAGGTGCAAAAAAAGTGGGCTATATTGTATTTAATAGTTTTACCACCAATGCTGCTGCTGCTTTGGATGCCGCTTTTTCGAAATTTACTACAGATGGTGTTACCGAGCTGGTAGTAGATTTAAGGTATAATGGTGGAGGTTCTGTGGCTACTTCCGAATTGTTTACCAACTTAATTGCGCCGCCAGCGCAAAACGGTAAAGTGATGTATACTACTTACTGGACACAAACCATGCAGGACAATCAGGCCACTATTCTTCAAAACCAGAAGTTCTATGCCAAAGGTAATGATGGTGTAACGCGGATGTATTCCTATTTTGATTATTCTTATAAACCAACGGCTGCAGCCGGCAACCAGGAAATTTTCGCCAAGCGCGGAGCTTTAAACGGTTTAACCCGCGTTTATTTTCTGGTTACCAGTGGCACGGCTTCTGCCAGCGAGTTATTAATCAATAACTTAAAGCCAGTAGTGGATGTTAAATTGATCGGTAAAACCACTTATGGCAAACCCGTAGGTTTCTTTTCCATTCGAATTGATAAAAACGATTTATATATTCCGCAGTTTCAAACCAAAAACCAGTTAAATCAGGGCGATTATTTTATGGGGATGGCCGTTGATAAAGATGTTGCAGATGACCTGACCAAAGATTTCGGTGACCCATCAGAAAAAATGCTCGCGCAGGCTTTGTATTATTCCGCCAACAATAACTTCTCTGCACTGGCTAAAGATAATGTAATTAGCAGTACTTCCGGTGTAGGTAGACAACAAATAGATGCTGCGAACGAAAAACTCGATCATGAGTTTAAAGGAATGGTCGAAACCAGAAAACTGAGGTTTAAATAATTGATAATATTTTGTACCAAAATGGCCGGTTTTGTATTCCAAATCTGGCCATTTTTATATATTTATTACAATATCTGATCAAATAAGTATTGCATTTTTTTAAAAAAATTAATAAGCTTGTTTAACATTAATCGTTAAAGAGAGCCATGCCGATAGAAATTGTAGAAAAGGAACACATCAGTTATTTAAATATTATCAATGCAAAAGAAGATCATTCTCAGGAACTGAAAACCAAGCTTGCTGAAGCGCAAAGATTGGGTAATGAATTTAAATCAAAAGCCGTTATTACTTTTAATACGACTATTGGACCAAAACGTGTTGATACTACCGTTTGGGCAGTCACAGAAAAATACATACAGCTCAAAAACAATATTCATATTCCATTAAAAAGTTTAATAGATATAGATTTTTAAGCTTGCTTTAAGGAAATAAAATCATCCCGAATTTATTTAACCTTATTAGATGATGAGCACGCTACATAAAATTGCCTTAACTTTTATTAAGTCTATTGGCCCGGTAACGGCCAAAAACCTACTGGCCTACTGTGGAAATGCCGAAAATGTATTTTCTGCAAATAAAAAGCAGCTTCTGCAGATTCCGGGCATTGGAGAAAAAACAATTGAAGCCATTCGTGGTAGCGATGCGCTGACGAGGGCCAGGCAAGAGTTGGATTTTGTTGAAAAGCATGGAATAGAAGTATTGTTTTTTTCTGACGAAAAATATCCTAAAAGGCTAAAGAATTGCATCGATTCACCCATACTGCTTTATGCCAAAGGTACAGTTGATTTTAACCAGCAACGGATCATCAGCGTTGTTGGAACCCGTAATGCAACAAATTACGGTAAAAACCTCTGCAAGGAACTATGCGAAGTTTTAGCGCCATACAATGTGTTAATCGTGAGCGGACTGGCATATGGTATTGATGTAACCACGCACAAAGAATGTCTTGCCCATCATATCCCAACCGTTGGCGTACTTGGCCATGGCTTAGATCGGATGTATCCAAAAATCCATAAAGCGGTGGCTCAAAAAATGGTTCTGAATGGAGGTCTGCTCACCGAATTTCCAATCCTAACCAATCCCGACCGTCCTAATTTTCCGCAAAGAAACCGGATTATTGCGGGTATTGCAGATGCTACGGTTGTAGTTGAAGCATCTATTAAAGGAGGTGCATTAATTACTGCAGAAATAGCAAATTCTTATAATAAAGATGTATATGCTTTTCCAGGTAGAACGAACGATGTGTTTTCGGAAGGATGTAATTTTCTGATTAAGACCAATAGGGCCGGATTAATTAATAATGCCAACGACCTGATCTATTACCTTGGTTGGGATGAAGAATTGAAGGCCAAACAGCATGTTAAGCAAACTACCCTGCAATTAAGTCTTACCGCTAATGAGCAGGGGGTTGTAGATGCTTTACAAAATGGTCAACTTTCCATAGATGAACTTTCCCTTCAGTTAAATATTCAGCAAAGTAAACTGGCTATTGTTATCCTTACCCTGGAGATGCAGGGCATTATTGTTTCTTTGCCCGGGAAAATTTATAAACTGGCATAAAACGATATCCTCACGGTAAAACCTATTATTTGTTAAAAGTTGAATGTTGAGATCTAATTTTTGATTTAGAAATAACCTCCTTTTAGAGAGTGGGACGAACAATTAAATCGCATTTTACCCAATAATCAATCTATAATGCCGATCATAATTGTAGATTATAAAATTAAATTCTTTTGAAATTAAATTTTAAAAATTATGTTTTGAATAAAATATAGTTTATAAAATACTTGATGCCTTTTCTTAATTTTGTGACATGTGGTACAATAATATTCTAGAAACCATCGGTAATACACCTCTGGTTAAATTAAATACGATAACAAAGGGAGTTCCGGGAACAATTCTGGCAAAAATCGAAACGACTAATCCGGGCAATTCGATTAAAGACCGTATGGCGGTTAAAATGATTGAAGATGCCGAGAAAAGCGGGAAGTTAAAACCAGGCGGAACTATTATAGAAGGTACATCAGGAAATACTGGAATGGGCCTTGCCATGGCGGCCATTATTAAAGGTTATAAATGTATCTTTACCACAACTGATAAACAATCGAAAGAAAAAGTAGATGCCTTACGTGCCTTTGGTGCCGAGGTAATTGTTTGTCCTACGAATGTCGATCCTGAAGATCCCCGTTCATATTATTCTGTTTCCTCACGTTTGGAACGCGAAGTTCCAAATTCCTGGAAACCCAACCAGTATGATAATTTAGCCAATTCACAGGCTCATTATGAACAGACTGGTCCCGAAATATGGGAACAGACAGAAGGTAAAATTACGCACCTGGTGGTTGGCGTAGGTACAGGTGGAACCATTTCCGGAACAGGGAAATATCTGAAAGAAAAAAATCCGAATATTAAAATCTGGGGAATTGATACCTATGGTTCAGTTTTTAAAAAGTATAAAGAAACGGGTATTTTTGACAAGGATGAAATCTATCCCTACATCACTGAAGGCATTGGCGAAGATTTCCTTCCGGCAAATGTAAATTTTGACGTGATTGACCTGTTTGAAAAGGTTACAGATAAAGATGCTGCGTTAATGACCCGTGATATTGCACGCAAAGAAGGAATTTTTGTGGGTAACTCTGCTGGCGCTGCAATTGGGGGCTTAATCCAGTTAAAAGATCAACTAAAGCCGGAAGATGTGGTGGTGGTTATTTTCCATGACCACGGTAGCCGTTACATGGGCAAAATGTACAATGAAGACTGGTTGCGTGAACGTGGATTTTTACAGGACGAAAAACTAACGGCGAAATCAATTTTGTCTAAAAAAGAAAGTACAGAGATTGTAACCCTTGATGCACAAAAATCTGTGCTTGAAGCCATAAATACCATTAAATCAATGAATATATCTCAAATTCCGGTAACCCAACAGGGAATGATTGTGGGTAAAGTTGCTGAAAGTGATATTTTAAGTGCCTTATTGGAAAATCCGGGATTGAAATCGGCGCCGATTTCAGAAATTATGACCGCTACTTTTCCTTTTGTAGACCTGAATACTTCCATTGATAAAATTTCTTCACTGATCAATAAAGAAAATTCAGCCGTTTTAGTAGAAGATGAATCTGGAAAGATCGAAATTATCACCCAGTATGATATTATTAATGCGATATCAGTGTAAAATTAATTTCGGTTTGTGAGGACACAAACTGAGGCATCTGATGTAAATATGAAATGAAGTAAATAGATCGTCATTTCGAGCGTGGTGCAACGCAGTCGAGAAATCTGTCTCGAGAATAGATCTCTCCATTTCGCTGCGCTTCAGTCGAGATGACGCTACGTTTTTAACTCTTTCAATGGGTAACGATGAGCAAGGCAGTTCCTACGATCGTCCTCCTGAACTTGTTTCAGGATCTTTATAAGCTGATTTTGATTATAATATTGCCTCTAGGTAGCTTATATCGGCTTTTTGATCAAGCAGCGGTCACCCTGAACCGAGCCTTAGCGAGCTCACCGAAGGTAATTAATTTCGGTGTCTTAATGTTAAGAATAATAGATGCTGAAATAAATTCAGCATGACGATTCTCCTTATAAAGTAACCATAAAAAACGCCCAGATAAATTTTACCAGGGCGTTTTTCGTTATGCTATTTCGCTTTGGTTTTACCTTAAGCCTTAAACCTTCTGCCTTCAACCTGATTAGTGGCTCGGCGCATCGGCATTTACACGCTTAATTTGCGCGCCTAAAGCACGCAAACGGGTGTCGATATCCTGGTAACCCCGCTCAATCTGTTCAATGTTATAAATGGTCGATTTACCTTCTGCAGATAAAGCTGCAATCAGCAAGGAAACGCCAGCTCTGATGTCAGGAGAAGTCATGCTGATCCCGCGGAGTTTGTATTTTTTGTCGATACCATTAACCGTAGCACGGTGCGGATCGCAAAGGATAATCTGTGCGCCCATATCAATCAGTTTATCCACGAAGAATAGGCGGCTTTCAAACATTTTCTGATGAATGAGTACATTTCCTTTTGCCTGCGTAGCTACAACCAATACAATACTCAATAAGTCAGGGGTAAAACCCGGCCATGGAGAATCGGCGATGGTTAAGATAGAGCCATCAATAAAAGTGTCAATTTCGTAATGTTTTTGAGATGGTATGTAAATATCATCACCACGGCGCTCTAATTTAATACCCAGTTTTTTGAAAACCTCTGGTATCACGCCAAGTTCATCGTAACAAACATCTTTAATGGTAATTTCCGATTCTGTCATCGCTGCCATGCCAATAAAAGAACCAATTTCGATCATATCAGGCAGCATTCTATGCTCGGTTCCACCTAAAACCTTTACACCTTCAATGGTTAGTAAATTAGAACCAATGCCCGAAATTTTTGCACCCATGCGGTTTAGCATTTTGCAAAGCTGTTGTAAATACGGTTCGCAGGCTGCATTGTAAATGGTAGTGGTACCTTTAGCCAAAACCGCCGCCATAACAATGTTTGCCGTTCCGGTTACCGATGCTTCATCTAACAGAATGTAGGCGCCCTGTAAATTGGTGGCATCTACATTAAAGAAAGCCTTTTTGCTATCGTAAACAAATTTTGCGCCCAGTTTTTCGAAACCGATAAAGTGGGTGTCCAACCTTCTGCGACCGATCTTATCGCCGCCTGGTTTAGGGATAGCAGCCTTGCCAAAACGAGCCAATAATGGTCCTACAATCATGATCGAACCACGTAAGCCACCGCCTTTGGCTTTAAAAGTATCAGATTCAAAGAAATTTAAATCGATATTTTTAGCTTCAAAGGAATAGGTATCTTTATTAATGCGTTCAACAATAACGCCCAAATCGCCAAGTAATTCAATCAGTTTGTTTACGTCTTTAATATCAGGAATATTACTGATGGTTACTTTTTGTTCGGTCAGCAATACTGCAGATAAAATCTGTAAAGCTTCGTTTTTGGCACCTTGTGGAGTGATTTCGCCTTTTAATTTAATTCCGCCGGTTATCTCAAATGCGTTCATATATTTTGTAGTAATTAGTATCAAGTAGTAAGTATTAAGGTCAGGTAGACATTTAACCTTCCGCCTTTTCACCTTCTCACTTTTACCGTTTCTTAATATTTGGGTTTATTGTTGTTGCGTTGACGGTTATTATTGTTATTGTTGTTCTGGCGGTTTTTACCGTTATTGTTATTATTGTTGTTTCTTCCCCGGTTATTGTTATTATTATTTTGACGTGGATTTTGCGCTCTAAACTCCACTTTTGCCAAATTAACGCCTTCATCTAATGATAACAGTCCGCCAGAAAGATATTTTAGATCTTTAATAATGGTATCATCACTCACGTTATCCTTATTCCAGGTAACATAAGCCATTTTCATAAAATTTGCAATGCTTTGAACCATGGCCTTCTTAATTTCTGGATTTTCCTCGCGCATGGCTTTTTCGATTAGATTCTCAACCGTTTTGCCGTAATGTTTGTAGGTAATTCTTTGTTGAGGATAGGCCAGAGGAGCTGGTTTAATATAAGCATTTTCGATTAACGGCTTTGGATATGGGCTATCTACATCTATCTGGTAACCAGAGATAATGTGCAGGTGATCCCAAAGCTTATGTTTAAAATCGGCAACATCACGCAGATGTGGTTGCAAGAACCCCATCAGGTCGATTACTGCCTGGGCATATTTATTACGTTCTTCTATGGTGGGCAATTCGCAGATATACTTCACCATGTTTTGTACGTTGCGGCCATATTCAGATAAAATTAAATGGCTACGCGTAGTATTATAGTCAAAATTCATGTACAGATAATTAATGGGTAAATTTTCCGGCGATACGAATTATGAAATAACCAGAGGAGTTTAGGTTATGAATTCACCGAAATGTCTATTGCCGGACTTTCGTTTTATATAGTCAAAGATAATGAAATTATTTGATTTGTGATATGCTTATCGAAATTGTGATAATTTAATTCAGTGATTTACTGGAAATGTTCCTTCTTTAGTTCTTGGCCCTTTCAGCCCCGTTATCCGCTATAGTCCTGATGAAGGATCAGGAGCTGCCGCTACTACCGGGTTTATTTAACCAAGGTTTGTGCCTATCGGGAAATAACATGTCCGGCGCCAATGTGCTAGAGCCGTTTTAAGCATTCATATCCCTGGCTAAAGCCAATCTGTAAAGTGTTAATGCAAACCCACTATAATTTTCATGTAAACCGGTATTTCCGTGCAATTAATTAATAGCCTACCTGTCTCAATGATCATAATCCCTTAATGATAAGTGCCTTAAACCTCATCACTATTTTTCGGGTAATCAAAAAACACCAGTTCTCCTGTTCCTTTACTTACCATTTGCCATGAATCAAAAGGAAAAGAAATTAATACCATACCTGCAGTTGGAATGTTATAAATGTCGGCATCGCATAACTCGTTTGCAAAATCTGTAAAACCAGGATTATGACCAAACATCACGATATGATCCGCGCCATTATTCAAACGATTAACTACTTTAAGTAAAGCGGTGGTATTCGCCTCGTAAATAGATTCTTCGAACTGAATGTGGTCTATATTGTAGGCTTCTGCAAAATATTTAGCGGTAGATTTGGCCCTTTTTGCCGGGCTGCTTACCATCAGGTCGACGTTAAAACGGCGTTTGATTAATCTTTCGGCCATTTCTGGTGCATTTTCTTTGCCACGTTTGTTCAATGGACGATCGAAGTCACTTAAATTTGTATTTCCCCAGTCCGATTTTCCGTGGCGGACGAGAAGTAATTGTTTAGCCATTTAATTTCTCTTTGATTTTGTTAACGATGGTTTCAGGCTTAATCAAGTCTATATAGTTTTCAACACCGCAAAGGCAGGGTTTGTTTCCATATATAGAATTTGGCCTTGCCGGATGATCAATCTGAATACAATCGTTTTCTCGTTGTCCATATCCTAAAAAACCAGCGTAAGGATGGGTTGGCCCCCAGATAGATATGACAGGTATACCGACAAGTGACGCCATATGCATGCCGGAGGAGTCCATGCTTAACATTAAATCTAAGTTGGAGATAATGGCAAGTTCTTCCGTTAAATTAAAGTTTCCAATTAAATTATAAGTGTTCTGATACGTTTTGGCCCATTTTTCGGCAATGTCCTGCTCTGATTTACCACCTCCAAATATAAAGAGCTCATAACCTGATTGGCTTAATAAGGCAATTACTATTTCCATTTTTTCAAACGGATATACTTTATAGATATGCTGTGCAAAAGGAGAGATGCCGATTTTTTTTGTGGTTTGATCGCTAAACAATGCTTTTGCCTTTTCGGGTAAAGCCTGTGCTGACTTGTTGATTCTGTGACTGAGTTTAATGCTAAAACCTAATCCGCGGAAAACATCGGCATAACGCTCAACAGTTTGTCTGAGCGGCTTAAATATCTTTTTAGTGGCACGGGTTAAGGCTTTTTTCTCCGCTCTTCCCTTGTCTATCCGTCTGATTTTTGTTCCTGTTAAACGAAAAAAAGTAGAAATTGTCCTGCTTCTTAAATTATCATGTAAATCGGCTATAGCATCTGGCTTGTAGCGGCGGAGTTCCTGATAAAGTTGATATAGTCCACTTATCCCTTTATGGATGGATTTTGGTTGGATAGGATGGAAAAGCAAATTGGGAATATGTTCAAAAAAAGGTTTAAAAGCCGGCCGGCTAACCATAATGAGCTCAACCGTCGGATTCTGCGCGCTAAATTCTTGTAAAACAGATGCCACCATAGCCACATCGCCCATTGCTGAAAAACGTAAAACGATAATTTTTTGGGTTGTTGACATGTTTTTCAAGTAGGTCGTCATTGCGAGAAGGCGTTTTCAGCCGACGAAGCAATCTTACAACGATCGCTACTAGCGTGCGCATTAAGATTGCTTCGTGCCTCACAATGACGATTTGAACTATTATACTTTATTATACAGCACCGGATTTAAACTCGGGTCGTTATACATTTTCATTTGTTTATACACTTTCATGTATTTTTTGCCAGCTTCGATGTCTGAGAGTAACTCATCAATACTGGTCGAAAGGTCTGCTCTTTGAGCTAACAGTACATTGAGTTTAGTTTGGCATTGCGCACGGTGTTCGGCAGATGCGCTTTCGCGTCCAGCTTCTTCCTGCATATGGTAAATTTTCAGGGCCAAGATAGAAAGCCTGTCTATTGCCCATGCCGGACTCTCCGTATTGATTTTTGCATCTGGCAAAGGCGTAATCCCTTGATATAGGTTTAAGAAATAGCCATCAATAAACTCTACCATATCGGTACGTACCTGGTTTTGGGCGTCAATGCGTCTCTTCCAGCTCAAACCATCAACAGGATCAATCTGTGGATTGCGCACTACATCTTCCATGTGCCACTGAGCGGTATCAATCCAGTTTTTGATATAAAAAAGATGCTCTAAAGTTTCGGCATCGTAAGGGTTTTCAACCGGATGGTCAATATCATCAAATTTGTGATAGTCTGTAATAACCTGATTAAATATGCGGTTGGCAATTTCACTGATCATGGGGACAAAGTTATGTTTTTTTACCACAGATTTTCGCAGATAAACACAGATTTAAACTTATCTGTGTTCATCCTTTTCATCTGCGGTTAATTTGGCTTTTTACGATTAAAGTATGCAGTAATCTCCTCTAAGGTGAAAGCATTCAAACATTTGTCGGCGCTTAAACCACCTTTGCGGGCTACTAAAATACCATAATGCATATCGTTGAAGCCTTCAGTACGATGTGCATCAGGATTTACGGACAGTAATACACCTTTTTCAAGCGCATAGCGGTGCCAGCGCCAATCTAAATCTAAACGTAAGGGATTGGCATTGATTTCGATTACCACGCTATTGGCCGCACAGGCTTCGATAATTTTTTTATAATCAATAGGGTAGCCGGCCCTGCTCAATAACAAACGTCCGGTGGGATGTCCTAAGATATTGGTATAGGGGTTTTCAATTGCTTTTAATAAACGGGCGGTTGCTTTGGCTTCATCCATACGCAGGTTACTGTGCACAGAAGCTACCACAAAATCGAATGTTTTAAGGATGTCATCTGAATAATCGAGCGATCCATCGCTTAGAATATCACTTTCAATCCCTTTGAAAATTTTAAATGGAGCAAGTTTTTTATTTAATTCATCAATTTCCTGGTGTTGCGCAAAAACACGCTGTTCGTTTAATCCTTTGGCATAAACCGCGGTTTTAGAGTGGTCACATATACCGAGATATTGCAGGTTTAAATTATCCTTACAATACAGGGCCATTTGCTCTAGTGTATGCACACCGTCGCTCCAAGTAGAGTGATTATGCAAACTACCCTTTAAATCCTTATATTGGATTAATGCTGGAAGTTTATTTGCTTTAGCCAGTTCAATTTCATCAAAATCTTCACGTAGCTCGGGCTCGATAAAAGCTAATCCAGCCTTACTGTAAATTTCTTCTTCATTTGTGAAAGGGCCGTTGCCTGCTAAAGCCAGTACTTTTTCAACGTGTTCTTTATTTCCGGTTAAGGCAAACCATTTTAAATAAAAGGCTGATCTTTCCGTCACATAGATTTTGATCCTGAGTCCGGCCTCAGTGGTACAAATGTAAGACTGCTCCGCTTCAATAAGCGAAAGTTGTTCAAACGAAGGTAAATTTTGCTTAATGGCGTCAATATGTTCTGTACCAATTACCATTTCGAGTTCATCAATAATCTCACATGCACGGCGGTACTGACCAGCAAAGCCTAAAAGTGCAGTTTGGTCAATTTTTTCGGCCCAGCCTGCAAGTTGCGTAAACAAGGTTTTAGCAAATCCTTCTACCTGTGCATATAAAAATCTGCCGTTGGCAGCCAGTTTAAATTCAATGGCATTTTTAATTTCTTCCTGCGTTTTTAAACCAAAACCCTTGGCTTCAATCAATCGGTTTTCATTGCAGGCGTAATATAGTTCACCGATATTTTCAATCCCCAGCGTACGCCAGATGATGAATATTTTTTTTGGTCCGATGCCTTTTATACCCAGCATTTCTACCACACCTTCGGGTGTTCTTTCGAGTATTTTGTTAAGCTCTTGTAGCTCTCCGGTTTGAAGAAGTTCTATGATTTTAGAAGCCAATCCTTTACCTATACCATCTATTTTATCCAGTTCATCCAGGGGTTTGTCTTTTAAGGCAAAAGGCAGTTTATCTACCTTAAAATAGGCATTTGCAACCGATTTAATTTTGAAGGGGTTTTCTTCGTGCAGTTCCATAAGCTGCGATAAGAGGCGTAAGGTGCGGGCGATGGTCTTATTTTCCATAAAGGGTAAAATTAGGAAATAATGCCTCAAATTTTGATCATGCTGATCAGTTTCTAAACACAATTTTATTAAAGCGTTGTTTTACACTCATGAAAATTACAAAAACAGTCCTTTTAGGATTAAGCATAAGTTTCCTTGCTTGTCAATCTGAAAGGAAAACCGATGAAAATAAACCAGATTCGTTAACAGGCACTACTTCTGTTTCCGGACAAGCGGTTGATGAACGGTTCCTGGTTGTCGCAGGTCATTCAATAGGAGAGATAAGTCTTGGCGAAGATATGCAGCAGGTAAGCGCAAAACTTGGAAGACCTGATTTTAGCGATGCAGCCATGGGCAAAGCCTGGGGAATTTGGTACAGCAGCGATTCAACAGCCAATGGAAAGAATGAGGTGGCCATTTATTCTTCTTACCGAGACACCAGTATGCAGGTGAAAGATGTAAAGCAGATCAGGATCACTTCAAATGAATTTAAAACAAGGGATGGTTTAGCTACCGGAGTTAGTTTGGAGGCCACTAAGCTGAAAATCCCGGGTATCAACAAACTTTACGTTTATCTGAATGAAAAAAAAGATACAGTAGTTGTTTATGATGCGAAAAAAGAGGGGATTGGTTTTGAGTTTTTAAATGGGAAGAGCATTGCCTTAACGGTACATCCGGCAAATATTGCGCTTAACCAAACTTATCTGACCTTGCACCCGGAATGGAAACTGATTAATTAGGGATAAAGTAAAATGTAAAATGGAATAGGGGGTAGTTCCGTCTTCCATTTTACATCCTCCATCTTACATCATCTCCATCTTACATTATTTTATGATTGCTTCAAATGGCATCCTGGCCTGAATTCCGGAGCTTGCCATCACTTTTTTCATCTGTTGGTAAAGCATATAATTATCGCCCAGTTCCTGTTTGGTATAATAGGTTTTAATCTTGTCTGTACCTTCGTCCAATAACGATTTCCATGGGTCTATTACATCCGGATATTCTACTACCTTATAATCCTTTAGTTTTGCTTTTTTGGCCGCGGACTTAATGGCATCTTTAAAACCTCCGATTCTATCAGCCAGTCCAATTTGAACGGCATCTGTACCAATCCAAACGTGTCCACCGCCAATACTGTCGATATAGGCTTTACTTTTCTTTCTGCCATCGGCCACACGACTTACAAAACCACTATAAACCCTGTTCAGTTCATTTTGAATAATAAATCTTTCACCCTCAGTCATCGGGCGGTTAGTGGCCATGATATCTGCATATTTACCCGTCTTCACGCCATCAAATGTAATTCCCAGTTTGTTGGTCATTAAATTTTGGAAATTTGGAATAATGCCAAACACCCCTATCGAACCCGTAATGGTATTCGGCTGTACAAAAATGCTGTCGGCAGCACAACCAATATAATAACCACCTGAGGCGGCCACATCGCCGAAAGATGCAATAACCGGTTTTTCTTTTCTGGTTAACACAACCTCTCTCCATATTACGTCAGAAGCTAAAGCACTGCCTCCGGGTGAGTTGATGCGGAGTACAACTGCTTTGATATCATCATCTAAACGTGCCTTCCTGATTGCCCTGGAAATGCGCTCCGAGCCGATCTGGTTGTCAGAACCTTCGCCGCCATTAATTTCACCATTGGCGTAAATTACCGCAACTTTGTCTTTACCTTCTCCGGTATCTCTATTATTCTTCGCATAATCGTTAATCGAAACCGAACGGATATTCTCTCCTCTGGTTCTGCCGGATAATCCTTTTAATTCCTCTAAAATCTGATCTTTATATTTTAAAGCATCTATCATTTTAAAGTTTACTGCATCTTGCGGCTGTCGTATTTTGTAATTATCAGCGATGTTATACAGGCTATCTTTCTGGATATTTCTGCTTTCGGCAATATCACTTAAGAATGTGTTATATAATCCACCAACATAAGCCGTTACCTGCTTACGGTTGTAATCGCTCATTTTATCTAAAATAAAAGGCTCAACGGCACTTTTGTAGTTTCCTACACGAATCACCTGCATTTCTACACCAACTTTTTCTAATGTGCCTTTAAAAAAAGTAAGTTCTGAGCTGAAACCTTTAAATTCTAAAGCGCCCTCAGGGTTTAAATATACTTTATCAGCAACTGAAGCCAAATAATAGGCTCCCTGAGTATATACTTCGCTATAAGCGATGATTTTTTTATGCGATTTTTTAAAATCAATCAGTGCATTTCTAACCTCGCGTAAAGTAGCAAAACCTGCATTCGGACTGCTTACATTCAGGTAGATACATTTAATATTATCGTCTGTTTTGGCTTTTTGCAACGCCTTTAGGAAGTCGTTCAGGCCTATCGCATCTTTTTCATCACCACCAACAATTGGCAGGTTACCAAATGTTTTTTTTGGCGTACGTTCTGTAATGGCTTGATCTAGATTGAGGAATAGTACTGAATTGTTAGAAACCGTAATGGTTTTGTCAGTATCAATAGAAGATACTAATCCCACTACAACGATGAAGCAGATTACAAAAACGATTATGATTGATAAGAAAAAGCCCAACATGGAGGCAAATAAATACTTAAAGAATTCTCTCATTTAAATTTTAATTTTGTGCTGTAAAGATATAAAAATACATGATGCTTAATCAAGCTTTAGAGTACCATACGGCTTATTTGTTACTAGGTGGGAATTTAGGCGATAGAGTGGCAAATCTGAAAAAAGCCATTGTACTGTTGAATGATAAAGTGGGCGGGGTTTTATCCGTTTCATCCCTTTATGAAACGGCTGCCTGGGGCAAAACCGATCAGCCTGCATTTTTAAACCAGGCTGTTGCTTTGCAAACCCGTTTAAGTGCTTTGGAGGTTTTGGATCTTGCATTAAATATTGAGCAGGAACTGGGGAGGGTGAGGAAAGATAAATGGGGGGAGCGTTTAATTGATATTGATCTTATCCTTTTTGGAGATCAGGTGATCAATATTCCCGATAAACTTCAGGTGCCTCATCCGCATATGCAGCATAGAAAATTTGTGATGGAACCTTTGGCTGAGATTGCCCCTGATGTTTTGCATCCTGTGCTTGGAGAAACAATGTTATCCATCTGTAGCAGTATTGATGATCCGCTTGAGGTTAAAAAACTGTAACGCATTAACTTTTAATTTTGCAGAGAAGGAATACCGTTTTTAAAGGATTAATCTAATGCGCATTGATCAGCGATTTTAATCTTCTTAATCTGCGGGAAAACTTAGTTATATTTTGTGATTAGCCGTTGCTCCTTTAAAATGAAGAAAAGATAAAGCAAAATAAAGTACCAATACAAAAGGTATCGCCGCAAATTGCAGAAATGCAATTAATATGGCCGAGAGCATGAGGAAAATAAATTTGATTTTATTTTTCGCCCAGCTCAAATTGCTAAATTTTAAAGAGAATATTTTTATTTCGCTTACCAGTAAAAAGCTGGTGATCAATGTAATAGCAATCTGCAAAATGCTGGAGAAAATAATCTGTGGATAATCATGCGCAATAAAAGGCAGCGAACAGATGAATAGGGTATTCATTGGCGTATTTAAGCCAATAAAATCTTCCGTTTGCCGGCTATCGTTGTTGAATTTTGCCAATCTGATTGCAGAGAAAACCGTGATGATAAAACCCAGGTAGGGAAGGTATTCAGAAGAATAGTCACTTGCTTTTAGTAAATGAAACATAATCACCCCAGGTAAAAAACCAAAACTCACCATATCCGCCAATGAATCCAGATCTTTTCCTATGGCCGATTTAACATTTAATAAACGGGCAACCATACCATCAAAAAAATCGAATATTCCGGATAAAATAACGAAATAAGCTGTGGTTTCTAAATGACCTTTAAATGCAAAAACGATCCCGATGCAGCCAGAAAAAAGATTTGCACAGGTAATCGCATTAGGAAGATGCCTTTTCATAGGTATAAGGTGTGGGGTTTAGGGTGTAAGGTTCAGGTACCCAGATCGGAAACCTTAAGCCTTACACCTTTTACCTTTAAGCTTTTCTTAGCTGTTCATCGAAATTAAGAACTCTTCGTTACTTTTTGTTCCTTTTATTTGAGATTGAACAAATTCCATTGCTTCCTGGCTGTTCATATCAGCAAGGTGGTTACGTAAAATCCACACGCGCTGTAACGTATCTCTGTCGTGCAATAAATCATCGCGACGGGTACTTGATGCTGTAATATCGATAGCCGGGAAAATACGTTTGTTAGATAATTTACGATCTAACTGAAGTTCCATGTTACCGGTTCCTTTAAATTCTTCGAAAATTACCTCATCCATTTTAGAACCTGTATCGGTTAATGCGGTAGCTAAAATGGTTAATGAACCTCCGTTTTCGATGTTACGTGCCGCACCAAAGAAACGTTTTGGTTTGTGCAGGGCATTAGCATCAACACCACCTGATAATATTTTACCAGACGCAGGTGCTGTAGTGTTATATGCTCTGGCTAAACGGGTAATCGAATCTAATAGAATAACTACATCATGTCCGCTTTCTACCAAACGTTTCGATTTCTCTAAAACAATGTTGGCAATTTTAACATGTCGTTCAGCTGGCTCATCAAAGGTTGAGGCAATTACCTCCGCTCTTACACTGCGAGCCATATCAGTCACCTCTTCCGGACGCTCATCTATTAATAAGATAATTAAATAAACTTCCGGATGGTTTTTGGCAATGGCGTTGGCCACCTCTTTCAATAAATTGGTTTTACCTGTTTTAGGCTGTGCCACAATTAAACCACGCTGTCCTTTACCAATTGGCGTAAATAAATCCATAATACGGGTAGAATAGTTGTTCGTATCCGTAAACAGGTTTAATCTTTCTGTTGGGAAAAGTGGTGTTAAATAATCAAAAGGAACGCGGTCACGTACTTCAGCAGGGATCCTGCCATTAATGGTTTCTACACGAACCAACGGGAAGTATTTTTCTCCTTCTTTAGGCGGACGGATGCTACCTTTTACGGTATCACCGGTTTTTAATCCAAAGAGCTTGATTTGAGACTGTGATACATAAATATCATCAGGAGAAGTTAAATAGTTGTAATCTGCCGAGCGTAAGAAACCATATCCATCAGGCATAATTTCCAGAACACCTTCGTTTGTGATGACGTTATCGAAATCCAGGTTAGAGTAACTGTTTTCGTTTTTGTGGTGATTGCCACCGCCTGGTTGCTTTTGCTGGCGGTTTTCATCACGTTGTGGCTTTTCCTGTTTTTCTTTAGGCTCTTGTTTTTGCTTTGGTGCTACCGGAAGCACTTCTGCACTTTCCTCTATCAAAGCCGAAATCGGTTTTACACTTTCTTCACTATCATTGGTTCTGTCGGGCTGCTTCTCATGCTGAGGCTCGTCAAACAAAGTAACCGCATCTCTTCTTTTTTCAACTGGTGCTGCAGATTCAGTTTTTGTTAACCTTGTTCTTTTTTTAACCGGCTTTTCATCTTTAGTGAGAGGCTTCTCATCTGTAGTGGCGGCTTTTTCAGCGATTACCGAAGAAGCTGCTGTTGCTGCTGCGGCAACTTTCGGTGCTTTTGCGGCTTTGGTTTTAGGTGCACGTGTGGCTGTAACAGGTTCAGTTTCACTATAAGGATCTGCCCCTGATTTAGCAGCATTTATAATTTCTTGCTGGTGTAAAAGTACTTCAACAAGGTCGATTTTTCTTAGGGAGTCGGCACCTTCAATGCCATAGCTTTTTGCCAGCTCACGTAATTCTGTTGTGAGCTTATCATTTAATTCTGTTTTACTAAACATTCTAAATATATATGTTTCAAGAAATTTTTCATTTGTTTATAACGGATGTTTTCTGTTATAAATTTGCACAGGCTTAAAAAATATTTGTGTTAGCGCAAGCCCGGCTTTTCATTGTGCATAAGTTCTTAAGGCTATAAAACATTAATTGAGGTCACTAGAGATAGTGCTCAAATTGTTTCATAATTGTTTACAAGCTGAATAAAAAGCAATATTTGCTTTTAAAAAATGGTAACAAAAAACAAGTCTTGATAAATTTTTCTGGGATATTCAGATAAACGATTGAGAAATTATGGTGCAATTGTATGTATTTGAAACGTAATCTGCAAGCAAATGTTTAAAATGTTTAAAAAAATAATTAATGTGAACATTATTTTGTCGCTCAGAAAACTTAAAAATCTTCATATTTGCAGCAAATAAGCACATATATGACCAAGCAACAACTCTTCGAGCAGATACAAAAAAAACGTTCTTTTTTATGTGTAGGATTAGATTCTTCGCTAGATAAGATACCACAACACCTATTGAAGTACGAAAATCCGATTCTGGAATTTAATAAACAGATTATTGATGCCACGAAAGATTTATGTGTTGCTTACAAACCCAATACTGCTTTTTATGAGTGTTACGGCAAAAAAGGTTGGGAAACCTTAACCGAAACCTGGAAATATATTCCGCAGGATATTTTTTCTATTGCAGATGCTAAACGCGGCGACATTGGCAATACTTCTGCCATGTATGCCGAAACATTTTTTAATGCGGCATCGTCTGAGATGAGTTTCGATTCGGTTACCGTTGCACCCTACATGGGGAGCGATTCGGTAACGCCGTTTTTAACCTTTAAAGATAAATGGGTAATTCTATTGGCTTTAACCTCGAATGCAGGGCATGCCGATTTTCAATTGCAGGAAATTGGAGCAGACAGGCTCTTCGAAAAAGTAATTAAAACTTCGCAAACCTGGGCAACAGACGAACAGATGATGTATGTGGTTGGGGCTACACGCGGTGTGGCATTTGGCGATGTACGGAAACTGGCGCCAGATCACTTTCTTTTGGTACCTGGAGTTGGTGCACAGGGTGGAGATTTAAGTGAAGTATGTAAATATGGATTAAACTCGCAATGTGGGTTATTGATCAATTCGTCAAGAGGCATTATTTATGCCAGCCAGGGTGAAGACTTCGCCGAAAGGGCAAGAGAAGAGGCCTTAAAACTGCAACAGGAAATGGAGCAGATTTTAGTTAAGGCAGGGCTGGTGTAATGAAACTGAATCGCTTGTTACTTGAGAAATATTTATCGTATACAATTCAGTATGAAGAGCCTGTTTAAAATTAAGTGAAATTTATTCATATGTCAGTCTGAGCGTAGTCGAAGATAATTTTTATAGTTAAGAGAAGCACTTCGACAGGCTACCACTGACCTTATTTTGCAATGATTTATTAATGAGCGACTGGAAGGATCTATGCATTTCCGCATAGCTAGGCCGTAGCACCATATCTCCGTTTTGCTTAAATCCGGCCTAAAAAATTTTTCGGGCTCCACTGACTAAGCCATCCCACTGGCTTCGAAAGAAAAATTTTCAGCCGGTGTTTTATTAATAGTTTTTCATGGTTTTCATTTGTATTAATGAGCTCGGCAATGCCTCGGTTTTGTTTCTTTTTGACATCAAAAAGAAAGAGCCCTTCGGCGGCGGCGAGCCGAGGCAAGACCGCGGTAGGATAAGAGAAGACAATTTTACGTCACTCTTATTGATTTTAAACAATTTAATTATCCCTCAGTGTAACAAACCAGAAGAAATAATGTAATAGACTTTAAACAGGCTCTAATAATATATAATTGATTATTTTGCCTATAGCTCATTCTTTTTCTTTACGAAAAAATCCTTATATTAATTGTTTAGACCTGGTTTATGACTAACCCTTTCGATAATATGGACTTTAAGTCGTTACTAGAGCATATAAAAAAACTTTCAGCTGCCGAAAAAAAGGAACTGATACAGGTTTTAAGTCAAGACCAACTTCCGGTGGTTAATGAAGAGCAGATAGCTTATATTAAGACATCGGTTAAGGATACCTCTTTTGATGAAAAGTGGAAAGAAAGTATATCGTCTTCTGAATTTAAAGCAGCAGCCATTCAGCATATTAATGCCTTGCCTTGGAAATAGTGGTACGCTTCCATCCCTCGGTTTTACTTTATCTTAACGAATTGGTTGATGTGCTTTTTTATGAAAACTATTTCAGTATCCGCGAAAGTGCTATAGATTATGTGACCAGATTGATCGATACGGTTGAAAGGAAGATCGGCAAAGCGCAATATCACATTGCTCCAAAGGTTATTGCACACCGGGGCAGTTGGTTCATCCATTTCAATATCAGTCAGAAAACAACATGATATTTTCTATTCGAAAAAAATAGGAATCGTTATTTGGTTACCTAAGTTTTTAATAATTATTCCAAAGAAGCTCAAAATTTAAACTTATAAGTTAGTTATAGCCAGATAAATTCATTATCTTCAAGGATGAATTTTCCAGAAGATTTTCTTCATTATGTATGGCAGTTCAGGTCGTTTGATTATAACGGACTGCAGACCTGCGATGGTGAAAAACTGGAAATCATCAATACCGGATTGCTTAACCCAAATGCAGGGCCGGATTTTAATCACGCCAAAATTAAGATAGGTGAAACCACCTGGGCCGGAAATGTAGAAATTCATTTAAAATCTTCGGATTGGCTAAAGCACAACCACCAGCTTAATCCCGCATATGAAAATGTAATTTTACATGTTGTTTACCAGCATGATGCCGAAATAACCCGGATGGATGGGACCATTTTGCCTGTTCTGGAGCTTAAAGACCGCATTTCTGCTGATCTGATCAGAAGGTACGAAAACCTTTTCCTCACCTTAACAGATTTTCCCTGCATTGCCCAGATTGGGGAAGTAGAAGAGTTGATTATAGATTCCTTTTTATCAAGAACATTGGTTGAACGTTTTGAGCAGAAAACAAGTGCGGTTACAGAGACCTTAAACGAACTAAATGGGAATTGGGATGAGACATTCTACCGTTTTCTGGCGCGTAATTTCGGATTCAAAATAAATGCCTTGCCTTTTGAACTTTTTGCCAAAGCAGTTCCGCAGCACATTTATGGCCGGCATAAAAACAATCCGCACCAAATAGAAGCATTGGTTTTTGGCGCGGCAGGGTTTTTAAACGATCATTTTGAAGAAGCGTATCCACAAAAGTTGAAAGCGGAGTTTCAGTTTCTCCAAAAGAAATACAATATTAACCCCATTGATGTTTCGATGTGGAAGTTTATGCGCATGCGCCCACAGAATTTTCCAACCATACGTTTGGCACAATTTGCTGCATTAATTACCAAAGCCAATCATCTTTTTTCTAAGGTTATGGAAATAAAGCAGGTGGCTGAGTTGCATACCTTATTTGAAAATCTGCCTGTAAATGAGTACTGGAAAACGCACTACCATTTTAAAAAGGTAGCATCTTCAGTAAATATTCAGATAGGAAAGGCATCAGTAGATAATATTCTTTTAAATACTGTGGCCTTGTTTCTATTTGCTTATGGAAAACATACCGCAACACCATATTTTATCAATAGGGCGATAAAACTGTTGGAAAGTTTGCCTGCTGAACAAAATGCCATTACTGATAAATTTACCGGGGCTGGAGTGAAGATCGCAAACGCATTTACCTCTCAGGGAATTTTGCAGCTAAAAAAGCGGTATTGCGATGAGAAAAAATGCTTATCCTGCGGCATTGGAATTAAAATTTTGAAACAGGCCTAAGCTGTTTCCCGTTTTCGCAAAACTTTATACTTTAAATTTTGTTTCTGTATTATGGAATTTCCACACGAACTAAAAGAATTATATCCTGATCAGATTATCGAGGTAAGGGGGAATGCTGATGCCTTAACAATTATTTTAAATAAAGATGTTGATATTCATCAGTTTAAAGCAGAGTTGATTAAAAGGTTTTCAGGACTGGAAGAGCAACAAACGCTTTTTATCAAACACCAAGATAAACAGGATTTTGAAAAACTGATTTTGGAATAATTGCTTTAATTTTGCGATTGTGCTTAATCAATTAATTTTGCTAAATTAGACTCTGTAAGCAAATAATAGCTCGTGTTTTGGAGCGTTCTTACTTAGTGCCGAATGATAAGATTTTAAAATAAGCTTAAAATGTTCCAGAGAATTGTGACTTATTTTGAACAGCAGAGTTTTGGTGTTTCTACGTATTTGGCTAATAAGCTAAATATGAGTACTGCAAAAGTCCGCCTGTTTTTTATCTACTCGTCATTTTTGGCGGTAGGTTTTCCCATATTATTCTATTTTTTAGCCGCTGTGGTGCTTGATATCAGAACATACATGAAAAGAATGCGATTGCGGATCTGGGAATAGTCAGTTTTTATTTGGCAGTATTCAGTTGGCAGTGTTCAATTTGAAGTTGACAGTCGTCATTATCCAGTTGTCAGGACTAGAGACTTACGACTTTAGACTCAGGACTCTCTAATCATCGTCTCTTAAAATTTCTGCAATTTCATTAAAGCCTTTTTCCGCAGCTAGATCAGCAGGTTTTTTTCCGCCCTCCATCCGTAAAGAAACTTCAGCACCATGTTCTAATAATAAAATTATTAATTCAATGTTTCCCAGTTGAGCAGCTGTGTGTAAAGGAGCTACGCCCGCTTTCTGACAAACATTTGGGTATGCGCCGGCATCCAGAAGCATTTTAGTGATATTGAAATGGTTGGTTGCAACTGCCGAGTGGATGGGAAATACGTTAAAGCCATTTTTTGATGCCAGATTAACATCAGCCCCTTTTAAAACTAGAAAACGGGCCAATTCTTCATGTCCGAAGTAGCAGGCTAAACCAAGCGGGGTAAAGCCATCTTTAGAAAATTCATTGATACTGGCAGGGTTTTGAAAAATCAAGAGCGTAGCCACATCAAATTTTCCGATAGCGCAAGCCTCAAATAGGGTTAATTGATCTACAAATTCGGCAATCAGATCAGCTATTTCTCTTTTTTTATAATAACAGGCCAATAAAAGTGGTGAAATGTGATGAGAAGTATCCACATTTGCCAGTTTTGGGTTTTCAAGTAGAATTTCTTTTACTGCGTGAAAATTTCCAGCTTCAATTTGTTCCTCAAGTTGCGCTATACTCATCATAATGTTTTAAAAATCGCTTTAAATTAACAAAAATTGGGAACTTTAAAGTTTAATGGCTAAATATATATCGTGCAACGCAATATGCCAAAAGCTTCTGCAAATAAAAGGGACTTAAAATCGTTAGAGAGCGCCTGGTAGCGATGAGAGACCGGAACTAAACCCTCACTGCCCCTGGCACGGTATTAAAGAAAATGCTGAATTTCTAGATTTCAGCAATCTGTATAAAGCTGTATATAATATGAAATTTAACAGTTAGTGATCAGATCAGTATGATAGCTGTGTTTTTATTGAGTTGTTTTCGCGATTGCATAAGAACTTCATGGAAATAAAAAAGACGAAGTTTAATTCGTCTCGTTAGTTATGTGAAATCACGGAAATCTTGTAATCTATTACTATCCCAAAATCTCTTTCAGTTTTTCGGTTTGGTGGTCAGCCAGTTTTTGAAGTGGGCCTGATGCCAGCATTTTCATCATCATATTTAAATCAGCTGAAATGATGTGTTTTGCTGTAGTAGTTCCGTTTCCGTTATCTGCTAACGTCCATTTTAATTCTACATCAAAAGGCGCTTTTTCGCTCGGAATTGCTGTTATTTCCTGATTCTCTATTCTGTTCGAAATTTTAATGGCCAATTTTGCCATATTTTGAATGGTGAACCGTGCATCATCTTCGGTTGATTCCCAGTTATAGATGTTTTCTGGCATCAACTGCTGGTGGTTGTTCATATTGGATAGAAAAGTATAAACCTCAGCAACCGGTTTATTAACTTCTACTGTGCTATCGATAACAGTCATTGTATAATTGTATAAAATTGTTTTTATTCCGAATTAAGAGCCTGAACTTAGAGCCTGTCCTTTTCCCCATTCTGAAGGATTCAGGCGCCATTTCCCCAATAACTCCATGTCGCTTTTGGCAATGATGCTGTGTTCGGCAGCATAATCGATCAATGCGGCATAGTTTGATAAAGTTAAGTAACGGCATTTCGCAGCCGCAAAATTTTCGTCTGCTTTTTCGAAACCATAGGTGAAAATTGCCGCTAGGCCAGCTACTGATAATCCAGCTGCTCTAAGCGCTTCAACAGCCTGTAAACTGCTTTTTCCGGTTGAAATTAAATCTTCGATAACCACCACACGTTGACCTTCAACCACTTCACCTTCTATTAAACTTCCTGTACCATGTTCTTTGGCTTTCGCTCTCACATATATAAATGGTAAACCCAGCTCCTGAGCAACTAAAACGCCTTGAGGGATTCCGGCAGTTGCAACACCTGCAATAACATCTACTGAGCCAAATTCTTCTTGTATGGCTTGCGCAAGTTTTTGCCTGATGTAAGTTCTAACCTGAGGATGGGAAAGGGTAATTCTGTTGTCGCAATAAATTGGCGATTTCCAACCAGATGCCCATGTGAAAGGATTATTTGGTTGTAATTTGATTGCCTTTATCTGTAATAAAAATTCCGCTACTTTTAATTCAATATCACTTTTATTATACATGGCTCAAAATTACAGATTTATTTGTGTTTGTCATAACGTTTATTAAACCCCATTATTTTGCGTTTGGGATAAGAAAATTTCAGAATCCGGATTTGATTCAGACATTTCAACAATACAAATATTGGAAATTTTGATGGATGCTAAAAGCGCTTTATTGTCACCTGCTGGAAATCAGTTGGATAAAGAATCGTAAAGCTTAGAAATATATTTTATATGCCAAAGCCCGGTTACCCAGCCAATGTTTTTTCCGCTTGTTTTAATGATCTGAAACTGCATGATGGTTGAGTGTTAAAAACAGAGAAAATCTGGGAGTTCTGATATTATCATTCAAAGATGCGCTGGTGTAACAAAATCTGTCGGGGTAAAGGATGGTAAAAAATATGCCGACGCAACAGGTAAACTTTAAGTAGATTTATATTTTAAGTGATTGTTTGAATTTTGTAATGATTAATTTGATTTGCGTAATTATCCATAACAAATAGCTGTTTACATTTGTTACCTCTAATTAATTTAAATTTTTATGATAGCAACAAAAGGATATGCGGCACAAAATGCCGAAACGGATCTTGCACCCTGGAATTTTGAACGTCGGGACGTAGGACCTCATGATGTTCAGTTCGAAATACTTTTCTGCGGGGTTTGCCATTCAGATCTGCACCAGATCAGAAATGATTGGTTTGAGGGAATATTTCCTATGGTTCCTGGTCACGAGATAGTAGGTCGCGTAGTGAAGGTTGGAGATCACGTGAAGAAATTTAAAGTAGGAGATCTGGCTGGGACAGGCTGTATGGTCGATTCATGTCAGGTTTGCGAAAACTGTAAGCAGGATTTGGAACAATATTGTTTGGAGGGCAATACGCAAACTTATAATAATTTAGCGAGAGATGGTAAAACACCAACTTATGGTGGATATTCGGATACGATTGTAGTGAGAGAGGAATTTGTACTTCATGTGTCTGATAAATTAAATCTGGCCGCTGTAGCACCTTTGTTATGTGCAGGTATTACCACTTATTCTCCGCTAAAACACTGGAAAGTAGGTAAAGGGCATAAACTGGCTGTATTAGGCTTAGGTGGTTTGGGCCATATGGCGGTGAAATTTGGCGTAGCTTTTGGGGCTGAGGTTACCGTATTAAGTACTTCACCCAAAAAAGAAGAGGATGCCAAAAAACTTGGCGCCCATCACTTCGTTGTAACCACCGATGCTGAACAGGTTAAAGCAGCAAGAGGTACTTTCGACTTTATATTGGATACGGTTTCAGCAGAACATGATTTTAACATGTACCTTTCGTTATTAAGCACAAATGGCGTACATATTTGTGTGGGTGTTCCACCTAAACCAGCAGAAATTGCAGCTTTCAGCTTAATCGGAGGTAGAAAAAGCCTGGCTGGATCTGGTATTGGCGGTATTGCCGAAACTCAGGAAATGTTAGATTTCTGTGCAGAGCATAATATCGTTTCGGAGATTGAAATCATCGATATGAAAGATATTCACCATGCCTACGAGCGTATGGAAAAAGGTGATGTACGCTACCGTTTCGTGATTGATATGGCTACACTATAGGCTGAACCCATCAGATCAAACTTGATGATTGGGGTTCAGAGATAGCGATATTTCTGAATCCCTTTCTTTTAAAGAATAACTAATAATTTAAAGCATCTCCGTTTTTCTTTACAAATTCGGCTAGCGAGATATGATGTGCTGATTCTATTTTAGCTAGCTTTCTTTTGTTTTCAATTAGCAGGTTATCCAATGTTTTCAGCGAATCTTTAAGATAGGTTATCGATAAAACATATGAAATCCTGTTCCTGATTTTATCGGCAAGAAACAGTTCGATCAATATCAGGCAGATTATAAAAATATAGTGATTGAAAATAATATTATTGGAACTCTTCGAGAAAGTAGGAGAACCAGCCAAACCGAAAAATAAATCTATAATTAGCGGAATACCGATGATAGCAAGGAGTGAAAGTGACCTTACTTTTAAAGTAATTCCTTTTTCAGCAATCTCAATTTGTTCTTTAAAGGCTGAAAACTTGCCTTTAAGCGGGGTTTCCCTGTTTCTCTCTTGTTCTTCTAGTTTTTGAAGCGCCTTACCATGCTCAATATCGATTTTCCTCACTTCCTCTACAATATGGGTTTCGGCATTATTCAGCTTTTCCTGGTCTGCTATAATAGATTCCTGTTCGGCAATAATTTTGTCCATGACCAGAAGATCCTCCGGAATGCCATGTCTGAGTTTTTGTTCGGCCGCAACAATCCGGTTATCAAGTTGTTTAAATTGTTTTTTCAGTTCAGCGATTTCTTTGTTGAAATGCTCTTTTTTCGAGGTGTAACTACTTTCGAGGCTGTTAAGCGCCGAAATATATTCAAAATCTGTAAGCAGCTGTTCATTGGTCGCAAAACGCTGGTACAACCCATTTAATCTGTTAAAGAGTTCGTCAGTTGATTTTTCCGGATTAGAAAGATCATTTCGGTATATTTCCAGATCTGTTTCTGATAATAAAGGTATGGACATGGCAGATTAAAAAGTTAAAATTATAAAAAAAACGTTATCGCTGGGAAATTATTAACCGTTGTTCCTACCTGAATGTTCTTCCTGATGACAATTATCATTAGTTTTTACAAATAAAATACCTGGTAAATAAGCGTTTAAGATTATTTTTAATTAATCGCTGTTTTTTTTTCTGCACTTTAATAAATTGTTATATATTTGTAGCAAGCAAGGGGTGAGAGCCTTGCATCAATCTTTGATTGAGAGCGTTAATTTAGATAAGGTTACAACATTAATTGTTGTAACCTTTTTTTTATATCCTATAAATAACTCAGCAATTTTTTTACTTTAGGGCAAGCAAATATATTGCTGTATTAAAAAATCCTTTGATGGGTTAAAGAAGAAACACTGATTTTGCTATAGGGCCCAATTACGCCTCCATTTTAATATGCTTTAAACTACATGCCAAAAAACTATAGAATTTACATCAACGATAATACTTTGTTTATCTCGGACTTTTTGCCTGAGCAAAAGGAAAAAATTCAACAGCTGGAATTTCAGGATTTCAATCTTGAAACGTTCTATAAAAAATTGAAAAACGGATCTAAAAAGAGCTATATATTCTTGACAAAAAATCCTCAGGAAACTTTTAAAAAATTAAAGAAAGATTGCGCCGTTATAAAAGCTGCCGGCGGTTTGGTAGAAAGTGCAAATGGCAATTATCTTTTTATTTTCAGGAACAAAAAATGGGATCTGCCAAAAGGAAAGCTGGAAGACGGTGAAAAAATGAAGGAAGCTGCTGTGCGCGAGGTAGAAGAGGAGTGTGGAATCAGGGTTTTTAAACGGGAAGAAAAGCTTTGTAAAACTTACCACGTTTATCCGATGGGCAATAAAATGGTAATCAAGAAAACCAACTGGTACAAAATGAAGGTTAAGGGCGAACCTAAATTGGTTCCCCAAAAAGAAGAAGGCATCGATGAGGCTGTCTGGTTAAATAAAAAACAGATTTCACCTGTTATTCAAAATACTTTTCCGTCTATTATGGATGTGTTAAGGGCAGGTAAAATATTATAAATTTTTATTAATTGTGGTGTCAGTTAGAAATAGCCGACATCACAATCAAGATTAAAATAAAAATTCATATTGCTATTGCAGGTGGCAACTTCTGATATCGGGAAATACCGGTTTACTCGTAATCTAATTCATCAACTACTTTTTTAACCTGTTTAAGGTATTTTCCATAACAATACCAAGCCCATAGTTCTGTTATCAGTCCAATAATTAAGACCGTAATAAAACAGTTCAATAAAATATATACAATCGATAGCCTGGTTAAAATCTTTGCGAAAACGGTTGCTTTTTCGATCAACAAGTAAGCTGACATAAATCCTACTATTATGAAAACTATAATATAGGTTAAGGCTTTATATAGCTCAATATTCAATTTCATTTCATAATAAAACCAAAGGATATTTTTGCGGGTATCCATGCTCATATCATACGAATTTTTATAAAACCTGTAGAATTTAAAAAAGTAATAGGCTGTAAAACCACAAATGATGGCGTATGTCATAAAATATACCTGATTTAGCGCAACTGAAAACTCAGCTATAAATGGGATACATACCATAAATGCTAAAAAGGCAAGTTGATAAAAAAATTCATGTTTCATCTTCGCCCTGATTTTATCAATAGGAGTGTGCGACTTTTTTATCTTAAGCATATCCGAAGAAATGTTGCTTCCTTCCGTAGTTTCAGCATTCCATTCTTTTTTTAAATCGTCAAAATTCATAACCATTTTTCTTTATGATGAATTGTAATTTTTCTTTTGTCCTGTTAAGTTTTACACGTGCATTACCCTCGCTTATTCCCAGATTTTCGGCAATTTCGCGATGTGATTGATTTTCGAGAAAAAGGAAGATCAATGCTTTTTCAATTTCATTTAATTCTTGAACGGCAGCGTACAAATAAGTTAGTTTTTCTTCTTTCCCTTCATTTTCGTTTACATCTATTACATCAGTATGTATATCAAATGGGGTTTTGTCTACTTTTCTTCTGTCTTTTTTTAAATAGATTAATGCTGTATTGACGCAAACGCGGTACATCCAGGTGGTAAATTTGCTATTCCCTTTAAAAGAAGGATAAGCTTTCCATAATTGTAATACCATATCCTGAAACAGGTCACGCTGTTCTTCGGCGTCGTTCATATACATTTTAGAAATCTTATGTATAATCGCTGCGTGCTGATTGATCAGGGTGAGAAATATGTTTTCTGTTTCTTTCATTTAATATATACCCAATTGGTAACAGGTTTTTAGAAACGTTACAGTTTTATTTAAAAATAATTTTTAACCACAGATAAAGAGAAGGCAGATAAGATTTTATAATGAAATATCCTTCTTGATCACGTAGCGCTCGTTTGAAGCGAAGTGTTCAATTCTCGCAGTCGAGCGCTACTAAATAGATTGTCGACTGCGTTGCATTCCGCTCGAAAAGATTCGTTGAGGTAGCTATGGGTTAAGATATAGCTGATCAGTCAGTAATACTTTACGCACACTGATACAAAACCCCGTCCTATGCGGTTAGTTATTCCCTCTGGAAAAGGAGAACCGTGTAACTTTGATGGACCTGGATTTAAATCTGTGTTTATCCGTGTACATCTGTGGTTAACAAAAACTATAAAAATGCCAATGCTTCTTTGGGTACAAATGGACTAACATCGCCATGATTTCTTAAAATATCGCGGACAATTGTCGAACTGATGGCAGAGTATTCCGGTTTACTTAACAGTAAGATGGTTTCTACTTCAGGCATCATGGTTTGATTGATCTGCGCAATAGCCCGTTCATATTCGAAATCAGCAGCTGAGCGGATTCCGCGCACCATATGGGTGGCATTTATTTTCCGGCAGAAATCTACAGTTAGACCTTCATAAGTTTGGATTTCGATGTTCTGATAACCTTTAAAAACGGTCTGTAAGATCTGAAGACGCTGTTCAGCACTTAAAAAATTCTGTTTAGAACTGTTAAGTCCAATGCCTACTATAATTTTATCAAAAAGTGGAGTGGCCCGTTGTAAAATATTGACGTGGGCAATCGTGATCGGATCAAATGAGCCTGGAAATAGCGCTATCTTCATGATTCAAATATAGGTATAATAGTTAAAAGCGGAATAGTTTAGCGCTGAGGGTTTAGTGGTTAGCGTGGTGTATATAACAGGAGTGAAACACATTATGGAAACAGGTGATGCAGTAATAAATACATTCTCTAATATGGTGCGAGAAAAAAAAGGGCAAGGCCATAGGTATGGATATGGCAGAAAGAACTATGGGAGAATAAGGGAAATTGAAGAAAGAAGGTTGAGTATATAAAAGGGGTTTGGAAATGAAAGGGGGGAAGATAATTGGGGTGGTTCAGTCCCGCTCTCTGCTAAACTCGGCTGAAAAAGCCTTCGTACCGCTGACGATCGGGTTTATAAACAAAGGTGAGTCCCTGTGGGGGCCTTCATCCAGAACCGTAATTCTCACTGGGAAGCGCGGATTAAATGAATAAGTCAATTACCAATAATCAACTAACAATTATCAGCAAACCAATCTTTAACCTTGAGTTGTTAGCAGATTGAACCAATAACCAATGACTAATGGCCAATAAACCAATGACCAATAAACCAATGACTAATGACCAATAAACCAATAACCAATCTAACTAAACTCAAAAAAGCTGAAGGAAGAATTTCCGTATTTTCTCGTTTCGGTATAACCCGGCTGGCTGTTCAGTTTCATATTACTTTGGTGTTCTACAATTAATAAACCATTGGGCTTTAGCAACTGTTGGGATTCAACCATTACCGGAATCTGCGGAATATTAGGCATGTTGTAGGGCGGGTCGGCAAAGATCAGGTCGTAACTGCCGGTCATTTGTTTCAATAATTTAAAAACATCACCCTTACGTACATCAATCTGATCAAACTGGTATTGTTTAGCTGTATTTTTCACCCAGTTTACGCAGCCGTAATCCATATCAACTGCTAAAATACTTTCTGCGCCACGTGAAGCAAACTCTAAAGTTAAATTTCCGGTGCCGCAGAATAAATCCAATACAGCACAGGTTTCGAAATCGTATTTATTGTTCAGGATATTGAAGAGTGCTTCTTTGGCCATATCCGTTGTGGGGCGTACCGGTAAATTTGCAGGGGGCTGCAAACGGATTCCCTTTAATTTGCCACCAATTATCCGCATAAATCTAAAGCAAGAAGGCCGCTGAAATAGTGTTTAGGCATGTCTGCCAGTAACTCGCTATTTTGTTTACCAGCGGGAAGAAAGAAATAAAGTTGGTTAAAGTATTTTAATAAACAGGTATAGTGCTCATCATCTTCGTTAATGATACCTTGTAAGTAAACAGGGATAGTATCATTGAGGCCCAATTGTTCGATCATCAGCAATAGAAAATAATTAAATTCTTCAGCATTTTCTGATTCGTAGTGGTTTTGAAAAATGACCTTCTTATCTTTTAAATAGAGTACATTAAAAGATACTGCAGTAAAATCGACTAATAAAGATTCGTCTGCAAGGTGATCAAATAAAACCATTAATGGTTCAGATTGCGGATAAAGATCGGTTTGTTCCGGCAGATTTGCTTTTAAATCCTCGTCTAAACAAAAAACAGTGTTAAAACCCAGCTTTTCGTTGTGTTTGGTGTAAACTTTAGCGTCAGAGCCCAGGTATTGGGCGTAAACAGTCAAATTTTCGCGGTCAAACCATTCATCAGGGATAAAAATAAAGTTTGATGTATGGATAGCAGCCTTAACGGCTCCATAATTTAAAGAAAGATAATGGTCGGTTTCAAAGGCCGTTTTGAGGTCTTTTTCAACATCTTTGCATCCTTGTTTATCAAAAATGAGATTAATCTCTTTAGTATCCTGGTTAACCACGGCATAAGAAAAGCTATCATTTGTTATTTTCAATAATAAATGGCAGTTTACAGATGTGTCAGCTTTGAAATTTGGGTCAATCAATAAGAGACTATTGTTACGCATTGAAACAAAAATAGACTTTTTTGAGGATTAACGCTAAGATGTGGTGAATTTTTTGGTCTTGCTACCAAAGTCATTTGGTTTTTGCCAGAGAATGGGGAAAAGCACAGAATAGTTATTTGTACCACGCTAACCGATTTTCCGATGAACAGGTGGACGCTATTTTTTTACCAAAATCAAACTTTTAGGCTATTCAAAAATCGGAATATTCGGCTTAAATTCGGAACATGAGTTATAAGCCTACCTATAAAGCGGCAAACACCATTGCAGCAACAATAGAAGAACATTTTGTTAAACTGCATAAGAATGCAATTGCGCAAGGCGAAATAGATTTGGCTACTCAACCAGATCAAAAAAATATTGAAGCGATCATTGATGTGGCTTTTTGGAGCAGTTTACGTAAGGAGGAGGGGCATTCGCCCAGGATTTCGATTGCTTTTTTACCTCCTGAGCAAACCTCAAAACCATTGCGTTTTGCTAAAAAATTATCCTTAAATGCAAATAATTTAACCAAAATAGCCCCTGGAATTGAGCGTTCGGGGATACATCTGGGTGTGTGGGAGGAAGACGGTGAGCTTTATATCTGGGGTACAACCCTTAATATTCCTAACTTTTGTTTTGTAGTAGATGTTTCTGAGCCCGGCTTAATTGTGATCAAGCACCGCAGGATTTATGGTATTGGTAAATTTACTAATGTGGCGGTGTTAAAGGGCGAACAGATCCGAATCGTTGATGATAGGAGCTGTAACAATAGAGATTGTCCGCCTATTTTGCAAGCCTTACTGGATTTAACTGTATTGGCAAGCTGGAACGACCCGATTAATATTTTAATTCAGTTTTCGGTTTCTATGCGGGCGCACGGCAGGGGTGGAGCTTTGTTAATTGTGCCTAAGGGTGATGTAAAATGGGAAGAATCCATTATTCACCCTATCCAGTATCTGGTTGAACCTCCATTCTGTGGATTATCCAACCTGGCAAAGCAAAATGGTAACCAAAGCGAGATTTTCTCGCAAGGGGCTGTGCGCCGTGAGGTGGAACATTTAGCTGGTTTAACCGCGGTTGACGGCGCAACGATTATCAACGAAGAATTCGAACTGATTGCATTTGGGGCCAAAATAGGCCGTGCAAAGGGAAAACCTACTGTAGAACAGATTGCGTTTTCGGAGCCGATTTTTGGTGGAGAAGATACAATTCTTTATCCAGGGCAACTTGGCGGCACCCGCCATTTTTCCGTTGCCCAGTTTGTAAACGATCAGCCTCAGTCTATTGGTCTGGTAGCCTCGCAGGATGGCCATTTTACCATTTTCAGCTACAGCAAAAAACAAAATATGGTAATGGCTCATCGTATTGAAACGTTACTTTTGTAATAGCAGGAAGCATAGGGCATAGCGCGATTGCTATTATTTGGAAAGGTAGCTTACTGCTAATCGGATACTGTAGTCCGTCTTTCCGCTAAATTCCCGATCACACTTTTGCTAAAAAACAAATGACTATTTAGATCGGGAGATATCGCTTCAATACGGTTTAGTTAAATAGGGCTGTGCTGGAAACCTCAATTACTGTTTCATGTACACTAAGCAGTTAACCGATTAACCGTTTAAACAATTAACCATTAGAGATGATCTACGACAAAAGCCAGCTTATCGCTTCAGCATACGAACATCAGCCGACCAAGGAGCAAATGCTGTTTTGCCAACGGATGTCGGCATTTTTACAACAGGACGATGAGTACCGCTGTTTTGTACTGAAAGGTTATGCCGGTACGGGTAAAACCACCTCGGTAGCAGCTTTGGTAAAGGTGTTAAGGCAGTTTAACCTGCGAAGCGAACTGCTTGCCCCAACCGGAAGGGCGGCAAAAGTAATGAGTCAATATTCATTTCGTAAAGCTTTAACCATACATAAAAGGATTTATAGAAAACGCTCAGCAGCATCGCCAGAAATGCAGTTTCAGCTGGCGCCGAACCTCTCCGAAAATACGCTGTTTATTATCGATGAAGCCTCAATGATCGCTGATGAATTTAATGAGACTGGCTCTTCGATATTACGTGATCTGCTGGAGTTTGTGTACAATACCAAAAACTGTTTTCTGCTTTTTGTGGGTGATACCGCTCAATTGCCTCCGGTAGGAAGTTTAGACAGCCCGGCACTAAATGAACAATACTTAAAAGATAAATTCGCCTTAACGGTTTCATCGGTAGAGTTAAAGGAAGTGGTTCGACAGGGTAAGAAGTCGGGTATTCTGGCCAATGCCACCATGCTACGGAACCAGATTGCCAAAAATCCTGAACATCCGTTACCTAAATTCCTGACCAAAAACTACACCGATATTTACAACATGGCTGGTGCACGATTGGTAGAAGGCCTGGAGTATGCTTACCGGAAATTTGGTATGGAAAATACCCTGGTGGTTTGCCGTTCCAATAAATCAGCCAATGTGTATAACCAGCAGATCAGGGCAAGGTTATTATACCGTGAAGAAGAATTAACTGGCGGTGACCAGATTATGGTGGTGCGGAATAATTATTTCTGGCTGCCTGAAAACGAAGATACTGCCTTTATTGCCAATGGCGACATGGCCAGAGTGATTCGTGTAAGGGGAGAAGAAGAACGTTATGGTTTCCGTTTTGCTGATGCCACTTTAGAGTTTATGGATTTTCCGGCCGCAGGTCAGATTAGTTGTAAGGTGATGTTGGATACTTTGAATTTAGAAAGTGCAAATCTGCCTTACGAACAGAATAAAAAGCTTTTTGATGGCCTTAATGAAGATTACGAACATATTGCCAATAAGCGGCAGAGAATGTTGGCAATTAAAGCTGATCCCTTCTATAATGCACTACAGATCAAGTTTGCTTATGCGGTAACCTGCCATAAAGCACAGGGCGGCCAGTGGGATGCTGTTTTTGCCGATCAGGGTTACCTTACAGAAGAAATGATCGATGTTGATTTTTTACGTTGGTTGTATACCGCTGTAACCCGGGCAAAAAAAGAGTTATATTTAGTCAATTTTGCGCCACAGCTTTTCGCGAAAACGGCACAGGAGGATTATTTTTAACACCTGATTACACAGATTTAAGGATTGCACGGATTTACTTTCCTGTACCTGTAACATATTAACCGGTTGTATTATGAAATTTGCCTTTAGCCTTAAAAATAAGCTAAAAACTGCTTTTTTGCTTTTCTGTATTATGTGCTGCACCTTGATGATCCGCTTTTTGGAAGATAAAAGTGTAGAAAAAATCAATGACTCTTTCATTTCGATGTATAACGACAGGCTTATTCCGGCTACAGACTTATATTTCATTGCTGAAAATCTATATTATAAAAATGCCATCCTGCAGGAACTGTTGCTTGGAAACGATGCTGCAGAAGGTTCAACGCTTGCAAATATGAATAACCATAACCGGAAAATTGATTCAGTAATTAATAAATACGAGCTTACTTTTCTGGTAAAAC
Source organism: Pedobacter sp. BG31 (assembly GCF_042464845.1). Classification (NCBI taxonomy): domain Bacteria; kingdom Pseudomonadati; phylum Bacteroidota; class Sphingobacteriia; order Sphingobacteriales; family Sphingobacteriaceae; genus Pedobacter; species Pedobacter sp. BG31. Next base: position 45,876 of record NZ_JBHNZK010000006.1, read on the forward strand.
AGGAAAAAAACTATTTAAATGAGTTCAAAAAGGCGTTGCTTGTTCAGCAGCGTATAGAAGCCAAAATGTTGAATATGGCCAGTGCAGAAGAAGGAAGGTCAATTTACGAATCGACAGGAAAAAAAGCAGTGAATCAAACGTTGGTCAAGCTATCGGCACTGATTAAAATACAGTCTAAGGTGGGTAATGAACTGATTAAAGGTTCAAGGATTTTTGTTTCGGGGACGAAGGTTTACTCTACATTACAGGTTATTTTGGCTATTGTGATCGGAATTATGATTGTCAACATCGTTTCGGCTTCCAACATGGTTAAGATTACAAACGATAAATTCAATCTGAATTAGATTCGTCTTTCGGTAGTTGTGACACCAACCGATAAAAAAAACTCTGCTGGTTCATGTCGCACCAACCAGCAGAAAATAAGGTTATTCAGCGTCTTCGTCTGAAAGCAATCTGATCGAGTCGTCGGAAAGCAGAATCAAACGTTCTTTGTACAAGGAGCCAATCGTTTTTTTGAATGCACTTTTACTGATCTGAAAACGGTGGTAAATATCTTCAGGTGAGCTTTTGTCGCCCAGTTCAATCACACCGCCACTTTTTTTAAGTTCTTTCAAAATCATCTCTTTCGAATCAAGGATATGGCCGTATCCGCTAGGTTGCAAGGTTAAATCAATTTTGCCTTCTACGCGGATTTTCTTGATCCAGCCTTTACGCATGTCGCCCGGTTGGATATTATCGAAAACTTCATTATTGTACAGTAAACCAATGTAAGTATTGTTGATGATGGCATTGTAACCAAGATCGGTTTCTTCGGTAATCAATAAACTCACTTCATCACCTTCTTCAAAATCAAAACCATCTTCTTCAACAAAATCATACAATTTAGATGAAGCCAAAAGTCGATCGTTATTTTCATCTAAATAAAGGTAAACCACATACTTGTAGCCTTTTTGCATAGGCCTTTTTTGTTCGCGTTTAGGTATATACACGTCTTTATCGATTCCCAAATCCATAAAAACCCCGTCATCGCCATCAGAAACTACCTTTAAAAAGGCAAAATCGCCAACTTCAGCATAGGCTTTTTGGGTAGTGGCAGTTAAGCGGCCATCTTTTTGTATAAATACAAAAACGTTAATGTTATCACCAATTTCTACTCCGTTCGGAACGTATTGGTAGGGGAGCACGACCAGTTTATCACCGTCTGTTAAGTTTAATCCGGCTTCTGTTTTACTTAAAATCCTTAACTCGTTGTATTTTCCTATTTCAATCATTTGTTTTGGGTTTAACCATTTTCTCCAATGGCTTTTATTGCAAAGGTAGTAATGTTTAGTGGTAAATGGGTTTTAAATCATAAGTAAACAACTTGGTTTGTTCGTTTATAAATATCTTTCTTCTTTAATATCTTTCTTACAAACGATGTCAATTAATTCGGCTAAATTTGGAAACTACAAATTAAGGTATCTTCATTGATATGAGAAAAACCAAAGAAGCCAAAAAACCAGGTATTTTCAGTTTACTTGGAAATTATAAAGGCTTAATTTTTATGCTGATCCTGTTTGCGTTGCTCAGTAACGGCATCAACTTACTTTTACCGAAGATTATTGCCAATGGTATTGATGCTTATACCCATAAAACTTTCAACCTGCAATCCATTCTGCTTCAGTTTTCGCTGGCCATAGCGTTTGTTTTTATTTTCACTTATTTACAGAGCATTGTGCAAACCTATGCTTCTGAACGGGTGGCCAGAGATTTGAGGACAAAGTTGTCTGATCAGATTTCGCGACAAAGCCATGCTTACATTATTCAGGCTAACCCCTCAAAACTGCTGACCAACCTTACAGCTGATGCTGATTCGATCAAAATGTTTGTTTCGCAGGCTATCGTTTCCATTTGTTCATCTATATTTTTAATTGTCGGGGCAAGTATTCTACTGCTTACAATCAATTGGAAACTGGCGCTCTGTGTAATTGCCATCGTACCAATTATCGGAGGGGCATTTTTCTATGTGTTGAGCAAAGTTAAGGTGCTTTTTAAAAAGAGCAGGGAAGTAATCGATTGGCTCAATAAAGTGATTAGCGAAAGCATTATGGGCTCCGCATTAATTCGCATCATCAATTCGCAGATGCTGGAATACAACAAGTTTTTGGATGCAAATGCAAAAGCGAGGGATTTGGGTATATCCATCCTCCGGATGTTTGCAGCTTTAATTCCTGTTATTGTTTTTACAGCCAATTTATCTGGTTTATGCATTTTGGTACTGGGTGGTCATTTCGTCATTACTGATTCGATGACATTGGGAGAGTTTGCTGCTTTTAACAGCTACCTTACGCTCATCGTATTTCCCATTTTGGTAATCGGTTTTATGAGTAATGTTATTGCACAGGCTACAGCATCTTACCAGAGGATTGAAAATGTGCTCAATGCTGCGGAAATTATCCATCCCGGAACGTTAAGCACTTCTTTAAAAGGCTATTTGGAGGCGAAAAATATCAGCTTAAGCTTTGGCCAAAAACCAGTTTTGAAATCAATTTCTTTTACTGCCCAGGCAGGCTCAAGAACGGCTATAATTGGTCCTACAGCCGCTGGGAAAACACAACTGCTTTATGTTTTGACAGGTTTGATCGATGCTGATGCCGGATCTGTATTATACAATGGGCAGGAGATTCAACAATACAAACAGGAAGATTTCCATAAACAGGTTGGTTTTGTATTTCAGGATAGCATTATGTTTAATATGAGCATCAGGGAGAATATTGCCTTTAGTGATACGGTTACAGACCAGTCGCTGGCTAAAGCCATTGCTACTGCAGAATTGAAAGATTTTGTAAATGCCTTGCCCGATCAGCTAAACACAATTGTGTCGGAGCGGGGAAATAGCCTTTCCGGCGGACAAAAACAACGGATTATGCTGGCCAGGGCCTTAGCAGTGAATCCGAAAATCCTGTTGCTGGATGATTTCACCGCCCGGGTTGATACCTCTACAGAGAAAAAGATCCTGGAGAATATCCAGCAAAATTATCCAGGTTTAACTTTAATTTCCATTACCCAAAAAATAGCATCTGTTGAATATTATGATAAAGTGATCTTGCTGATGCAAGGCGAAATTATTGCGGAAGGAACCCATCAGGAGTTGTTAAAAAGCAGTCCTGAATATGTTCAGATTTACAATTCACAACAGAGCACCAGTAATTATGAACTACAATCTTAACGAGCTTAATAGCGGGCGGGAAAAACAATCTACATATAAAGCGCTGAAAAGCCTGCTAAAACTCATTTCTACCGAGCATAAAAACCTTTGGCTGGCACTGATCGCCATTTTGGTGAACTCAGGATTATTGCTTTTGGGTCCGTTACTGGTAGGTCATACCATCGATACCTATATCCGTAACAAACAATTTCACGGTGTTCTGATTTTTGGCGGGATACTATTGGTGATGTATATGATTGCTATGGTTACAGGTTACACTCAAACAAGATTAATGGGCGGGGTGGGGCAGCGAATGTTATATACCTTAAGAAATGCCATTTTTAATAAATTACAGGAGTTACCGGTTTCTTTTTTTAACCAGAATAAGGTTGGAGACCTCATTTCGAGGGTAAATAACGATACTGACAAACTGAATCAGTTTTTTTCACAATCCTTAATGCAGTTTATCGGCAGTATCGTTACCATGATCGGCGCCGGCATTTTCCTCCTTTCCATTAACGTTGAATTGGGTGCCGCTACGCTTGCGCCCGCCGTAGTTATTGTGCTTTTTACGGTGGCTTTATCGCCCTGGGTAAAAGCTAAAAATGCTAAAAATTTAAAAAGCGTTGGCGGAATGAGTGCCGAGATACAGGAAAGTCTGAACAATTTTAAAGTTATTATTGCCTTTAACCGCAGGGATTATTTTAGGAAACGTTTTAACGAAGCCAATACCAAGAATTATAAAACAGCTATCAGTGCGGGTTTAGCCAACAATACTTTTGTCCCTGTTTACGGTCTGTTATCCAGCATTGCGCAATTAATTACTTTGCTATTTGGTATTCATTTAATTGCGAAGGGCCATTTTACCCTGGGTTTATTGGTGAGTTATATCTCTTATACCACAAATTTTTATAATCCGTTAAGGCAATTGGCTGCGCTTTGGACCAGTTTTCAGGTGGCGATGGCCAGCTGGGATAGAATTTCGCAGATTTTATCCTTGGAAAGCAATTTAAAACAACTGGCATTGAATGAGACAGCCACTTCAACTGCATTGATAGAATTCAAGAACGTTCACTTTTCTTATGATGACAGTAAAGAAATCTTGCATAATATCAATTTAAGGTTTGAGAAAGGAAAAACCTATGCCTTAATTGGGCCAACCGGCGGCGGAAAAACGACAACAGCTTCACTCATTTCCCGTTTATACGATCCTACCAAAGGAAGGGTTTTGTTAAATGGTAAAGATATCAGGTCGTTTTCTGCAGCAGAAAGAACACAAAAAATAGGTTTTATATTGCAGGAGCCGTTTTTGTTTACCGGAACGGTGAAAGAGAATATTTTATATGGCAACAGTCAGTATAAATCGGTTACAGATGCTGAACTGCAAAAAATAATTGAAGAAGCGAACCTGAATGCGCTATTAGCCATATTTGATGAAGGATTGAGTACACAGATTACTTCAGGATCAGACAGTATCAGTTTAGGACAGAAACAGTTGATTGCCTTTATGCGTGCGGTGCTTAGAAATCCTGAATTGTTGATTCTTGATGAAGCTACAGCCAACATTGATACCATAACCGAACAACTTTTGGGCAGTATTTTAAATAAACTTTCTAAAGAAACTACATTGGTGATTATTGCACACCGCCTGAATACCATTGAAAATGCCGATGAAATCTATTTTGTAAACGAAGGTGAAGTGCAAAAGGCCGGGACGCTGGATGATGCATTAAATATGTTACTCAAAGGGAAGCGGGTAAGTTGATATATTTACTGAAACAGACCTCGCAGGTTTTTAAAACCTGCGAGGTCTGATCAAACAATTAAAAAACACAAATGAAAAAATATTTTCTCTTTCTGGCCTGTTTGGCCCTAAGCTTGGCTTGCTTTGCACAAAGTGCTGAACAAAACCTGTTTGTTCAGGATAGTTTAAAATTGATTTCTTCACAGTTTAAGTTTACAGAAGGTGCATCGGTTGATAAACAGGGAAACGTTTTTTTTACAGACCAACCGAACGACAAAATCTGGAAATACGATATTCATGGTAAGCTGAGTCTGTATATGGATAAATCAGGAAGGGCAAACGGTACTTATTTTGATCAGAAGGGCAACTTGATTGTATGTGCCGACGAAAATAACGAGATCTGGTCTATTGATCAAAATAAGAACATAAAGGTACTCTTTAGTGAGTATGAAGGTAAAAAAGTAAATGGTCCGAATGATATCTGGCTGGATAAGAAAGGTGGGATATATTTTACCGATCCTTATTATCAGCGAGATTATTGGACGCGGAAATCGCCCGAAATTAAAGGCCAAAAGGTCTATTATATCCCCAAAGGAAAAAAAGAGGCAATTGTAGTTGCAGATGATGTAATTAAACCTAATGGAATTGTAGGTACTCCTGATGGTAAATTTTTGTATGTGGCCGATATGGAGGCAAATAAAACTTACCGTTACCGTATCGGTGACGATGCCAGATTAACAGATAAACAACTCATTCTTAACCAGCATTCTGACGGGATGACTTTGGACAATAAAGGAAATATTTACGTAACAGGAAAGGGAGTAAATATTTACAAACCTACAGGCGAAAAAATCGCCCATATAGATGTGCCTGAGGAATGGTGCGGTAACATTTGTTTTGGCGGGAAAAATAAAAATATACTTTTCATCACCGCTTCAAAATCGCTTTATACCATCCTGATGAATACAAGAGGGGTTGAGTAGTTTTTTTATTTTCAGTAAATTTTGAAAGTTTAATATTTTTATTTTATGTTTGGTATTATAAATATTAAATAATGAAAGCATCTGTAGACAAAGAATTTTTAGGTTTTCTGGTTCCCAATATTTTAATTATTAGCATTATCGGGATAAACAGATTTGTACTCCAGCCTCAAAGTGGGGGTATTTTAGTTTTTTCTGAATTCATTATCCTTCCTATATTAATGGGGATATTAGCCGCATGGTATTGGCGTGATTTGAAATTCAGCAGTAAAAAGCTGATCTGGTATTCTATATTGAACGGCTTTTTTGCTATTGTACTGAGTTTTTTCTTTCTTGGTGAAGGAACCATCTGCCTGCTTATTGTGTCACCGCTCATTTTTGCTTTTGTTACCACGGGTACTTTTATTGGAAAGGTTATGTTTAAGAAGAACAAACAAACATTAAACATAAGCTTTGTTTCATTGCTTTTTGCCGTTTTTGTTGTCGATTCGATATCAGATCATCATTATGAAAATATGGTTTCTGATGAGGTGATTATTAAGGCAAAGCCTGAAAAAATCTGGAAACATGTGGTTGCTTTTAATAAAATCAATAAACCAAACAACTACTGGCTTTTTAAAGTAGGGATGCCAAGTCCTATGCAAACAACAGTTTCCGGATACAAAAATGGTGCGGGCCGAAAATGTATTTTTAGCAATGGCTATACTTTCGACGAAAAGATAGTAACCTACGAAGAAAATAAAAACCTAACTTTTGATATTGTCAACCAACCTAAAGATCCTGAAATAATGGGGCATATTGATATTGAACGCGGGCAGTTTTTATTATATAATAATGGTGATGGAACCACAACTTTGATTGGAAATAGCTGGTATAAACTGCACGTTTTTCCAACCTGGTATTACGATTTATGGGCCGAGAGCATTACCAGAAATGTACATTTAAGGGTAATGGAACATATTAAAACCCTTAGCGAAGAATAATGTTCCGGTTTATCGTTTATCGGCTCAATTTCCTCAAAGGCATACCACTGTTTGCACTGATTTATGATAGCTGTTTAAAAATTGCAATGTTGCTGGTTGCGCCCGAAAGACTAGCCTGGTTTGACGAAATTGAAAACGAGGTACTAAGTTGGGACGGAACAAACGTGAGCTTGCATAAATTTGGAGGAATGCAGTTTAATTACGGACAAAAAGAGATCGGTCATTTACACAGTAATGGGCTGCTGGATATTTTATTCACCAGGCAGGTTAAGCAAGAGTTACTCGCTTCAGGAAAGGCAGAAGTGCATCATGTTTTTAAAAAATCTGGCTGGATCAGTTTTTATATTTTAACTGAAAAAGATCTAATAAACGCAAAGTATTTATTGAATGAGGCTTATCGAAGCAGGGTTTAGCTACCTTTAATAAACTCAAAATATAATGACATTTTTTTTCTGTTCAGTTTATTCAGACGCCAAAAATATAAATTACAATAATTAGCTTTGAAATTCCTACTTATAGGGATAGACGACTATGAAAAAGCCCTCTCAGGATTGAAGGGCTTTTTTATTTACTCCAATCCTGGAAAAATATGATCTTATAATGCTGCATTTTATTTTATATATACTTTTATCATTATTTTATGCCAAGGATATAGCCATTTCTCACCTTAAATGGCATATTGATGTTGACATTTTGTCGGACAGGTAATTGTATTGGAGTTCCCGCCAGTACGGTAATGAAATGGATGTAAGATGTCGTTATTCCAAGCGCTGTTTCGATTGTATGTTAGGTAGTTTTTTTTTGCTAAGCAATAATGTTCTCTCCTAAGCAGCAATAACACTATGGAGAAGTGTTCTCCAAGAATAGGACTCTTGTCGCTTGTGCAAATTTTAATAATTAATTGATTGTATAGGTACTGTTACAATTAATCTAATTTGGAATATTTTTTTAAATTAGCATATATTAAAAAACCTGATAAGCTTATGGAAAATCTAAAGGAAGAAACCAAAATCAAGGCTTTTCTTAACAGGATAAAAGCAGAGTGGCCGGGAGTGGTAGAACGCTTTGAGTTTAAAACTGGCAGTGTGATTTATGTTCATTTAAAAGAAGGCATATCGAGCATGGATTTTCTGGGTAAACTTTCCAGACAGGTAGAACGTTTTGTGGATTTCAGTAAGCCGATTATCTTATATCATATTGAAAGTGATGGCATGAACTTAAGATCGCATCCCATCAACTGGTACTCGACGCTTAGGTAGGGAAGATCAATTGTCGATGTCTTACTTATATTGAGATGTTTGTTATAATTCTCGTTTTTTGAATCTTTTTACGGATAAAACGTAATTTTATTTGCCAGTAATTTTGGTTTTTGGGTTTTAATCCTATTTTTGATTTTTAATTTAAAACATCCAGTATAATGAAAAACGGAACAGTAAAATTTTTTAACTCAGAAAAAGGCTTTGGCTTTATCAAAGAAGAAGGCGGATCTGAGATTTTTGTGCATGCATCAGGCCTGATTGATGAAATCAGAGAAAATGATACAGTTGAATATGATGTTCAAGAAGGCAAAAAAGGCCTTAATGCAGTGAAAGTAAGAGTTGTTTAATTCTTCCCCCAAAAGATTTTGAGCAGGATTTAGTCCTGCTTTTTTTTTGCCTCGATTTTTTTTGCGTAATGAAAATTTAATCACCGGCAGTACTGAATAAAAAGATGAAAAAATTTCCTGCTCATTTCTAGTGGGTTACTGATCCGGATGTTTTTTATACACAATCCTGATTATTGTTTTTTAATCGGGATTTTTATTTTTGCCAATGCCGGAGCAATTCGGCCAGAACCAACAAATTAAATATTTTTGCAACTTTCTATTTTTTCAATTCAGGAACCTGCTAACTGCAGCAAACCCCTTGATGGAGGTAGCTTTATGGCCGCTGCGCAATTTGTTATGGCTCTTAATTTTGCTCACGAATTTGAGCTTTTAAGTTTATCGGCCATTAACAACCGGCCTGGTGTTGCCAAAAAGGGTGGCTTGGTATTTGTGCGTAATGGCAAACTTAAAATGCATCCCGGAATTTATGACCATTTGGCATTGATCTCCATATCATCTATCTGTGCAGGAAGTATTTATAACCACAGTCTTGATAAAATGGCTTCAGAAATTATAAATCTTCCTTACAGTGAAGGCTTTTTGAGCTTAACAGGTGCAGAAGAAGATTATATGGCATTTAAACGATTGTGCAGCCCGATATCGCGATTTTTTTTGCTGCACACTAAAAAAGTACAATGGTCTGCAATCTTATCCGTTTTTCGCTTTTTAATGATGGATGGCATTTGGGATGTAGTTAGTTTTGTTGCAGATAAACTTCGCCATTCTGACACAGATATACTCGCTTGTGCACAACTTTTAGAAAGTATGCAAAAACAGGAATGGTATGTCGATTTCAATCAGTCCCTTCATGATTTTCATGCTTCGCGTTATCCTTTAAGTAAAGTTGGCTTAGCGGCGGAATTGCCTGAAACGGCTTAACTTATTTCAGGTAATTCTCTAATAAAGCGTTTATATCCTCTCCCACAGCTCTGCTGCCCATATTATGGAGTTTCTGTTGCGAAGAATTATGCTTTTCGATATAAGTAGCCTCTGTTTTATTAAATTTAAGATAACCCTGTTCAAAATAGCGTTCTTCAATTTCAGTAGATGAATCCATTGACCTAAACCATAATTTAATTAGTGATCCTGTAATTTTATCAAAGTAAAGCCAATGGTAAGTCGCCTCTGCATCTGCATTTTCAGGCAGGCCAAGACGCTGAATTTCGAGGATAGTGGTATCAGAATTTTGGAAAAAGTATAAAATCTTATATTTAGGCGACATGGCGCAAAAATAGAACATAAATTTGATCACAAAAAAGATTTTTGTGGTTTAAATTTAATATTGTCAATAGTGATATTGGTCCAGGATCCTGACCATGGAACTACGAATTTTAATCTGATTATATCTATTGTTTTGAAGATTAGAAATATGGCTAATGGTTTAAAGATTCTTCACTGCGTTCAGAATGACATCAGGTTAATATCAATGTTTCTCACCTTTAATAACCTTGAATAAATGCAAAACCTGTGGGAAAAGTGCATCCATACTTTCTTCAGCGCCGCTTTTAGAGCCTGGGAAAGTAAGCACCAAAGTTTTTCCGATGAAACCAGCTACACCACGAGAAAGCATGGCATAGGGCATACGCTCCTGACCATAGTGCCGGGCGGTTTCCATAATCCCATCAATATTCCTGTCGATTAGCGGTGCAATGGCCTCCGGAGTTACGTCGCGTGGTGAAAGGCCTGTTCCGCCTGTAAAAATGATTAAGTCATAGCCAACTTCACTTAATTCGCTTGCTTTATTTCCGATTACATCGATTTCATCCGGAACGATTTCATATTTTTCGGTATGGATGTCCCATTGTTCCAAGCGCGAGATAATGGCTTTTCCTGCGGTATCCTGTGCCTTATTTTCAAAAATAGAATCAGAACAGACTACAACGGCAGCTTTGATTTCAGGGAATTTGGCAGTTTTAAATTCTGATTTCCCACCTGATTTTTTTAGTAAACGGATATTTTCTATCTCAACACCTTTGTCAATCGGTTTTAACATATCATATATCGTTAAAGCAGTAACTGATGCACCGTGCATTGCCTCAACTTCTACGCCTGTTTTGTAAATGGTGTGTACTTCAACATTAATAATGATGGATAAACCTTCAATTTCATAAGTAATAGCCGTATATTCAATTGGAAGTGGGTGACAGTCCGGAATAACATCACTCGTTTTTTTTACGCCGAATAAGCCTGCTGCCCGGGCAAATTCAAATACATCGCCTTTTGGTATCTTGCGCTGTTCAACGGCATCAATGGTTTCCTGTTTCGATACTTTCACAGTAGCAGTTGCAACGGCAATTCTTAAGGTATTGGATTTTTTTGTGATGTTTACCATGTTAAATATTTTCTTTCCACTGGTGGGTTTCGTCTTCGAATATTTCTTTGCCCCAGATTGGTAATTCTACTTTTAACCGATCTACCACGTCACTACAGGCTAATATTGCGGGCTTGCGGTGAACTGAAGAGGTAAACACAAAAAGGCAGATTTCGCCTGCTTTAACGATGCCTAAGCTATGGTAAATATGCATGCAGCTGAGCGGATATTTTTCAAAAATTTCTTCCCTGATCTGATGCATTTTTTCAAGAGCCACTTCCTCATATGCAGTATATGTTATCGCCGCAACAAATTTGCCGTCGATTTCGTCTTTTCTCACCTGGCCCATAAAAATACTGTGCCCGCCAATAGCGGTTTTACTATTATGTTTGGCAATGCTCTCTGCTATAAAAGCGGGTTCTATCGGGCCATTAACAAATATGTTTTTTATCTTTTTTTCGCTCATGTTAAGATTTGAGAAAATGGTCCCTCCATTTGATGATGCCACCTTTTAAACTATAAATCTTTTTGCTATCGCCATATTTTTCCTGCATGGCCTCTGCTGCAGCTACGCTTCTAACGCCATGTTGGCAAATTAACACTACATTTTTTTGATAAAATTCCTTGCCTATAAAGGTACCAAATTCCGACATCGGTACCTGTGTAAAGATTTGTTTATCCAATACTGGTACTTCATGTCTTTCGCGAACATCAATTAATATTGTCGATTCCGATTGCTGAAGTTTCACCAGTTCGGCGGCATCAATTTCTATATAGCCTTGCGGCCCTTCGCTCGTATCCTGATAATCCATATTTAAAAATTCATCAACAGTTTTGGGGATGACATAACCGTTACCATGAGTAATGCTGATGGTATACTGTTCTTGTGTAAGCAAATTATAATTTAATATTCTGTTGGTCAAAGGTAATCCGATTTTAGCGATCAGTTTAATGGTTTCTGCGGCAGCCATTGTTCCTAAAATACCTGGTAGAACACCTATAATACCATTTTCAGAGCAATTAGGCACTTCATCTTTATCTGGCGGAACAGGAAAAAGATCACGGTAATTGGTGCCGGGGGTTAACTGGTCAGGAACATTAAATATGGCCAACTGGCCTTCGAAACCTGATACTGCGGCAAATATGAGCGGTTTATTTAATAGGGCACAGGCATCGTTAATCAGGTATCTCGATTCAAAATTGTCTGTGCCGTCCAATATGTAATCATATCTGGATAAAATATCGAGGGTATTATTTTTCTGTAACCGGATGGGGTGACGGATAATCCCGATCTGGGGATTCATTTCTTGTAGTCGCTTTGCTGCCACCTCTACCTTCAGCTTTCCGATATCGGCAGTAGTAAAAAGAATCTGCCGATGTAAATTAGATAATGAAATGGCATCATCATCAATAATACCGATATGGCCGATGCCGGCAGCAGCCAGGTATTGCAATGCCGGGCAGCCCAGGCCACCGGCGCCAATAACGAGAACTTTTGCTCTTAAAAGCTTTTGCTGTGCTTCCTCCCCAAATCCTTTAAGGATAATCTGTCTGTTGTATCGCGCTGCACCCATATTGTTTAACCACCAGAAAAAGGTGGCATGATGGCTATTGTAGCCTGGTTTGTAATTTCAGTATTGTGTTGAACAATGTTTTTGTTCAGGGCAAGTTTGTATTTTAAGTTTTTCAAGGCTGGAAACCGATTTTCGATGTATTTGCTAAAAGCATCCGTATCAGTAATGCCATCTACTTCAATTTTTTGATTATTGATGAATTCGGTAATCTGTCCAAAACTGATGATTTCAATTTCCATGCTGCTAATTTACTCTTAAGATGCTACTTTTATGTACTATGAGGGGCTGAAAATTGTCATTCTTTGCAAATAACGGATTTATAAGTATTTAAATTGCCTGGGGTGCAAGTAATTGGCCTGATAAATCTCTTCCCGATCGGCAATTAATTATTTTGTGCCATTTGCATTAAACTTAATAATAAAGACCCATTGATTAGATTATGCCGGTGTAAAGAGCAATTTGTACGCAGCTAATGCAAGTACAAAGGCCAGTACATTTTTTAAAACGGTTTGCGGAAATTTTAAGGCACCAAAATAAGCACCGCAAATGCCTCCGGCAAAGGCTACTGCAACATAAGCGAGCATGTGGATGTTAAATTCGAATCCCTTAATAAGCTGGCCGCCTAAACCAGCAAGCGAATTAACAAAAATAAATGCTGCACTAATGGCTGCGGTCTGTTTTTGATCGGTCCACTTTAACAGCAACAGGATTGGTGAAAGGATTATTCCGCCCCCAATACCAATCATGCCCGAAAGTAAGCCGATAATGCCTCCTATAGTGAGCGATAGTGAAATATTTGATGGCCTGAAATCTTTAGGGTCGGTATTTTTAAAAAAGAAAAAACGGATAACCGGAATCAGTAGGAGCAATCCCAAAATTTTCTTATAAACAGCACTTTGGATAACCATCATGCCACCAACAAACGAAAGTGGAATAGAGGCCAGCGCAAAAGGCCAAAAGGTTTTCCATCTAAAATGACCACCACGGTAAAACTGGATAAATGAGGTGGAAGAAACAAACAGGTTGAGCAGCAATGCGGTAGGTTTCATGATGGATGGTGAAATGGCAAAAATAGCCATAAGCGCTAAATAGCCGCTTGCTCCACCATGCCCAACCGACGCATACAAAAAAGCCACTACAAAAAGTAAACAGTAAAAGAGCATGAAGCTTTCTTGCATAGTTTAGGCGGGTAAAATCAATACGTTCAGGATTTCATTTGCTGTAAAATACGCCTTTGTTTCATCAAGGCATATAAGGCAATTGGCCTGCGCAAAGGAGCTTAACCGATAAGATTCCTGTGCATGGAGTGGAGTAACCATTCCGTTTTCATATTTGCCTTTCAGGAAATGTGTTAACCCTGAAGGTTTAGCATAGGCATGTGTAAGCCGCGCCTGAACTTCAAATATACTGTTGCTTTTAAGGGATAAGGCTTTGACGGCCGGTAATACATAATTATAATAGCAACTGAGTACAGATGACGGGTTTCCGGGAAGTCCGAATATGAGTTTTTGATCCTTTGTGCCAAAAAACAAAGGTTTGCCGGGTTTCTGTTTTACTTTGTGGAAAATCTGTTTGATACCGCAATATGAGGCGGCTTCGATGACGAAATCATAATCGCCAACACTTACGCCGCCTGTAAGCAGCACAACATCGCAGTTTACTACTGCAGTTTGTAATACTTTCTTAAGGATCTCGAGGTCATCATCGGCTTCGAAAACGGCAATCTGTTCAATCCCTTCCTGTTTTAAGGCAGCACATAGTGAATAGGAATTTGATTCATATACCTGTCCAAATTCGAGGACTTCCCCCGGATGTTGTAATTCTTTTCCTGTTACAATTATAGAAATCTTTGGCATGGGATAAACACTAACTTCGTTAATACCGATGCCTGCGAGAAAGCCGATAGCCGCGGGGCTAAGCAAATCTCCTTTTTCCATTGCCAATGCACCGGTTTTAATTTCAGAGCCCTTTTCCCGGACATTTGCGCCTGGTTTTAAATTTGGGTCATTTAAAGTGATATTTCCATCCCTCCTCGTAATTTTTTCCTGCATCACTACCGTATCGGCGCCTGTAGGCAACGGAGCGCCTGTAAATATTCTACTGGTTTCGCCATTTTGGATGGCGATTTCGGTTGCCGCTCCGGCAGCCATTTCCCCAGTTATGCGGAGTTCTTGTTGATGATCTTCAAACTTTAATGCATAGCCATCCATTGATGATTGCTTAAATGCCGGAATATCATATTTAGCATAAACATTGGCTGCAAGAATATGTCCGGACGCGTTCGCCAGATCAACTGAAACGGGATTTAATGTGGTGGTGTGTTGAGAGATGAGGTATTTTGCTTCTTTAACGCTAATCATGAAAATGTTATCCTCCAATGGTAATCATACTTCTGTTTTGAATGGTCGTTGCATCAATTTTTTTGAAATCGCTTACCATTTGTCCGCCTAATGCTTCCTTTTTGCTCCAAATAGCCGATTGAATTAACGGAATTACATCTTCGTTTTTTCGCAATGAGGTTAAAAGATCGGTTTCGTTATCCGAAAAAAGGCAGTTTTTCAGTTTCCCATCCGCTGTCAGGCGCATTCGGTTACAGCTACTGCAAAAAGGATGGGTCATGGTGCTGATCACGGCAAAAGAACCCTCATGGCCGGGAATCATAAAGCTTTTGGCCGTATCGTGGGCATCTCCTTTAACAGGTAATACCGAAAAATCCTGTTCTATCACAGTCAGTATTTCATCCAAAGCAAACATCTGGTTACTTGTCCATTTATTACCACTGAAAGGCATAAACTCGATAAACCTGACCTGGATCGGATTAAATTTGGTCCAACCGACGAAATCGTTGATTTCATTATCGTTGAGTCCTTTCATCACCACCATATTTACTTTTACCTTGATTTTATGCTGTAAAAGCAGTTCGATATTGCTGCGTACCTGATGAAAGACATCTCGTCTTGTAATCATAAAAAACTTTTCAGGTTGTAAGGTATCCAGACTGATATTAACTGTTTTAATACCTGCTGCCTTTAGTACAGGCAACATTTCTGCAATGCGGGTGCCGTTTGTGGTCATCACCAGTTCGACCGGAAGTTTACCCAGCGCTGCAATAATTTGGGCTGCATCTTTTCTCACCAACGGTTCGCCTCCGGTAAGCCTGATTTTTTTTACGCCATTGGCCACGAAAATCTCCGCCAGTTTGATGATCTCGTCTGTCTGCATTAACCGTGAGGCGGGCGTAAAATCGTATTCTTCTTCAGGCATGCAATAAAAACAGCGAAAATTGCAGTTATCGGTGAGCGATATCCGCAGGTAGTTGTGTACTCTTCCAAAAGAATCTGTTATCATTGCCGGCTAATTAAATGGTTATAATCTGTTTCTGTATCAATATCAATTTCCCCTCGCTCAAAAACCACTGTTTCCAGATCTTCTGAATATTGTTTTAATATATTTTTTGCTCCTTCTGCGCCTTTGAGCAATAAAAGTGCTTCAAAGTAGTCTTTTTTAAAAAGAACAGGTGTGCCTATTGTTTCGTTATATGAACTGGCAATGATCTTTTTGCCTGTTTCTTTTTGCTTTTCGATTAAGTTATTAAAGTTACGCTTTTTTATAAAAGCCTGATCGGCCACAGCAATAATAATACTTTCTATTTCGCTATTATTTTTGACGATCGTTGACAGGCCTGCAGCAATACTTGATCCCATTCCTTCTTCCCAGCTTTGATTTATAACTATGTTGATCCCGTTATGTCTGTGCTGGTCAGCTATTTCTTGTGCGTATGCGCCTAAAACAACAATAACAGGTTTGCAGTCTGTTGCTAAAGCCTCATTAATTACCGTTTGCAGGAGTGTTTTTCCATTGTAATCCAAGAGCTGTTTGGGTTTCCCCAAACGTGAGGAACTGCCGGCTGCCAATATGATGATGCCCGTTCTCAATGCCTGGTTACATTTTATCGTAAACGTGGATCGGTTTCTTCTTCTCTTTTAAAAACATAGCCGAAGCACCTGAAAAAACAGATTTAATCTCTGCGAGGATAGAAATGGCAATTTCTTCTGCAGTTTCTGCGCCAATATCCAGTCCGATTGGACCATGTACCCGAGTTTCGTTTTCAGGTGTTGCTAAATCCAGTTCATCCAGCATTCTGAGCAGCTTTTTCTTTGGGCCTAAGGTACCAATGTATGTTGATTTTGTATCCAACAGATATTTAAGTAGCTCAAGGTCGTAATTGTAATTATGTGTCATTAATACGAAAGCGGTTTGCCCGTCTAGCTGAATATGAGACAGTATATTTTCCGTTTTACTTACCAAAATTCTGATCGCATTTGGAAAACGTTGAGGCGTAGCATGTGTTGATCTGCCATCGATTACGGTTACTTCCCAACCCAACAGATAAGCCATTTCGGCAAGAGGTTGTGCGTCATTACCCGCACCGGCTATTATTAATGAAATGGGTGGTTTTATAAATTCCAGGAAGACATCAGTTTGCTGATCATTCTGTTCATAAACCTTAAATGCTGAGGTTTTATTTTCAAAAACAGCTTCAATATCTCCGATTACTTTATCGCTTATTGAAGTTGGAATTTTAGAAAGAACAGCTTCATTTCTAAAAAGCATTCCGGTGCCCAATTGAAACCTATCTCCCAGCGAAAAAAAAGTTGCCAGTACGGCACTTTCCCTTTTGCTTTGCAAGGCAGTTAAAATAGCGATTGGATTCAATTCATCCGTCTCTTTAACAGGCTCGAACAGGATGTGGATAATACCATTACAGCCCAGCTGAACGCCAAATTTGGCATCATCTTCATCAGTCGTATCATAAGTAACAAGCTTGTTTTCCTGTTGCACTATTGCTGAAAGTGCTTTGCGCAGCGCGTCGCCCTCAAGGCAACCGCCGCTAATGGCTCCTGTCAACTGGCCATCCTCGGTAATGAGCATCCTTGCGCCCGGTCTGCGGTAAGCAGAGCCCTCTACCTTAACTACCGTTGCGAGCGCAGTGCTTTTTCCTTCCTTGATCGCTTTTTGATACGCTTTTATAATATCGGTAATTTCTTTCATAAGGGATTGATGCCGTGGAGATGGCAAATTAATGATAATCTATTACAAAATGGTTAAATGTAAAAGGAAAGATATAATACTTAAAGTGGTGGGTTGGGCAACTGTGCAGTCAGATGTTACCTTCTGAGTGATAATTCACCTTCATTCTGAGTGTCCTGAAACTGCAATCCGAATAGCCGATCTGAAATTGCTCATCAGCGGCAGATCGTAAAATTTGATACTACCGAATAGTGGACCAATAATTTATCAGGCATACTTATATGTGCAGTCAGATGTTACCATCTGACTGATGAATAAAGTGTTCTTATTTTGAATGACGTGGTTAAAAAGGCGCTGAATGAAAAATTTCCAGGTTGATACAATGCAACCCGATACTTTTAAAAAGTTCGGTGATTTCTTTAGTCCAATCTTTTGGTGAATCTACCCGAAGGATTTTATCGGCATCCCACAAATCAATATTCCACTTAATTTCTTTGAAATGGCTGTTCAGCAGTGGGCTGATGGCATTTAACTCGCTGTCAGTTGATACATTTGTTTTGAAAACGGCTATCATATAGATAAGTTTTTAGGTTTGTTATTGGCAGTAGACGTACAACTTTAGAAATTACTTTAAATCGGGTGGATTTTTTTAATTTTTTATTCGGCTCATTTAATTAAGCTTATTTTCTAAAACTATAAAATAATTTGTAAGGACATTTGATTTCATGCGACTAACCAATTAAGCAGTATATTTATAATGAGATAATATCAGGACATGCTAAATAAAACGGACCAGGAATTTGGAGAAAAGCGCCTTCATTCAGACCCACTAAGCTGGGTAGAAAAATATGCTGATTACCTGTATGGCTTTGCCATGTCGAGAATAAGAGATGAAGAGATGGCTAAAGATTTAGTTCAGGACACCTTTTTAGCAGCTCTGCAGAGATTAGACGGTTTTGAAGGCAATAGCCAGGAGAAAACATGGCTAACGACTATTCTTAAAAACAAAATAGCCGATTTTTATCGAAAACGTTCAGTTAGTGGTGTTAAAGATTTAAGAGAAATGGATGTTGAAGGTGAACTGAAGGATTTTTTTGATGCTGAATCAGGGCATTGGACCAAAAAAGATTATCCGAGGGCATTTGGTTTGGAAACGGATAACCCTTTGATGATGAAAGAACTAGCGTTTGTATTGAATAAATGTTTGGCTAAACTTCCAGGGTTATGGTTTTCAGTGTTTTCAATGAAACACATGGACGATCTTGCTTCGGAGCAGATTTGTAACGAATTGAAGCTTACAAATGCTAATTTTTGGGTGATTATGCACCGCACCAAACTTAACCTGAGGGCCTGCCTTCAAAAAAACTGGAACTGATATGACGAGCGCGCTACGGGATATAATTTATAACTGTAAACAGGCCACTTTTCTGATCGAAAAAAGAATTGCTGGAAAAATCACTGCTGCCGAAACACTACAATTGCATATACATTTGAAAGGTTGTTCGGTATGCAAAATTTACCAGCAGCAGAGTATATTGATTAATAAGGTGTTTTCAGACTTTGAAAACAGTGATGTTAAACTTGATGAAACCTTTAAAAAAGCATTAAAGGATGAGATTGAAAAAGAAATCAATAAAAATTAATTTTCGCTGTAAGGTTAATGCTGCCCGTTCGACTAAGAGCTAAAACATAAAGACAAAATGAAAAGAATTATCTTATTTACAGCTTTAGCTGTTGTTTTAACATTGCAAACAAAGGCACAGCAAGGTTTAAAAGCGGGAGATAAAGCTCCTGTGTTCACCGGAGTAGATCAAAACGGCAAAACAGTAACTTTGAAGAATGCTCTTAAAGCGCACCGCAATGTGGTATTGTTTTTCTACCGTGGTCAGTGGTGCCCCTACTGCAATAAACACATTAAAGAACTTCAGGACTCTTTAAACTTGTTAACTGAGAAAGATGTTTATGTTATCGGTGTTACACCCGAAACAAAAGAAAACATTGATAAAACCATAAAAAAAACCAGCGCAGGCTTTTCTATCCTTCAGGATAAGGATGATGAGATTATGAAAGCCTATCAGGTTAACTTTATGATGGATGAAGCAACCTTTACCAAATACAAGGGCTATGGAATAAATTTAGAAGAAAACAACGGAAATACCCGGCATACGCTGCCAGTACCTGCAACTTATATTATTGATCGTACAGGTAAAATTAAGTATGTACATTTCGATCCTAACTATCAAAAAAGGGCTTCGGTAAAACTTTTGCTTTCCAAACTTTAGGCCGATTTCATGGTAAGTTCCCTCCCAAAAGGGTTGCAGCTGATAAGCGAAGTGGTTATTATTTGAGTTCTTACAGCTGTTTTAATATTTAAATACCGGTTGATAAGAATTATGTAGATCAATAAATGTTAATACAGTAAAGCGGATTACAATCGTATGGTATCAGATGTGTTCGCTTTACTTCCTGGTAAAATTATCCATTAATTCCATTGTAACCAATGCATCTTCACCGCTACATGGATTTTGACCTTTGCCTGAAAAGTAATCAACTACTTTCTCAATCATGGGTTGTTGCACATGTTTTAAAGGCTCAAATACATATTCTTCGGTTTTTTGGTTGGTGGTAACCGTAAATTTGTTGCCAAACACGGGAAAACTGATCTGACCGCGCGCGCCGTATATGATGCAACTATCGGCCTGATCTTGTGGCGCTACAGAGAAACACCAGTTGCCACTGAAAATCACCCCGTTTTCAAAAAGTATATTGCCCATAACCAGATCATCTACTTCAGCATCTTCGTCTTGCCTTGCCGCCATGCCGCTGGCATTTTTTACAGGACCGAAATAGTAAGTCATAAGGTCTAGCTGATGTGGTGCCAGATCATGAAATAAACCACCGCCAGAAATGGCTGGGTTAATCCGCCAGTTGTCAGCACTTTTTGCAATAAGCGAGTTGTTCGGCGACTGGAGCATTTTTAATCGGACTAAACGGATATCGCCAATGACCTGTCCGGCCAATAGTTCTTTGATTTTTAAGAACATGGGTTGAGCCCGCCGGTAATGGGCAACGCAAAGCTTCACATGTAATTTATGGGCTGCATCCGTCATACGTTGAGCAGATGCAGCATCTAAGGTCATTGGTTTTTCTACGTATACAGGCTTTCCGGCGTTTAAGGCTTCAATTGTGTAAGCCTCGTGTTGCAAGGGTGGGGTAGCAATATAAATCGCATTAACCTCCGGATCCCTGATCAGCTGGATGGCATCATCATACCATTTAGCCACTTGATGCCGTTTGGCATAGTCAGCAGCTTTGGCACCATCGCGACGCATTACTGCAACTAATTTTGAATTTTTCACCTGATTAAAAGCAGGTCCGCTTTTAATTTCGGTCACATCTCCACAGCCGATAATACCCCATCTGATTTCTTCCATTATATTTGATTTAAAAGATTGAATTTAGAAATATTTTCCTGCCCAATCGACTGACAGACAGTTTTGTAAAAAAAAAAGGGATTCACAACGAGCGTGATCCCTAATCAACTAACCAAACAAATCTATTCCGGAAACCACCCCGGAATCAATCTATAAACGGGATAACAACGGGATTGTTTTAAAAGATTGTCTTTTTTTTTTATTTTTCAAAAAGGGAAAAAATACGGTTGGTTAATCTGGAATTCGTCTCGCTTTTTTTAGCTTTGTGTTATGCAAAATCTTTCAGAAAAGCTTCAAATCGATCTTATAGAACTTAAGGCAAAGTATGCCTTTATTATGGAGGAGCTTGAAGTGACATTTGCAGATGCTTACTTAATGAAATTGCAAGCTAAACAACGGTTGGCGGAGCAGATGATGATTGAGATGGAACGAATCCTAACCGGAGAAACCGGAGCAAATGAAAACTAAGGTAGGGTAGATCATCAAGAATTTAAAGATTAAAGAATTAAACCTTCTATTTATGGGCTCAAGCAACATGAAATTATACTCTTTTTTAATATTAAGTATTTGTTTTTTAGGTGCTTGCTCACCTAAGATCAATCAGCAGGTTGAATCAGAGCGCAATAAGGTATTGCGTGTCATGTCTTACAATATCCACCATTGCAATCCGCCATCAAAAGCAAAAGAAGGTGTTATCGATGTTGATGCCATTGTCAAAGCGATTGCTCAGCAAAAACCAGATTTTGTAGCCTTGCAAGAGGTAGATGTGAATACCAAAAGATCGGGAAATATTAACCAGGCTGTTTTATTGGCGACAAAATTGAAGATGAATTTTTATTTTGGTAAAGCAATTAACCATGATGGGGGCGACTATGGTGTGGCCATTTTATCACGCTTTCCTTTATCTGCGCAACAGACTTTTATGCTGCCTAAAAATAACGATGCCAAGGCAGAGCAAAGGATTTTGGCTATTGCAACTGCAGAAATTGCCAAAGGGGTATTTATCCGTTTTGCTTCTACCCATCTTGATGCACAAGGTTCTGAAGAGAACCGGATTCTTCAGGCTAAGGAGCTTAACCGGTTAACGGCAAAAGAAACCTTACCGCTAATCCTTGCAGGTGATTTAAATGCCGATCCAGGTTCCGAAAGCATCAGGATATTTGATGCCAATTTTACCAGAACCTGTAATGATTGTAGTTTTACCATTCCGGCGATTAATCCAGGAAAAACGATTGATCATATCGGGTTTAAAACCGGAAATCCATTCAAAGTGGTTTCCCACGAGGTTGTTCCTGAACGTTATGCCTCAGATCACCTCCCTGTCGTTGCAGTACTTCAACTGGAAAAATAACTGTTACTATTTCTGATTTACGCTACCTCTTTATTAAAGCAGGTGGAATGTTAAACGTAGGTTTTTTGTCTGCATCTTTAAAGTCCACTTCCATAAAGTAACGCTTTTGTTTCAAAATGTAGTGGTCTATAAACCATAAGATATCAGGTAAGTTCTCAGTCATCGGAGAACCCGCTATTTCGTGTCCCATATCCTGCACATACTGGAAATAATACGGATAGTGATTCTTTTTAAAGGTTTTAGCAAGATATTTAGAGCCAAAAAAGCCCCTGTTAAGTAATCTTACTTTGTTATAGGGCACAAGTTTATCGGCCGTGCCGTGGAAAAACATCGTTGGTGCCGGCGGTATAGCATATTTTGGTGCGCCTTGATAACTTAATATGGCTCCTGCAAAAGAGATTACGCCTTTATATTGAAAATTTCCGGGTAATTTGGTTGATAATGCGGTAGCATTACGTTTGTTATAATCGGCGTGCAGTGCCGTGATCGCGCCCGCGCTTGATCCCGACAGGATAATCATTGAAGTATCAATACCAAGTTCTTTCGCATTTTTGATGAGATAGGCTGTTGCGGCAAAAACATCAGTTGTGGCCGTATCGATTGCGGCTTTTAAATTAGAAGTATTAAACGGACTGGGAAATTTCTTTCCCTTAAGGCCCAATCGATAATCAACTGAAACCACTTTATATTGATTGGCTATTAACGTGTTGAAGTACTGGTCAAATAATTTGCTGTCTCTGCGTCCCATTACAAAACCACCGCCAAAAATAAAAAGTACTGTTGGCTTAGTGTCTGTTATTTTTCCACGGTAATAGATATCTAACTTCAGTGTGCCGGAATCTGTTTGAGAAAATGTTTTAGTTTCTACATGGTCTTTTTTATCCTGAAGTACAATCTGTGCCGTTGAAGATAAAGAGCTGAATAGGATTACAATGAAGAGCGAGCTGAATAGATATACTTTGTTATTGGGCATCATGTTTTTAGGGAAAAGGTTCGTTGTCAGCTATTCTGATCGACGTTAGTTCATTTTGCTAATTTATTTCATTTTCGGTTCAGGTGCAATTAGATTTAAACGTTATTTGTTAGCTATAATTACGGATGCATTATTTTTTGTAGCCATTTAACTTAAACAATAAAATATTTTTGCATACGGCTCCATTTCTGAAAATAGGGAGAATGATTGGTAGTGAACAACTCTGAAATTGGGATTTAATGAAGTTGATGCTGTTTTCGTCGTAAAGATTAGAGGGTATAATATAATATGCATTGTCGCCAGCAGCCAATTTTGGCTTGCTTGGGTTAGACCAGTAATACTGATGAAGATCGAATATTTCTCCCAGGCCATAAGTATGCAAACCAGTTTTCCTGCAGACATAAAAATCTAAATGGGCAGCAGGAAACCACTTTGTGATCACAATGGTATGAACTTTTTTATTCTTTTCTAATGGTTTATCCAGCCGATAAATAGCATCAATTATCATTCCTGTTTCTTTCCAGCCGTATAAATCTAATGTGGGGTCGCCGGCGCCCAAACTGATGGCGCCTGTTTGTGTTGAAAATGTACCCTTGTAAAAATTAATAGTGAAGAGACCTGCACTTACCACGAACAGGAAAAACAGTATGCTTGCACCAATAATGGTTTTTATTTTTTTATCGTTAAAAGATTCAAGTTTCAATGCAGAAAGAAATATTAAACAACTATATGCCGGGCCAGACCAATGTGGCAGGGTATCTCTAAAAATGGAAAGAAAAATAAGCGTAACAATAAGTGGTAGTGAACAAAATAATAAAAGTTTGATTTCGCTCTTAAGGAAAAGATTTTTGGTTTTGATGAAACTCAAAACAGCCACCCAGGCCAGAAAAAAAATAATGGGATTGTTGTAAAATAGTTGTCCGGCAATTTCTCTGGCAAAAGCCAGTGGGTTGATGCCGGCATGGAATAAACTAACCCGGTTACTGTGGTAGGTATAGGTAATAAAATGATGCCGGATATTCCAGATGATTAGAGGAGATACTATCATCAAACTAATAAGTGCAGATATATATATGCCCTTTTGTACCAATAGTTTTTTAGCGCTAAACAGCACAAACAGGATTATGCCCACCCATAAGTAAACACCATGGATCTTACACATCATGCAAAGTCCTGCCGCTAAGCCAAACCAGCACCAGAGGCTTAAAGTAGGTAAACCTTGCCCGGTGAATCTGGTAATTTTAAGCAATAAAAAGATACTCCACAGCCAGAAAACCATTTGCGGACTATCGGGCAAAATAAATGTTCCGGCAATGATGCTGCAATAAAAAGACGAAGAATAAAGTAAAGCGGCAAACCAGCCGACACGGTTATTTCGTAGGAGTTTTCCCGTTTTAAATACGATTACAGTGCTTATAGTAGAGGATATTATAGCGCCCAGCCGAACCGCCAATTCGCTGTGGATAGATAAGTTTGCCGTTGTTGTCCTGATCAACCAGGCCACAAATGGAGGATGATCGAAATAATTCCATTGCAGGTGTAAGGCGTATGTCCAATAATATACTTCATCATTTCCAAGCGCTGTTGCTGAGGCTATAATCAGTTTGATTACAGCCATTGCCGCTATAAATAGCCATAATTTAACGGGTATTTCTTTCACTTAGATAGGAATTGACTGATTGGCGATTTTAAACTGTTTATATCTTTTGTTTAGCTTAGCCGATCTGAAAAGCTTAAGGTCGTATACCTGGTAATAGCCCGCAATTGCGCATGTGATACCAGTTACTGCACCAAAAATTACATCAATAAGAAAATGTTGCGCCAGGTATATACGTGAATAACCGATTAAAAACGCAAAAAACAGGCAATAAAAAGAGATTTTCTTTTTTTTGAAAATTAAAACCAATACTGTGGCTAATGCAAAAGCAGATGCGGTATGCCCTGAAGGAAAAGAATTTTGATTATGCGTGCTTACGCCCTCTACAAAATGAGTATAATGAAATAATGTCTGCTCAAAAAAATATTTAGGCCGTGGCATGTGAAATACTCTCTTGGCGATCTGAATAATCAAGCCCGAGTAAATGTAAGCAAGAGCAATGGTCATTGCTTTTTTCTTTTTTCGAAGTGCAAGCAGAATGGCTGCTGTCAGGATACTGGCTAAACCATCTCCAAGATTGGTGAAATACCTGAAAAAAGTATCGAGCCATATTGGGTGAAACCGGTTTAAAATAATGAATCCATCTGTTTTGGAAAAGCTAAAATTAAACATAAGTGCCAACAGCAGTATTGATATCGCAGTAAAGAAATAATACCGGAGTTTGGTCAGTCTTTTCGTGGTACGCATGAGTTGTTCTTTACACAAAAATATCAGGCATACGTCATCTCAAGGTTAAGCGATTATCATGTTTACATCAGCAGAAATTTGTTTAATTATCGACTTTGTCTGGAATACTCCGGTTTTCGATGTAGAGGCACCGATTTGAATGTAATCCCAGACTAACATTTTTTAATAAGTTAATATGGATATAGTGATAACTTAAAACACATTACGTTGCTTTGCTGCCATAGAACTAAATTAATTATGCAAAACAATCAGGTAAAAGTTAGTCCGGATTTACAACGGTTTATTGATAAGTTTGAACCCAGCAAATTTAAACTTATGCCAAGTGGTATCGAGATTAGAGGGATAAACGATATACACCGAAACATCACTCAGGCGAAAGAAATTATAGCAAGATTAAATCTTCGGCTAACTGTTTCCCACAATGCCGAAATGCTTAGTTATAGAGGATTTGAAGTAAATAACTTTTGAACCAAAATTAATTTCAATTCTGCTAAATTTGCTTTTGGGATGTCATTTGTGCAATCTTACCAGATACATTAAAAGGGATCAATTTAGACAATACTGTTACCCTTCTAGGCTTTAGTTCAGCAGAATAGTTGGGGTAGCGGTAACATTTTACCGGCTCTTCACTGCGTTCAGATTAAAAGAAGTTGAAAATACTGATTGGTTGTTGACCCACAATTTTCATCTCTGCATTACCTCCAGCAAATTTTTTCTCTAATGGTTGCGATAAACCTGTGCAGTCGCTTTTTAGAATGGTATCCGTTCTATAAATCTTGATCTAAATATAAATTTCATTAAGGTATTTTGGCTTATAACTGTTGCGATATCTACTCTTTTTATTATCCGATTTAAGGATAATTTATTAAATTGCCTTTATCTAATTTAAACCGATCTTGATGAAAAACTCCATCTCATGTATCATCGTTGACGATGATCCTACTGCCATTAATATTTTGCAAGATTATATTGTAGAAATGCCAAGACTGAAGATAAACCGAATCTTTACTAAACCAGTAGAGGCACTTAGCGAAATCAGTATTGAAAGCAATAGGCAGTTAATTTTTTTGGATATTGATATGCCCGCACTGTCGGGTCTACAGCTTGCCGATAACCTTAAGCACAAATCGCACAATATTATTTTTACCACATCCTATCCGGAATTTGCACTCGATGCATTTAAAGTTAGGGCAAAACATTACCTGTTAAAACCTTTTAACATGGGAGATTTTGCCGTAGTTGTTAATGAAGTGCTTTCGGAATGTTATGATGCACAGCATATTGCAAAAGAAAATGAAGGTGCATTTTTCTTGCGTACAAACGGCGAGCGTGGCAGATTAACCAAAGTACTTAAGAAAGACATCATCTATCTGCAGGGATCTAATAATCATGTACATATTTATACTCCGACAAATGATTATTCGGTGTATATGACCATTAAGGAGATGGAAGAAAAACTTCAGGAGAATGGACACTTCTATCGTGTCCACAAATCATATATTATCAATACCGCCTATGTAAAGGAGATCAATGGGCACAAAATCGACCTTGGAAAGTACGAAGTGCTTATGACCCCACAATACAAAGAGGCATTTATGGGGTTTATTGAAGACCAAACCCTAGTCTCAAAACGTTTAAGGGACCAACATTCGTAAATCTGATTGGCTTGTTAATGTTGTAATTGCCGTAATCGTACTGGTTGTTGGATCACTCTTTGAAAAGCGCATACCTGCAGCTTTTTGTGAACGGAAAACAAATGCAGTTTTCCGGGTCGATTTTAAGTCTATTATTGTTTTCATAGACGAAAATTAGTTCCGCCAAAACTGCGAAAAGACTACATTACGCTAAGCAGTTGTTGACTGTTGTGAAACCGATTTTTAACAAAAAAAATGAAAAACTGGCTAAAAAATTATCGCTGGCACCTTATATCATGGGCCACCTTCATTCTTTATGAATATATATTGGTTTCGTTAATTCTTAAAATAAGGTCGCCGATATTAAATTATTGCATTCATTACATTATTAATATTGTACTTTTCTACGTTCATGCAGAATTGGTATTAGCCAGAAATCTGAGACTTAAAAGGCCTGCTTATTTAAGCATCATTATATTTACGTCAATTGAAATTTTCTTGCACACCATTATTGCTTACTTTGCAGATCGTTTTCTTTCAAAAACAGCAATAATTTCTTTTGATAACCTAACCACTGTAAACTGGAAATATTTATCCGTAACAACATGGCGGGGAATCTATTTCTTATTGTTCTCTACTGCTTATTATTTTATTAAAAGTTATATCCAACAAAAACAGCGGACAGTAGAATTGGAAAAAGAAGCAATTGAAGAGATGTTGAAGCAAAAGCAGATGACACTTGAACTTGCAAATGCTAAAAATGCTTACCTGAAAGCACAAATAAATCCACATTTTTTGTTTAATACCTTAACCTATATTCACAATAGCACACATAAAAGCGAACCCCGCGCTGCAGAAGCAGTCCGGTATCTTTCTAAGCTAATGCGCTACGCCTTGGAATGCGAACATGGTCCGGAAATTATGCCGCTTGAAGCGGAAATCCATCAAGTTGAAAACCTCCTGCGACTTTGCAGAATAAAACAGCCTGACTTATATATAGATTTTGTTTATGATGATAAAATCATAGCAGTAGAGGTTATTCCATTACTCTTGCTTAGCCTGACGGAAAATATGGTTAAACATGGAAACCTGAGCCAGCCTGAAGATACCGGAAAAATTATTGTAAAATTGGAGGATGGTATCTTTAGCATCCAGACCAGTAACCTGATTAACACAGGCTTGAATGATACCGGCTTTCATACGGGGCTTGAAAATATCAGACAAAGGTTATTTCATACGTATGCAGAAAAAGCATCGCTATGTGCCAGGGTGAAAGGTAAGTATTTTGAAGTATTGATAACCATTAGCTTATAGGGAGCAATCTGAAATTCTATAACACGTTTATTTCCCAATTTTAAATGTAAACCCGTCAAATAACCTTTGCAGTTTTCCTCGTCGACCGAAAAGTGAATACCTTTAGCGATTTATTATTGCTCAGCATGATAAATCGCGGTAGATGACATCATCCTTTACATTTTTCCATCATCGATCCGTACCGGTATCATTTTATCTGCTTTTTTGCGATACGACCAATAAAATACGATCGGATAAACAAATAGATTAAATAATGTATTGGTAATCAATCCACCAATTACCACAATGGCCAATGGCTTTGAAGCTTCTGAACCGATCCCGGTAGAAAGTGCTGCAGGCATCAACCCGATAGCGGCCATTAAAGCCGTCATCAACACCGGTCTGAACCTGCTGGCAATTCCATCACGCATGGCATCGGTAAAAGTCCAGTGCGGATGGTATTTCAGCTCTGCAATATTGATTTTGAAACGGGTAATAAGAATTACACCATTTTGCACGCAGATCCCAAATAATGCAATAAAACCAATTCCGGCCGAGATGTTAAAGTTTACACCGGCGGCCAACAATGCTAATATGCCACCAATCATGGCAAATGGAACGTTGTTCAATACCAGTAAGGCATCTTTAATATTGCCGAAAAGTACAAAGAGAATAAAAAATATAAGCAATAAACTTACTGGTACAGCCTCTGATAATCTGGCAATAGCCCTTTGCTGGTTTTCAAAATCACCGGCCCACTCCAGCTTATAACCTTGCGGCAATTTGATTTTGGCATTTACTTTCTGCTGTGCTTCGGCAATTACGCTTCCCATATCCCTGCCACGGATCGAGAATTTGATGGCGCCGTACCGTTTATGTTTATCCCGGTATATCATACTTGGACCCGTAATCTTACTAATGCTTGATATTTCGCCTAATTGAACATTAGAACCTGATAGGGTAGGAATGCGTAATTTGCTGATCGAACTTTCATCATTTCTAAAATCTTCAGGATAGCGGATAATGAGGTCGAATTTGCGTTCACCTTCGTAAATCTGCGTAGCAGCTTTACCGCCAATGGCCATTTCGATTACTGCATTGGCATCTGCTGTGCTTACGCCATACAAGGCCATTTTTTTCTGATCAAGGTTAATCTGCAGTTCGGGCTGACCAAGATTTCTTAAAATACCCAAATCTTCAATACCCTCAACTGTTTTTAAAATATTTTCTATTTTTTCCTCTTCCTGTTCAATGTATTCAAAGTTCTCGCCAAATAATTTCACCACAATGGATCCCTTTACGCCTGAAACCGCTTCTTCTACATTATCTGAAATGGGTTGCGAAAAATTGAGGCTGATGCCCGGAAAGCTTTTTAATTTTTCCTGCATGCGTTCAATCAGCTGTTCTTTGCTTTGCTTGCGTTTCCATTCTTTCCGGGGATAGATGTCAACATGAAATTCCATATTGTAAAAACCCGTTGCATCTGTCCCGTCGTTCGGACGGCCAGTTTGCGACATTACCTGTTTTACTTCCTCAAAACTTAAAAAGATCTTCCTCATTTCATTTGAAAGTTTTTTAGTTTCATCCAGCGAAATACTCAAAGGTCCGGTTGCACGGACATAAATGGAACCTTCATCTAAACTGGGAAGAAATTCGGTGCCCAAAAATTTAAAACTGAACGCACCTGATAGCAGTACAATAATAGAGATGCTAAAAACAAGTTTCTTTTTTTTGAAGCAGCTATCATAAAATTTGAGGGTTGCTTTGGTAATCCACTCTAAAAAGATATTGTGTTTCTCTTTCACATTTTTTTTCAAAAGTACGCTGGCCATGGCAGGTACCAGGGTAAAGGTCAAAATTAGTGCACCCAACAAGGCAAAACTCAAGGTCCACGCCAATGGAGAGAACATCTTACCTTCAACTTTTTCGAAAGTAAAAATGGGTAGCAAACCTGTAATAATGATCAGTTTAGCAAATAAAATACCCTTCCCGTTTTCGAGACTGGCTTTTTTTATAAAACCGAGTTTGCTCATTTTGTTGAACTTTTCCATGCCCAGTTTTTTTGCCTTGGCATCCAATACGACGAAGATTCCTTCAACCATCACCACGGCACCGTCTATAATAATCCCGAAGTCGATAGCACCCATGGATAGCAGATTGGCCGGCATACCTTTTAATTTGAGACAGATAAAAGCAAAGAGCAAGGCCAATGGAATAATAATCGAAACGATTAAGGTGGTGCGCCAATCGGCCATGAAAAGAAACACAATCAGGGTAACAAATAAAATCCCTTCCAGCATGTTGCCCATTACTGTATGTACTGAGTAATTAACCAGGTCTTCGCGGTCGTAAAACGGTTTGATTTTTACATCATCAGGCAAAACAGTGCTGTTGATGGTATTGATCTTCTCTTTTAATCTTGCAATGACCTCGCTGGGATTGCCGCCTTTTCTCATAACGATGATGCCTTCTACTACATCGGGATCCCTGTCGCGCCCAACCTGACCCAATCTGGGCAGAGCTGATTCAGCCACTTCGGCAATGGTTTTGACATAAATAGGGGTGCCATTAATGTTGTCAACCACTACGTTTCTGATTTCGTCGATATTGTTAAGCACGCCGATGCCCCTTACCACATAGGCTTGTCCGCTCTGCACAATCACATCACCACCTAC
Source organism: Pedobacter sp. BG31 (assembly GCF_042464845.1). Taxonomy (NCBI): domain Bacteria; kingdom Pseudomonadati; phylum Bacteroidota; class Sphingobacteriia; order Sphingobacteriales; family Sphingobacteriaceae; genus Pedobacter; species Pedobacter sp. BG31. Next base: position 77,035 of record NZ_JBHNZK010000006.1, read on the forward strand.
ATTAATATTACTTTTAGATACTGCTTCGAAAAGTTCGGTTGCACTTACACCATATTGAATGGCCTTTTGCGGATCGACAGTGATCTGATAAGTTTTAACCTCGCCACCAAAACTAACTACATCGGCAATGCCTGAAACAGATAAGAGTTCGCGTTGGACAACCCAATCTTGTAAGGTCTTTAATTCTCTGACCGACTTTGTATCGCTTGTTAAAGTATAACGGAAAATCTCGCCGGTTGGCCCATAGGATGGCTGTACTTCAGGTTGGATACCTTCAGGCAGATCGGCTTCATCAAGATGGTTGTTTACCTGGACCCGGGCTTCAGCGTAATCTACACCGTCTTCGAAACTTACCTTTACGATGGATAAACCAAATAATGAGGAAGACCGGATACTCGTCCGCTTTTCGGTAGGGTTCATGGCAATTTCCAGCGGTCTGCTCACAAATTTTTCTACTTCCTCGGCGCTACGGCCCGGCCATTGGGTAATAATGGTAATATTCGTATTGGTTACATCGGGAAAGGCGTCTATTGTGGTATTTTTGAAGCTTAAATAACCTCCGACGATTAAGATGAATGTGGCAAAAAAGATGAAATATTTATTTTTCAGTGCAAAGCCGATAATGCTTTTTATGAATTTATTCATTTTTGAAATCTAGGGTGATAAAAAGAAATTATTGTGTTTTTAAGCTTTCGAATAAGAAAACCTGTTTGGATGCAATAATGCGGTCGCCGGCCTGTACTCCTTTACTGATATAGGTTTTATCGGCGGTTTTACGCCCTATTTCGATCTCCTGGATTTTTACTTTATGATCCTGCCCCAGAACGAGCACATAGTTTTTGTTTTCGTCGAAAATTACGGCCCTTGAGTTTAAAACCGGGAGATCAATAGATGAATTAGCCGAAACCTTTACCGTTCCAAGCATACCAGGTTTGAGCAAAAAGCCTGGATTTGGGATCACCACCCTTGCATTCATTACTTTGCTGTCCTGGTCAACCTGGTTGTATAATTTCTCTATTTTTCCTTTAAAAACTTTATTGGGGTAGGATAGTGTTGATAAACTTACCTCATCACCTGCCTTAACACGCGAAATATCCGACTCGTAAATATTGATCATGGCCCAAACGTTGGAGAGATCGGCAATGGTAAACAGGCTTTTATCATTGTCGCCACGCAACTGCATGTTCTGGGTAACATTTTTTTCGATCACAAAACCGCTAATCGGCGATTTAATTGCATACAATCCTGTACTGCTACCTCCATTGAGTTTTAATACAGAACTGGCTCTTTTTGCTTCTGCTTTTTTGATCTGATAGTCATTTTTTGCTTCTTCGAGTTCTTTTGCTGATGATAAACCACTTTGGAAAAGTTGTTCGGCTTGTTTTACTGCTCTTTCTGCATTTTTAAGTTCGGCATTTGCCGCAATAACTTCTTTATCAAAACCTGCCATTTCAGAACTGGTGAGTGTAGCCAGTGTTTGTCCGCTCGAAACCTGATCGCCTAACCTTACCCCAACACGGTTTACAGTTCCACTTACCATGGGAAAAAGTTCAGATCTGCGCTCCTCATTTGCGGTGATTTTGGCCGAAAACATGAGTTCGGTTTTACCGTTAGCCTGTTGTACAGTATCGATTAATAATCGGTTGATCAAAGAATCTGTAATGGCAAATTTATCATTTGGTGCAGCCGTTTTATGTTCGCCGCAAGCAAAGAATAAACTGGTTGCAGCAATGAGTACGGTGTGTTTATAGCGATTTTGCATGAAATTTATTTAAAAAATATTAGAACCAGTTACATAATTGAGTTCAGCTCGTGTACTCATTCTTTCGGATTGGAGTTTATTGAGCTGAAGCGTATTTTCTTTATAGGCATCATAGAGATCCAAAAATTCGATCAGGCTGATGTTACGTGCCTTAAAATTTTTGATCAGGCCTGAAATCAGTGTATTAAAATCGGTACCAAAGGCAGGATCAATCTCTGCATATAGTTTTTCGTTGCGTAAAGCAGTTTTATAGCTGTTAAATACTTCATTCTCCAACAGAGCTTCTTGCTTTTTAATATTTACATCTGCGGCAGTAATGCCAATCTGTGCTTTTTTAATTTCACCCTGGTTTCTGGAGAAAAGCGGAATGGGAATTTTAATGCCTAAACCAGTGTATTTTTCAGGATAATTTCCTTTAAGGTCGTAGCTCAGCCCAATTTCTATATCGGGAATGGCCATTGCTTTTTGCAGCTTTAAATTACGTTCGTTATAAAGCAGGTTGGTTTTGGCCAGTTTAAGGTCAGTGCGGTTTGCCCTGGCCGAATCAAGTAAGGCCTGATAGGGAATTTTATCTACACTGGGTGATTTGAGCATTGCTTCATCTAAAACCAAAGTGATTGAGGTCGCAGCATTAATGCCACAGAGCAATTTCAAATCTTTGTAGTAATCTTCCAGTTCATTCATTAGCCCTGCTTGTTCTGCTTTGAGGTTGATCAATAATGATTTTATCCTGATCACATCCTTCGCCGCAACGTTCCCCGTTTTTAACTGAAGATCATAAGCTTTCGCGAGCTGCGCTGTAGAACTGATTTGTTCCTGATATACTTTGACCGATTGCGCAGCAAAATAGGATTTGTAAAAGGTATTAACGAGTTCAAACTTCAAGGTTCTGATCAGGTCAAAATACTCGTATTCGGCCATTTTAACCCCGGTTTGGGCCAGCTTGATATTCTTATTGCGTTTGCCAGCAAGTTTAAACAGCTGAAAAATAGATCCGGAATATTGACCGTGGGCATACGACGTTTGCAGGAATTTTTTGGTGTCCTTATTGTAAAAAAGATTTTCGTATTCCAGTGTAGGATTTTCGAAAAGTTTAGCCGTGATGATTTCTGCTTTTGCCTGATCAATTTCATAATTGCTGGCCAATAACTCGAAATTATTCCTCAAAAAAAGGCTTTCCGCCTGGTTTAAGTTTAAGCTTAATGTATCGTGCTGTGCGAAAGCCGTAGCGGCTGTTAATGCCCAAAAAAGAATGAGCCATGAAAATACCCTTATCATATCAGCAAAGCTATCTTTGCCAGATTAAAAGCGGATTAAATCGGCCTTAAAAGGGGATTAAAGTTGCTGACCTGCTTGCGCTCTTTTCCAAACGAGTGCAAGAATAGGTATACGGTTTCATCGTTTGTAAACGATATGCTATTTAACGCTCGTTAGAAACGAGTGTTAGCGGGATTCGAAATGAGCGTGAGCGAAACCGTAAATGTGCAGCCACCCTGATCTGGATTTTTAATGGTGATCTCGCCTTTAAGCAAATCAATAATTTTTTTAGACATATAAAGCCCCATACCTTCGCCATGCTGGCCATGTTCTTTTGCACGGGTATAAAAAGGGTTAAAGATATCTGCCTGATCATCAACTGAAATTCCCTGTCCATGATCTATGATGTGGATAAAAACATGGTTTTTACGGGTTTCAACCTGGATATTTACTTCTTGGTTATTGGAAAATTTAAAAGCATTTGAAATGATATTATCCAGGGCAATTTGTAACAAAGTGGCATTGGCCAATATTTCAGGTTTGGTAGTGATGGGCGTTTGATAAGTAATGTTAAGGTCAAGACCTTTCTGCATTTTCCATTCGGTTTGAATTTTAGCGAGCAGGTCATCAAGTTTGATCGGAGCAAGTTGAGAATTGATCAGATCAAGATCCATTTTTGCCAGGGCCACCAAACCTGTAATGATGTGTTCCATTTTTTCTGCATCTTCAAGCATCGAAATAATCACTTTTTGATAAGCGGCCTGATCTCTTTCTTTTGATAGGGCAAGTTCAGCGTTCATCATAATCCGCGTAACGGGCGTTCGAAGTTCATGTGAAGCATTGGCTACAAAGGTTTTCTGCAATATAAAAGCCTGTTCGAGTTCTTCCATTAAATGATTAAAGCTCTGTGCAATGAGATTAATCTCGTCCTTATTGTGATGTTCTTCTACTCTAAATTGCATGTTTTGAGCGCTTGCCTGTTTTACTTCGAGCATAAATTTTTGCAGCGGTTTCAGCATCTTCTGGGCAATCCACCTGCTCAATAATAATACGATAAGCGAGATAAGGATAAAGATAAAAATCATGATCTTCAACAACTTGTCTAGCCTGTTGTGTGAGCCCTGGTCGTCGGCCGAAGCGAGGATAACGAAGTCGCCCTGGTTGTCCTCATAATAAATACCAACTACCTGTCGCTGACCGTCCGTATATTTTAAACGGCCTTTCCGCCGTACTTGATCAATGGTTGCAGGGGTCCAATATTGGGCAGTATCGCCGATAAAAGTAGCCCTGTTCTTTTGATCATAAATGCGAATTACTTCGCTGTTCAATTTTTGAAGATATTTGTGGCGTACTGTATTTAATGCATCTCTACTGATTTCATCCGCTTCGAGGTACAGTTTAGCAGTTACCATGGTGCGGTCGGTAAGGCGTTCGAAGAAATCGGCCTCTAAAAATTTCATAAAGGTAAAATATACTGTGCAAAGCACGGCGAAGAGCATTGAAGTGCTGATCAGCGTAAAATATAGTGCTATCCGGTCCTTTATTTTCATCTATTTTAGGATATATCCCATATTGATTTTGGTATGGATGAGTTTGCGTTCAAAACCCTTTTCGATTTTTTTTCGCAGAAAATTAATGTATACATCAATTACATTGGTACCGGTTTCGAAACTGATGTCCCACGCTTGCTCGGCTATAAATTGTCTTGAGAGCAAACGGTTGGGGTTGCGCATAAAAAGTTCGAGCAGGATAAATTCTTTGGCGCTTAATTCGATCGGTTTACCCGCACGGCTTACCTCTTTGCTGTAGCGATCAAGTACGAGGTCTTCAAAATATAATTTATGGTCTGTTTTATTTTCAACAGGTGGCTGTCTGCGTAATAGGGCTGCAACCCTGGCCAAAAATTCTTTCAGGTGAAAGGGTTTGACGAGATAATCATCGGCACCGGCCTCTAAACCGGTAACTTTATCATCAATAGTACCCATTGCCGTAAGCATGAGGATTGGTATGTGTAAAACATTTTCTCTGAGGTGTTTACAAAGCTGTATGCCGTTTAAGCCAGGCATCATTACATCGATAATCAACAGGTTAAAACTTTCCCTTAAAAAAATCTCCAGCGCGTCAATTCCATTGGCTACGGTAAGTACCTGATAATTATTTTCTTCGAGTGCCGACTTCAAAAGTTCAGCAATTTTAGGGTCGTCTTCAGCTATTCCGATCTTTAGCATTTAACAAAAGTAACCATCTCATCTTAAAAAGGGATTAAAATAGGGGTTTTTCCGTTACCTTAGGGATTGAAATTAATCTCATCCTCTCATAATGGATAATTAGGTTGCATAGGATTGCGGTTATATTGGATGCTATCGTTCATTGTCTCACCAACCGAAACGAAATTATATTAAAACAGCTATATTTTTATGTTCGAAAAATTTGACCAGACCAATTATCATCAACTTTGTGATTTGTTAGGTGGCCATCATCCGGATTTGCAACTGATTTTGGATCGATATGGGTATCCACCCTTTTGGTCGCGTCCAAATACTTTCGAATCGTTAGTGCATATTATTCTTGAACAACAGGTTTCTCTGGCTTCGGCATTGGCCGCAATGAATAAACTAAAAGAAAAAATTGATGAGGTTACTCCTGCAAGGGTGTTATTGCTCACTGATCAGGAATTAAGGGAATGTTATTTTAGCAGGCAAAAAACGGCATATGTTCGCCATTTGGCCGAAAATATCGTTAGCGGGGCATTGTCTTTGAGTGAAATGGAGAAAATGGACGACCTAACCGTAAGAAACCAGCTTAAAAGAGTTAAGGGGATTGGCGATTGGACCGTAGATATTTACCTGATTTTTATGCTGCACCATCAGGATATTTTCCCGATAGGAGATCTGGCTGCCGTAAACTCGTTAAAGAAAGTAAAAAGCTTGTCAGCAGGGTTGGGTAAAGAGGAAGTGTTATTGGTGGCAGAGCAATTTAAACCTTATCGCACTATTGCCACCATGCTGTTGTGGCATGCGTATTTAGCAGAGAGGAAGCAGAAATAAATCCACCCTTGCTGGTTTATAGCGCCTGGATTTTAACCACATGGTATGTGTATTCATCAACATGTTCATTTAATTATTCTCAGTTACAGTATAGATATTCAAAACCAATAGATCAGGAAGAGGGTGTAACATAACGTTGTTCCTTAAAAAAATGTTAAAGCTCATTCAGGATAAATTTTCTCTTTAAGATTTGTTAATAATAAGGGAATATGCAGCTGGTAGCTTTGCTGCGAAAAAAGCAGCATCCCTTGAGCGAAATTTTACTTTCATCTTTACAGCGCGGAAGCCATCAGGCTATGGAGGAAATCTACCAGGCATATTGGTCAGATATTTTTGATGCTGCGCTCAAAAAGACGGGTGATGAAGCGCTTGCGCAGGATATTACCCAGGAAATTTTTATCTCACTTTGGGAAAATCATAAAACGATTAACCTCTCCTCCAGTTTGGGGGCTTACCTGCATGGCGCTGTAAAATATAAAGTGATCAACTATTTTAGATCAGGTAAACTCAAAGCGCAGCATCAAACAGCGCTTAGTGCTTTAATGGATGAAAAAGAGACGATTGCTGCCGATGATAAACTCCTTTTAAAGGAGCTTCATCTTGAAGTGGATTCTGCCATTGCATTGCTGCCTGAAAAAATGCAAATGGTTTTCTCAATGAGCAGAAAACAAGATAAATCGATAAAAGAAATTGCATCAGAACTGGATATTTCGGTTCAGACTGTAAAAAATCAGCTCTCCGCTGCTTTAAAATTGCTCAAAAAAAGCCTGTCTTATATCATATTAATTACTGTATTGATTGGCTTAACATAAAGTTAATTTACTGATAACATTTTTGGTTAGTACCATTCTGCTTTTCAACTGACATGTATGTAAATGACAGAAGAACAGGCAAAGGAACTGCTGCAAAAATATCTCAATGAGCAGGCAAGTCCACAAGAGCAAAAAAAGGTTGAAGAGTGGTATGCCACATTCCAGGTAAAAGATGTGGTTGTACCTGCCGACCGTAAAGCTGCAATAGGTGCGCAAATGTTTGCCCAACTTCAGGTTGCTATGCGCAGGAAGTTAACAATTGGCAGCGTATTCAAACTCGGATCTTTTATCAGGGTTGCCGCCGCCATACTCTTGATGGTTACAGTGGGGGTTGTTATTTGGAAACTGAATACTGAAATACCGTCTGAAAATCAGATAACCGTAATTAACAGAGCTACGCAGCAGAAGCGAATTATCTTGCCCGATGGTTCGGTTGTATTATTAGGCCCTTCGGCAAAACTCTGCTATCCTAAAATATTTGCTTCAAACAGCCGCCAAATCGAACTTGAAGAGGGTGAGGCATTTTTCGATATAACCCATCAGGAGAAAAGACCATTCACCGTGCATACAAGTGCTGGTGTAAACATTAGCGTTTTGGGTACCTCTTTTAAAATAAAATCTTATCAGGCCAGTAAGCATCTTGAGGTTGCCGTGGTTACGGGTAAAGTTGCGGTCAGCAATCCAAAAGGCAACCTGGGTACGCTGGTTAAGGACGAGTCTTTAACTTATGATAAAAATAACGGTCGTACTGCCATCCGCAAAAGTAAAACGTCTGCTGTTATCAAATATGCTTTTGATGGAGCAACGCTTGATCAGGTGGTTACTAAACTCCAATATGTATACAGCATTAAAATTCTATTAAACGATAGCGCTCTAGGCAAACTTAAAACAACTGCATCTTTTAGCAGCACACAATCACCGGAGGAGATTCTGGATATTCTCTGCAGTCTGCACCACCTCAGGTTCAACGCATCAAAAAATCATAAATCATTTAAAATATACAGATGAGATAAGGATATGATATAGAATTATGTACGGTTACTGGTAAGACCAGGTGCCGCAATCTCTCTTCCTGGCAACAAAGCCAGCATAAATAAAGCTTTACAAAAACAAAATCAAACAAATTAAGCAATGAAAACAACCTCCGCCAAGCGGACACCAGCTCTTTATAAGATCATGAAATACTCATGTTTAACATTTACAATTCTCTGCATTTTTTGTAGCTCAATCCTCGCTTCGGCAGGTATGGCACAGAAACTAGAGAAAACCAGGGTTAGCCTTACTATAGGTAAAGGCCGCAAGATTACCGAGATCATCAAAGAAATCGAATCACGTACCGGACTCAGTTTTGTGTATAATCCAGATCAGCTACAACAAAAAAACATGTTGGTAAGCGGCGATTTTACCAGCGAGCCTGTAAGGTCGCTTTTAGACAGACTTGGTTTGCAGGTGCTGGAAAAAGGCGGATATGTGATTTTAAACAACGCCGTAATGAATAAACCAGACCGGATAATTACAGGAATAGTAAGAGATACAACAGGTTTGGCACTTCCGGGCGTATCTGTAAAAGTATTAGGCACACAAAGTGGTACCATTACCGATGGAAACGGTGCTTATCGCATTGCAGTTGGTGCTGATGCATTGCTTTCATTTTCTATGATCGGTTACCAGACCAGGGAAGCAAAAGTAGGCGAAGAACAGGTCATTAACATGGTTTTGAAAGAAGAACGCTCTACACTTGCTGATGTTGTAGTTGTGGGTTACGGTACGCAGAAAAAAGAAACCCTAACCGGGGCAATCAGTATTGTTGGGTTGGATAAACTTTCTTCACGTTCATTAAACAGTGTTGGGGAAGTATTGGCCGGAAAATCACCAGGTGTGATCGTGACCAATGAGGGCGGCGACCCAACATCTGCACCACGTATCAATATCCGCGGATCGGGTGGTATTAATGGAGAAAATGTACTTTATGTAATCGATGGTTCTATATTTTCAGGTACGCCACAGCTTAATCCTAATGATATCGAATCAATTTCAGTCTTAAAAGATGGATCTGCTGCCATTTACGGCGCAAGGGCTTCGGGCGGTGTAGTATTAATTACCACCAAAAAAGGCAAAAGCGGGAAAATGCAGATCAGTTTTGACGCTAAATTGGGCCAACAAAGCGCATGGAAAAAGCTGGAACCTTTAAATGCGCAACAACGCGCACAGGTGGCAGCGACGGCCGCAAAAAATGGCGGTAGCAATCTATTACCAGCTTTTGATCCGGCAAAGTATCCTGACGGGCAGATTACCCGCACCAACTGGATGGATGAGGTTTTTAGAACTGGATTATTACAGGATTACAACGCGGCGATAAATGGCGGGAGCGAAAAATCTAATTATTACCTCAGTTTTAATTACCGTAATGCTGAAGGGATTGTGTTAAATACCAAAACCAAACGTTACAATTTCAGGATCAATACCGAGCATGAAGTAACCGATTGGTTAAAAGTGGGCGAAAACCTTTCGTACAGCAGCACCAATGGAAATGGTGCCAATACCAGCAGCGATTATACCGGTGCTTTACTTTCAGCCATTTATTATCCTACAAATGCTACACCTTACAATGCCGACGGTAGTTTTGCGGGTTTGCCGGGGCCTTATGCCGGCGATTATGGTGATATTGTAAATCCTGTTGCCGATTTAATGCGTATTGATATCAACAATCCTGTAAATGTGTTGGTAATTAATCCTTATGCTAATATTAAATTGGCCAAAGGTTTAACTTTCAGGTCTAATTTAAGCATTACCAAAACAGACGCATCATTTAAAAGCTTTACACCTAAAAGACCTGAAGTAGGAAAGCCGGTATTGAGCAATAGTTTAGTGGAACGCAGTAACCGTAACAGCGATTTACTAACAGAACAAGTGTTAAACTATAAAGGTACTTTTGGTAATCATCAAATTGATCTTACAGGAGGGTATTCATTTCAAAAAACACAGCTCCGTAGTTTATATTCTTCAGGCTCTGGTTTTGACGATGAATCAGTACAATATAGATATCTAATGAATGCCACGGTTATACAGCCTTCTTCGAGCGGTTATAATGCACAGGCGCTTTCGTCACTGTTTTTAAGGGCAAACTACAACTATCGCGAAAAATACCTGTTCTCGTTAATCAGTCGCCGTGATGGATCATCTTTGCTCTCTAAAAATAACAGAACCAGAAATTATGGTTCGGCTTCGGTTGGATGGGTAATGAGCAAAGAAGATTTTCTTAAAGATATAAATTGGTTAAATGAACTGAAATTAAGAGGTAGCTATGGTTTTCTTGGTAATTTAGGAACACTTACCTCTGATGCGGTTAATCCATTATTAATGCCGACACAAAGTTATTTCGGACAAACACCAGCTTTACAAAATGGTTATGTTCAAACGGTTTTGGCCAATCCTAACATAGCATGGGCTGAATCTAAACAAACCAATTTTGGTGTTGATGTAGCGGTATTGGGACGTTTCAATCTTACTGGAGATTATTTTATCAAAGAAATCGATAAAATGATCCTGACCAGGACATTACCTGGAACGGCAGGTTTAAATACGCAGATCATTAATGCAGGTAAGGTAAAAGATAAAGGCATTGAACTAGGATTAACTTATAACAGCGATAAAAATGCAGCCTTCACTTACTCGGTAAACGCAACTTTAACGAAAGTAAATAACAAAATAGAAGAACTTATACCGGGTATGGAAAACCAGGTGGTATCCACCAATTTCCGTAACGAGGTTGCACCGTTGACCAATAGGGTTGGACAGGCGCTCTACAGTTACTATGTGTTAAAAACCGATGGTATTTTTCAAAGTCAGGCAGAAGCCGATAACTATAAAAATGCGAAGGGACAAAAAATCCAGCCGAATGCAAAAGCAGGTGATTTTAAATTTGTAGATATCAACGGCGATGGGTCAATTGATAGCAAAGACCGGTATTTTGCAGGCAGCGCCTATCCTGATTTCTCTTACGGATTGAGTTTCAATGCAAGTTATAAAAATTTCGATTTCAATATTTTTGCTCAGGGTGTTCAGGGTAATAAGTTGTTTAATGCGGTAAAACGTACTACTTATAGTGCTTCCGGACCTTCCTATAACAAACTGGTTGGTATTTTGGATGCCTGGTCGCCGGAGAATCCGGGGGGCAAAGTGCCGATTATTTCAACCAGCGATGCCAACGGAAACTTTGCAGCTTCTGATTTTTATATAGAAGATGGCTCTTATCTGCGTATCCGCAACGTAACCTTGGGTTATAGCCTGCCAAAATCGATCGCTAACAAGTTAAAAACAGGCGGTGTCAGGATTTATGCTACGGCAAACAATCTTTTCACCATTACTAAATATTCAGGCTTCGATCCCGAAATCGGAATGGACAACAATGGAGTGGATGTTGGCCGTTATCCTCAAGCCAGAAGTTTTATCCTGGGTTTAAGCGTAAATTTATAATCACAACAACAATGAAAAAGAATTTAAAATATATGGCATTTGCCGCCCTTGCTGTTTTCTCTTCATGCACAAAACAGCTTGATATTACACCGGAAGGTTCTCCATCGGCGCAGAATTTCTGGAAAACTAAAGAGGACGCCCTGAAAGCCGAAGGCGGAATGTACGAACTCTACAATGCAGAGGATTTTTATGGTCGCGGGATGTTCTGGTTTATCAATGCCAGCGATGATATGGTTACCGGCCGTAACAAGCCAGAGGCTGATAACATTAAAAACTTTAACCGTACATATGTAGGCGGTGGTTATACGGAAACGCAGTGGAGCATGCGTTATGCCATTATCAAACGTGCCAACGATATCATCACCAATGTGCCCAATATCAATATGGATGAAAGTTTGAAGAAACAGATTATTGGTGATGCTTATTTCAATGCAGGTTTGGTCTATTTTCAGCTGGCTGCAAATTACGGAAACGATAAAGCAGGTGTGCCGATTGTGAAACCCGAAACCGACGCATCGCAGGCAATTCCCCGCGCCAGCAATGTAAATGAAAACTATGATTATATTATTTCGCTTCTTTTAAAAGCGGCTGACAATCTTCCATTTTTTTCGGCAATGAAACCTGCTGATTATGGTAAAGCACATAAAACGGCAGCATGGGCTTATTTATCTAAGGTATATCTATTCAAAAAAGATTATGCCAATGCGGCTAAATACGCAGATATGGTAATCAACTCCGGGCAGCATGATTTAATCAGTACAGGTTTTGCAGATGTTTTTAAAGCTTCAAATAACTGGTCTAAAGAGTATATCTGGTCGGTAGTATGTACACCTAGCGGAGGCGGAACCGGCTGGGGAAGCAAACTCCCTGGAGTAATGTTAACGAATAAAGCCTGGGGTATTTATAACGGATGGGGCTATTACCTGCCAACCAAAGAACTTTACGATTCATACGAAGCTGGCGATCAACGCAGGGAAGCAACTATTTTAAAACCTGGTGATAAATTCATGTTTTTTGGCGCAGAACGCACCTTTACTAAAGATGGAGGGGCAACTTCAAATTACCAGTTTAAAAAATACATGGAGCCATTTTCTTATGCCAACCCGATCCCAACCCATGTTAACCCCAACGGAGATAATGGAACAACTGATTTAAATGTACCCTTAATGCGTTATGCAGAAGTATTGCTGATTAAAGCAGAAGCTGCCATTAACCTGAGCGGTGCGGGCGCGGGCGATACCGAACTGAACAAAATCAGGCTGCGGGCCGGTTTAGGGGCTAAAACGGGAATGACTATAGATGACCTTAAACGCGAACGCAGAAATGAGCTTGCCGGAGAATGGGCAGATCGTCACCGCGATTTAGTGAGATGGGGCGATGCGCAAGCTACATATGCCAAACCTTTGCACGATTATGATGGCAGTGTGATCTGGCCGGCAAGAACTTTCAATCCACAGGTACACGATGTTTGGGCCGTACCACAAAGAGAAATTGATAACAGTGCGGGTGTAATTAAACAAAACCCAGGATGGTAAAAAAAATAGCAATAAACTTTGCGGCAATGGCCTTTGTGCTGGGGCTGCAAAGTGCATCTGCCCAGGTGAGGCTAAACGCGAACCATGGGCATAGTCACAATGATTATAAGCAGGATATTCCGCTTCTTACTGCATATTATGCCGAAATGGGATCCATTGAGGCAGACGTTTTTTTAAAAGATGGTGAATTGTATGTCGCACATGAAGCTTCAGAAATTAAGCCGGGTTTTACACTTAAAAAAATATACCTCGATCCGCTGGCCAGCTTTTTTAAAGCAAAAGGAAATCATCCTTACACCAATGCGGCCTTAAGGTTGCAACTGGTAGTTGACGTAAAAGAAGATTACCAACATGTACTCCCGGTATTGCTGAAAGAGCTTGAAGCTTATGGAGAAGTATTTGATGCCAAAAAGAATGCTAATGCCATTAAAGTGGTAATTAGTGGCGATATGCCTGCCCCGGCAGATTTTAAAAATTATGATGAAAAATTATCTTTTGATGGCAGACCAACAACCATTTACACCAATGCACAATTAGGAAGGGTAGCAATGATCAGCGATGATTTGAAAAATCATACCATATGGAATGGAAAGGGCAACCCGACCAAAACCGATGAATTGAAAATTAGGTCTACAATAGAACAGGCACATCAGAAAGGCAAACCTTTCCGGTTCTGGGCTTCACAGGATAGTCCGAATACCTGGATTGTGCTCGAAAGGTTAGGCGCTGATTGGATTAATACCGATAAACCAACCAAACTGAAAGATTTTTATCTGAATCAGGATAAATTGAGTTATACCAATCCAAAGCCGTATACAACCTACACACCCACATACAAAACCGACGGGCAGAATAAGGCGCCAAAAAAAGTCATCTTGTTAATTGGTGACGGGATGGGACTGGCTGCCATCCATGCGGGTTTGATTGCCAATCACGGTGAGCTGAACATGGCCAAATTCCATTACATCGGCTTTTCTGAAACCGCTGCTGCCGATGCCGGAAACACCGATTCTGCCGCGGGCGGGAGTGCCATGGCCATAGGTTATAAAACCAATAACCGTTACATTGGAATGGGACCTGATGATCAGAATAAAACCAATTTGGTAGATACCTTATCTGCTTTCGGTATTAAAAGTGGCATCATCACAGCCGGCGACCTGACTGATGCCACGCCAGCGGTATTTTACGCGCATCAGCTCGACCGATCTTATAACGGCGCAATTGCGAGTGATCTGTTGACCAGCAAGGCCGAAGTTTTAGTTGGTTCTAACCGCAAAGCTTTCGAGCAAAATAAAAACAGCAGGCTTTTGGCTGATTTAAAAGCTAAAGGTTTTCACTTAACCAATAATCTGACTGATTTTGAAAAGCAGGATGAAGGTAAACAATTGGTTTTGCTGGATGATTCTGCCACCAGGCCGGTTATAAAAGGCCGTGGCGATATGCTTAAAAATTCCTTATCACACACCCTGCAGATTTTATCGAAAAACAAACCTGGTTTCTTTATCATGGCTGAAGGTGCGCAGATTGATTACGGTGGTCATAGCAACGATCTGCCTTATCTGGTTACCGAATTTCACGACTTCGACCGTACCGTTGCCGAGGCACTGCGCTTTGCTGATCAGGACGGCGAAACATTGGTTATTGTAACTGCCGATCATGAAACAGGTGGACTAACACTTTTAGATGGCGATGCCGATAAAGGAATGGTGAGGGGCGAATTTAGTACCAACGATCATACGGGGATCATGGTTCCGGTTTTCGCTTATGGCCCTGGTGCACAAAATTTCAACGGTGTTTATCCCAATAATCAAATTTTTCATAAAATTATTCAAGCCTTTCATCTGGTAAAAGCTAAATAAGTAAATAAGGAAAAAATATCCCTATAGCGGTTTCTGTACCTACTACAGCGCCGCTTTTTTCTTAATCTAGCATCATAATTACAATACTCGTTTTAAATAATAAAAAACTGATGGAAAGAAGATCTGCACTCAAAAGTATCGGTGGCCTTTTTTTGCTGCCAGCATTGTCGAAAGTTTCGTTAACCACTGAGAAAAAGCCTGTTTTAAGGCTTGCGCATCTTACAGATGTACACCTGAAGAACCAGTTTAATGCACCGGCAAGATTTGCCAGATGTTTGCACCATTTACAGGCACAATTGCCAAAAGTAGATCTGATTTTAAATGGTGGAGATATTGTTTTCGATATGAACCAAGAAAATATTGGTGCCATTAACGGCCAATGGAAACTGGTACAGGAAACCATGAAAAACGAATGTAGCATCCCTGTAAGTTATTGTTTGGGTAACCACGATATCTGGTGGAATGAAGATAGCAAAGGCGAAGTTTTTTATGGGAAGAAATACGCTATGGATAAATTGCAGTTGGTTAAACCTTATTACAGCCTGATACAGAACGGATGGAAAATCATTGTGCTGGATAGTACCCATTTGGATATAGACAATACCTGGTATATTGGTAAACTTGGTGATGAGCAATTCAACTGGTTAAAAAACGAACTGGAAAATACCGGTAAAACCATGCCGGTGATGGTGATGTCCCATATTCCAATCCTTACTGCGTTATTGATGATAGAAGATAATGTTGTGAACAAATGGACGATGTTGGGTGGAGATATGCATACCGATACCGCTAAAATTATTCATCTTTTTTACTCGCATCCCAATGTAAGATTGTGTTTAAGCGGTCATTTGCACATGCGCGATAAAGTGGTCTATAACAATGTAACCTATCTCTGTAATGGTGCGGTATCTGGTGCCTGGTGGGAGGGGAACAGAAGAGAAACTGCACCTGGCTACGGAATAATCGATTTATACGCTGATGGTAGCTTTGAGGAGCAATATATGGAGTATTGATGAATGAATTTAACCTGCTGTGCAACGCGATGTACCGGCCATTAAATAGTTGGTATTTTTTTTTGAACGCTTTTTGAAAATGCATAAAACAGAAATTTCGTCTGATTAATACTTAAACAGTTACCGTAATTTTACCCTTTTTATGTCTTTCTATATGGATTCGGATTAAGATATGTTAAGTTTGGTGTAACCTATCTAAATTTGCTTATGTATTATAGTTGTGCAATTGTTGACGATGAACAGCACGCCATAGATGTACTTCTTGATTATATTGAAGACACACATTTTTTAAAATTAGCTGATGCCTTTGATAATCCTGTTGACGCATTAAAAACAATTAGTGCGGGCGACCAAATCGACTTTCTTTTTTTGGACATTGATATGGATGGGATGAAAGGTACTGAACTATCTCAGCATCTCCGTTCTAAAGCGAGGTTCGTAATCTACGCTTCCTCTCACCTGGAAAATGAAGTGAGGAGAATAGACTCTAATTTTGAATGTTATCTCGGCAAGCCGATTTCAATGAAGCGTTTTTACCGGTACAATTGATAAACTGTTACGACTTAATAATTTGCCGATAAACAATTGATATCGCTATGATCCAACTTACTTACCTTTTTGAACAGGAACTTTCAGCAGCTATACCCTATCAAATGATGCGCGCAGGTATGACAGATCCCTGGTTGGTTATATCCGGATGTAAGGTATTAGGTATTATTGATCAAGTTGAAGGAAACTGGACCCAGATTGTAGGTGAAGATATTCCCCCGTTGGTTATTGAAAAGATGGGTGATTTAATAGATACGCAGCAGTTTAGCTGGTTACCCGATTTAATCAAAAAACAATGGCCAAGGTATGTGCTTGATGTGATTGTAGAAAATTTGCAGCGTTATGAAATAATCTGCCATAGAGAGGCTTGTACCAAAAGTTTTAAACAACGTTTTACATTGGGCATCCATGCATTGGCCGAGCGGGAATCGGCCCTTGTTTTTAACATACGCTGCTTTCAGAAATCAGATTCTTACCAGGTAATCAAAGCTCCGGCAATAGACCGGTATGTTTAACCTCTCCGGATATGTTCACCTGAAGACCTGAATTCGATCATTATTGAATTAAAATACGGTTTCATAAACTTTCCATATCGGACCATTCTTCAGGCTGAAACTTGTTTTTACAGGTAGAAATAATATTTACAATGACTTGTAGCTACTTCGTAGTTTGCGTCTTTTTAGCAGGAACGACACTGAAATGAATTACTTTCGATGAGCTTGCCTAACGCTCGGTTTAGTGTATACCTTTCCGCTGCGCTCCCGGTCAGCGTTTGACGGCTCCTTAATCGAAAAGCTTTTACAAGCTGCGGAGAAGCAGTATTTATAATCAACAATTTATTTGCTCAGCTACTATAATGCTCTTATTGAACCTGATTTCAACCAAAAATAAGCGAAACATCGGTTGTATTAATATTGGTTTATTTTAAGATGTCGCTGTAATATTTAAATTTGACCCAATAAAACAATTCTTAGATGACCTTTGCAGAAAAATTACAGGCCGTACGCCAATTAATGTTCGCTCAACAAGTAGATGCTTATATTATTACCGCTGCAGATCCGCACATTAGTGAGTACTTACCTGCACATTATAAGGCCATTTCCTTCGCCTGTGGATTTACAGGCTCTGCCGGAACGCTGGTTATTACTCAGGATTTTGCCGGTTTGTGGACCGATTCGAGATATTTTACACAGGCCGAAGCACAATTGACAGGTACTGGTTACGAACTGGTAAGACTAAAAGTGCCGCACACCCCGGAGTATATCAGTTGGTTATGCGAGGTGCTGCCGAGAGGAGCAAAGGTAGGTTTTAATTACGAACTCATCACAGTGGCATTGGCCCGGGAGTTACAGCATAATTTGGCTCAGGATGAAATAGAAACAATCCATGTTGATTTTATTAGCGACATCTGGCAGGATAGGGTAGGGCTGCCTGTAGAAAATGCTTTTTTAATCAATGAGGAAGCTGCAGGACTTAGCATTTCAGCTAAAATTAATGAGGTGAGGACAGTTTTAAGCATAAATAAAGCAGATTATCATTTAATTTCATCACTTGATGATATTGCCTGGTTGTTTAATTTACGCGGGCAAGACGTAGATTATAATCCGGTAACTTTAAGTTTTGCTTTAATAACACCGGAAGAGGTTAAACTATTTATAGACAAACAAAAGCTATCGCAAACGGATATCCAGACATTAAATCAGCAAGGTGTAGCACTGCATCCCTATACTGAAGTGGCTGCAGCACTAAAAGAACTACCAGAAGATATCCGGATTTTTATTGATCCAAAACGTACCTGTTTCGGCTTATTTGAATGTTTGCCAAAAGGTGGTAAAATCATTTCAGGTATTAATCCGAGCACAAATTTAAAAAGTTTAAAGAACGATACCGAAATTAAGCATATCCGGAAAGCAATGTTGCATGACGGTGTAGCTCTGACGAGGTTCTTTAAATGGATGGAAGAGCGTTCAGGTAAGGAACAGATTACAGAATGGTCTGCGGCAGAAAAACTGGCTTCATTCAGAGCAGAACAAGAATCTTTCGTAGGTTTGAGTTTTAATACCATAGCGGGTTACAATGCAAACGGTGCATTGCCACACTATAACGTAACAGCAGAAAGCAATCAGGAAATTTTAGATGATGGTTTGTTTCTTGTCGATTCAGGAGGACAATATTTATACGGCACAACCGATATTACCAGGGTGATGCCCATTGGTAAATGTTCTGCAACCCAGGCCGATGATTATACTTTAGTGCTAAAAGGGTTAATAGAAGGCTCTAAACTAATTTTTCCGGAAGGTACCAAAGGTTATCAGATCGATTCGATCTGTAGAAAACCGCTGTGGGAACATGCTATAAATTTTGGGCATGGAACCGGACATGGAATAGGCTTTTTTCTGAATGTACATGAAGGACCTCAGAATATTAGTCCGGCTAATGTAGACGTAGTTTTTAAATCAGGCATGGTAACCTCCATTGAACCTGGTATTTATCGCCCGGGAAAACACGGCGTACGCATTGAAAACCTTGTTTTATGTGTACCTGGCAGCAGTAGTGAATTTGGCAACTTTCTCACTTTCGAAACCTTAACCTTGTGTTTTATCGATACCACTATCATCAATAAAACGCTTTTATCGGCAGATCAGATCGAGTGGCTAAATCAATACAACCAGATGGTGTTCGAGAAGCTACAACCCATGCTGTTAGAGGAAGAAGCCAACTGGTTGAAAGGTAAATGTCAGCCTGTTTAATTATTTATTAACAGTAATATAAATAACGGTCGTAAATTCGAACGGTCGGAACCTCAATGTACAAACCGTACCAATACATTATCATTCCCAATCAGGTTGGGAATGATAATGCGGTGAGTAAATGTGCTTTTCACACCAATTTTTTCGAATAAGCTGACCTCTTAAGCTATCATCGTTGCTGAGATGGTCTTTTCAGCAGCCTATGCAATCCATCATATATTATCTGCGTTTTTTGCGTAATCTGCGGGAAACTAAATGGAGTTTAATATAAACTTTGTCAGTCTGAGCTTATCGAGGATCCTTCCACTTAGTGATCAGTTTTTTAATGTTCTTATATCCCCATGTGGTTAATATTTTGACCTAGGAAAGCAATTCCTGCTATTTACCATCTGATCTGCCATTCACTTATTTTAACAGGCCGAACTTACTATAAATACACCAATTCTTTACCGATTTTGCGCTATTTTAAAATTTCGGTGTACGCTTTACTTTTAAATTTTACTTTTGGTTAACTAAATTCACAAAATCTGCGTTTCGTCATGATTATTGAGCCAACAAAAAATAAATATTTATTCTTAAACACTTTTGTAGCAATATTTTGCTTTGTTTTATTTTTAGTGAATATTGAGGTTGTCCAGGCCCAGTCGCCTTGGCTTGCCTTAGGAAAAAGGCCTTCCACTTTAGGTTTGGAAAATGGTTTTTCATCTTATAATGCCGGGGCGTTTAATTTAAAGCTCGTTAAATCATCTCAAACCGTAGCAGGTCTCCAGCCAAAATTGGTTAAAGATTTCGATTTTGTACCCGGCGATAGTTTAAAAGTGCGGAGTTCAGATGGTCTGTACCACTTGGGCGATATCAATTTAAAATTACGCTACACTGGCGAAGAAGGCTGGAAGAGCTACAGCACTGCGGCAAAACGGAGTCCTGTAAAAAGCATCCAGGCAGGTAAAAATGCCCTTGCTGCTGCTGATCTTGCAGCTACACTTCCTGCTGATATTTCGTTACAGGTGAAACGGACCTGGGAAATGGTTAATGGGAAACTTGTACTGCGTTTCGAACTTAAAAACAAAACGGATCGAAACGTTGAAATTGGTGCATTGGGAATACCGATGATTTTTGACAATATTTTAGAAGGGCGTACACTGGAACAGACCCATGCCAAGAATGTATTTTATGATCCCTACATTGGAAAAGATGCCGGTTATTTACAGGTTACCCGCTTAAGCGGACATGCACCTTCTTTACTGGTTGCACCATTAGGGCATACACCATTTGAAGCTTACAATCCGCTTAATGACGACCGGACGCCAAGAGGAATTGCTTTTGAAGGTTTTTACGAATGGATGGTGTATAGTAAAGCCCATGCTGAAAACGAGTGGAAAAATGCCGAGCAATGGAACACCCCAACTTCAACAGTTTTAAAACCAGGCGAAAGCAGGAGTTACGCCCTTCAGTTTATTCTTTCGGGTACCGCGAAAGATATCGAGGATAAATTGATTGAAAACAAGAGACCGGTAGCCATATCTGTTCCGGGTTATGTGCTAGCCAGAGATGTTGAAGGGAAACTATTCATAAATTACCCCAAAAAGATAAAAGCTATTCAGGTTCAGCCCGAAAATGCCTTAAGAGTTGTGTCGTCAGGCTCAACCAAAAACGGTTGGAAAAGTTATTCGGTAAAGGGGAATACATGGGGAAGGGCGAGGTTATCCATTACTTATGAAGATGGCCTGGAACAAACCATAAACTACAAAGTGATTGATCCTGAAAGTAGTGTGATTGCGAGTTATGGTAATTTTTTAACTACCAGGCAGTGGTTTAACCAGCCGGATCCTGTTTTTAACAGAACTCCTTCGGTGATTACCTACGACAATGAAAAGCAACAGCAGGTAGTGCAGGATAACCGGGCATGGATTTCTGGTTTAAGCGATGAGGGAGGTGCAGGTTCTTGGTTAGGCGCAATCATGAAACAATTGGTACAGCCCAAAAAAGAAGAAGTAGATAAACTTAAACAATTTGTAGATAGCGTAATGTTTGGCAGGTTACAGCTTAAAAGCGGCCCCCAAAAATATGGTGTAAAAAAGAGCTTGTTTTACTATGCACCAGATTCACTTCCTAAGGGTACTTATGATGCAAACATTAACTTTAAAGTATGGTCTGCATGGCCAAAAAAAGAGGCTGATAACCTCGGCCGATCTTACAATTACCCGCATGTTGCAGCGGCCCACTGGGTGATGTACCGTTTGGCACGTAATTATAGAGGCCTTATAGCAGAGCAGAGCTGGAAACAACATCTTATTGATGCTGCCGAAACAGGTATGGCTATGGTTAATATTGCACCTTACTATTCAGAATTTGGCCAGATGGAAGGTACAGTATTCTATCTCATCTTAAACGACCTCAAAAATGAGGGATTAACCGCGGAAGCTACCCGGTTAGAAAATGAAATGAAAAAACGGGCCAACCACTGGCGCTCGTTGCAATATCCATTTGGTAGTGAAATGCCTTGGGATTCTACAGGTCAAGAAGAAGTTTACGTATGGTCGAGTTATTTTGGCTACCAGGATAAAGCAAATGTAACGCTTGATGCCATTTTGGCCTATATGCCTGTATTGCCGCACTGGGCGTACAATGGTAATGCCCGTAGGTACTGGGATTTTCTTTATGGCGGTAAACTTTCGCGTATCGAAAGGATGATCCATCATTACGGTTCAGCACTTAACGCCATTCCCGTTTTAATGGATTACCGTAAAAACCCTGGCGATTTCT
Source organism: Pedobacter sp. BG31 (assembly GCF_042464845.1). Lineage (NCBI taxonomy): Bacteria > Pseudomonadati > Bacteroidota > Sphingobacteriia > Sphingobacteriales > Sphingobacteriaceae > Pedobacter > Pedobacter sp. BG31. Next base: position 98,861 of record NZ_JBHNZK010000006.1, read on the forward strand.
ATCTTTTACGAGCAGGTTATGGCGGCCTGTTGGGCGGCATTTCTAATATTACCCAGGAAGGTTTTGCGCCAGCAGCATTCCATGCTTATCCGTCAACTTTGAAAAATGACGGGATTACGGGCGATTATGGCTCAGGTTTTTTTGGTTACGCGGTTAATACTTCCTCTTACATTTTAAATCATCCTGAATTCGGATGGTTAGCTTTTGGTGGCAATCTGAATAAAACTGGCAATACGGTCAATGTCAAATTGACTACGGCAGCAAAATCATCAGTTTACATTGCGCCAGCAGGGCTTTGGATCAGTCTTGATGCCGGCACCATTGATGAAGTAAACTATAATACCATAAATGGTGAAATCCGGCTAAAACTTGCTAAAGCGGGTGAATATACGGCTAACGCCTTACTGCGGTTATCGCAACCTGCAAAAGTTAAAGGAACAGGTGTTTATTCAGTAAAAAGTAAAAGCACAGAGAAAAGGGGAGGGTATGAATTCCCGCTGGCAAAAGATCACACCACCGAAGTCATTCTTCAAAAATAATCAACCATCACCATCAAACATCTATCCGTGCTATCCGTAGCGTTTTGAAAGGCGCTACGGATGATGGAATAAAATAGAGTGTTTGACTCGTTGTTTCGCTATTGAATTTAAAACCAACACCATTCATTAATCCATAGTGACGCTGCGTTTAACACTACGGACAGGATTGATTTATCAGGTCTATCCGTAGCGTTCTGAAAGGCTCTACGGATTAAAGAATGGAATAGAGTCTCTGACTCGTTGTTTCGTCATTGAGTTTAAAACTCAACAACATTCATCACTCCGTAGTGACGCTGCTCAGGTCTATCCGTAGCGTTCTGAAAGGCGCTACGGATTAAAGAATGGAATAGAGTCTCTGACTCGTTATTTCGCTATTGAGTTTAAAACTCAATACCATTCATCAATCCGTAGTGACGCTGCGCTTAACACTACGGACAGTATTGAGTAATGATGCTGCTCAGGTCTATCCGAAGCGTTCTGAAAGGCTCTACGGATTAAAGAATGGAATAGAGTCTCTGACTTGTTCTTTCGCTATTGAGTTTAAAAACTCAACACCATTCATTAATCCGTAGTGACGCTGCGCTTAACACTACGGACAGGATTGATTTATCAGGTCTATCCGTAGCGTTCTGAAAGGCGCTACGGATGATGGAATAAAATAGAGTCTCTGACTCGTTGTTTCGCTATTGAATTTACAACTCAACACCATTCATCAATCCGTAGTGACGCTGCGCTTAACACTACGGACAAAATTGAGATAACGATTAGATAATAAGAAAATCTAATTATGATTTATTTGAATAAGATAATGAGCAGTTTGAAGTTTCTATATTATAAATAGATTTAATACAGTTCATTATATAAATTGATAATCAAATTGATAAAATTATTATAATACCTTTTTTAAAACGATATGCTGATGAAAAATTGTTAAAATAATAAGTAATACTTTAAATGAAATATGTCAATATTTTAAATTACAATTATTTATATATAATTTTTTTAAATAACAAGCATGACAGCAGTATATGGTTTAATTTTTAGCTGATTCTTCATTTCTATTTCGTCAAAATGAAATTTATTGTGACTTTTACGGCGGATTAATAGCTTATAATTTGCAGATACACCCCATATTTTAGCCATTGTAATTAATTGTTGTTGAATAAAATTAGCTTTTGGGATATTTGCTTAACTGAAAAAATATGTTTGAAAAGAAAGTTTACCTCGAAAGAAGAGCAGCATTAAAATCAAAAATAAATTCGGGAATATTACTCTTTTTGGGTAATGAAGATAGCCCGATGAATTATAAGGACAATACCTATCATTTTAGGCAGGATAGTACCTTTTTATATTATTTTGGTATCAACGATCCATCCTTAGGCGCCATTATTGACCTGGATGAAGAGGAGACGATTCTTTTCGGTGATGAAATGGGCATTGATGATATTGTATGGATGGGCAGGCAGAAAACACTGGAAGAAAAAAGTCTGGATGCTGGCCTAACTAAAGTGCTGCCATATGCCCAGCTAAACACTTATCTGAAACAATATTTAGATAAAAAACGTGAGATTCATTTCTTACCACCTTACCGATCTGAGAATAAAATTAAATTGGCCAGCTGGCTCAACCTGTCTATTGATCAACTTAAAGAAAAAGCTTCAATTGGTTTTATTAAGGCGGTAGTAGCACAACGGTCTGTTAAATCTGTTGAAGAAATTGAAGAGCTGGATCGTGCAGCAGCAATATCTGCCGATATTCATTTAATGGTGATGCAGCAGGCTAAACCTGGTATGTATGAACGCGAACTTGCCGCTAAAATTCAAGGTGCTGCATTAGCCTCGGGCAGCAATCTGGCCTATCCTGTTATTTTAACCGTTCGCGGAGAGATTTTGCATAACCATTACCATGGCAATCAGCTCAGCGAGGGGCAACTGGTATTAAACGATTCTGGTGTAGAAACCGCTTTAGGTTATGCCGGCGATCTTACACGTACTTTTCCTGTAGGCAAGAAATTTACCGCTGAGCAAAAAGATGTTTATGATATTGTATTGAATGCTTATACGCATGGCAAAAATATGCTGGCCCCGGGCGTGAGGTATTTAGATGTACATTTGGCTTCTTGCAAAATGCTGGCGCAGGGTTTAAAGGATATCGGCCTGATGAAGGGTAATATAGAAGATGCGGTACAGGCTGGTGCGCATGCCATGTTCTTCCAATGTGGAACCGGACATATGATGGGCTTAGATGTACATGATATGGAAGATTTAGGTGAGCAGTATGTGGGTTATACAGATGAGCTGACCAAAAATACTACCCAGTTTGGCTTAAAATCGTTAAGATTGGGCAAAGCGCTGGAAAAAGGATATGTGTTAACGGTAGAACCAGGTGTTTATATTATTCCGGAACTGATCGATCGTTGGAAAGCCGCTAATCAGTTTGCCGAATTTATTAACTACGATAAATTAGAGCAATTTAGAAACTTTACTGGCATCAGGGTTGAAGATGATTTTCTGATTACTGAAAATGGAAGCCGGATGCTGGGGAAATATTTAGCCATAACTACTGAAGAAATAGAATCGGTTAGAAGCGAAGCTTATTAGGATGGGCGGCTCTTTGGAATAAAAGATTTTTTTATTTTGGAGCGCAGGGTCATTCGTTTTTTTTAAAGGAGGTTCCTGCCATCCGCTTTATTGTGATGAAGGATCGGAATGCCCGCTCCTGTCAGGGCTAAAAACACAGGCTGATGCACGGGATAGAAACGGGGTGTTTAGCACATACCCAAGTTAACTAAACCTGATAGAACGGATGCTCCCGATTTAAGCAACTTGCTTTGGTTGCTTTACGGTATGCTTGCTTGTTGCACAGGTTTCATCGGTGCAGGAGGGATAGCAGGACTGGTCGAACCAATGAAAAACCGCAATTGCTTTTCAAACTGATATTTATGCGCTGATAATAAGAAAATGTATTAAAATAACAGCAGTTTTGTTTTGGAGCGCAGGGTCATTCGTTTTTTTTTAAAGGAGGTTCCTGCCACCCGCTTTATCCCGATGAAGGATCGGAATGCCCGCTCCTGTCAGGGCTAAAAACACAGGCTGATGCACGGGATAGAAACGGGGTGTTTGGCACAAACCCAGGTTAAATAAACCTGATAGAACGGATGCTCCCGATTCTTCATCAGAGCAGGAGGGATAGCAGGGCTGCCGTAACCGATGAAAAGCTGAAAGTGCTTTTCAAATTAAGCATACGCTATTGCAACATGATAACCAGCAAAAAATATGAAAAAAATAATCTCCTTAAACCTAGTTTTCTTAACGTTGAGTACCCTGCTATTTGCGCAGTCACCAACAAAAGTTTATACTTTAGCCGACACCCTAAGGGGCAGCCTGAATGCCGAACGGACCTGGTGGGATGTACAGCGTTACGAACTGGCTGTTAAGCCAGATTACAATGATAAAAGCATCATGGGTTCAAATAAGATCGTTTATAAAGTAGTGCGTCAAAATAATGGCAACACCCGCATGCAGATCGATTTACAGGAACCCTTAATTATTGACAGCGTTTTATATAATGGCGGTTCAAAGTTAAAATTCGAACATGTAGGCAGTGTGTGGTATGTACATGTACCTGCACAAAAGTTATCTGCTTTGAATAATGTCCATATTTTTTACCACGGAAAGGTTCACCAGGCCAAAAGAGCACCCTGGGATGGTGGTTTTATTTTTACTACCGACTCGCTTTCGCGGCCGTGGATGACAGTGGCCTGCCAGGGCCTAGGTGCTTCGGTGTGGTATCCGAATAAAGATCATCAAAGTGACGAACCGGATTTAGGTGCTTCTTTAACCATGACCGTTCCGGATACGTTGATCGCCGTGGGTAATGGTCGCCTGGTATTTAAGAAAGATAATCACGATGGTACCGCTACCTATCAGTACAACGTTAAAAATCCGATCAGCAATTATTGCATTATTCCTTACATTGGCAAATACGTAAATTTTAAGGAGAAATATGCCGGAGAAAAGGGCGCACTCGATGTGAACTATTGGGTACTGGATTATAATTACCCCAAAGCGAAAACCTACATGCCTGATCAGGTACATAAAATGATGAAAAGCATGGAGTATTGGTTCGGGCCTTATCCTTTTTATGAAGATGGTTATCAGTTGATCGATGCTTCGCATACGGGTATGGAACATCAATCGGCCGTTTCTTACGGCAACGGTTATAAATTCGGCTATAGAAGTAAAGATATGTCTGGTAATGGTTGGGGTTTAAAGTGGGATTTCATCATCATTCATGAAAGTGGGCACGAATGGTTTGGCAACAACATTACCACTAATGACCTGGCCGATATGTGGGTGCATGAAAGTTTCACCAACTACAGCGAAACACTTTTTGTAGATTATACCTTTGGCACTAACGCTGGAAACGAGTATAATTTCGGTATTAGAAAAGGTATCAGAAATGATAGCCCCACTATTCCGCCTTATGGCGTAAATGCACAAGGCAGTGGCGATATGTATCCGAAAGGAGGCAATATGCTGCATTCCATCAGGCATAGTTTAAATAACGACCAGCTTTTTAGATCCATATTACGGGGGCTAAACCAAACTTTTTATCATCAAACGGTAACTACTGCACAGATTGAAAATTATATTTCTAAAAAAGCAGGTTATAATTTTTCAAAAGTTTTTGATCAGTATCTCCGTACGGTGCAGATTCCGGTATTCGAATATTACCTTAAAGATGGCAAGGCGTTTTACCGGTATAGCAATTGTGTTAAGGGTTTCAACCTGCCTTTAAGTCTGAAAAACGAAGGCATTACAACATTAAAAATTATACCTTCGCAAAACTGGCAGCAGGTTATGCTGGCCAAAGGGCAGGATGCACTTTTTACAACATCGGGTATTGAATTTATGTATTACCTTCAGGTGAAAAATACAAAATAAATATCTTTGGATAGAATAGGTAACAGGTGTTTTTCTATTCAGCTGATTTAGAGGAGATGTTGCGCAATAGGATAACTTTTTTATTCATCTCTCGTTCTTTTTATTAATGAATTTTGCTTTCCAAGACCAGATTTATCTGGTTGAAGTGGCGCATTTACGACCATTATCGGTTAAAATCTAACAATATTGCTGCCTGGTGATTTCCTAACTTTGAACATCAGTTAGACGCATTGATTGTGGATCAATGATGAGGTAATATTTGCCGATGGATCCCGGCTTTTGGGAATTGGCGAGATGAATTTTGAAAATATTTATTAAAACATAACATTAAAATGAGTATCAAATGGACTGGGGTTTTCCCGGCTGTAACCACTAAATTTACAGCAAACGATGAGTTAGATTTTCCAGCGTTCGATTTAAATATCGAAGCGCAATTAGAAGCAGGTGCTGAAGGAATTATATTAGGTGGATCGCTAGGCGAAGCCAGTGTACTAACGGATGAAGAAAAGTTTGGTTTGTTATCACATACCTTAACAGTGGTAAATGGTCGCGTTCCTGTTTTATTGAATATTGCAGAATCAACTACAAAAAAAGCAATCGAAGTAGCTAAAAAAGCAGAATCACTTGGTGCGCAAGGTTTAATGCTGTTGCCACCAATGCGCTATAATGCCGCTCCGGATGAAACGTTAGCCTTTTTTGGTGCTGTTGCAGAAAGCACCAGTCTGCCAATCATGATTTATAACAATCCTGTTGATTATAAAATCGAAGTAACTTTGGACATGTTCGAGGTTTTAACTAAATACGACAACATCCAGGCCATCAAAGAATCAACAAGAGATGTATCAAATGTAACCAGATTAATCAACCGTTTTGGCGACCGTTTTAAAATCTTTACCGGAGTAGATCCTTTAGCAATGGAGAGTATTGTAATGGGTGCCCATGGATGGGTTGCAGGTTTGGTTGACGCTTTCCCTAGAGAAACCGTTGCTATTTTCAGGTTGGTTAAAGAAAATCGCATTGCCGAAGCATTAAAAATTTACCGTTGGTTTTTACCTGTGCTTGAGTTGGATATTCATGCAAAATTGGTACAATACATTAAATTAGCAGAGGTGGCAACCGGATTGGGAACTGAGGCGGTTCGTGCGCCGCGTTTGCCATTAAGTGGTGCAGAAAGAGAGAAAGTATTGAAAATTATTAATGATGCATTAGCTGTTCGTCCGGAATTACCTGCAGGTAGTTGGGGCAAATAGTTTAAAAACCAAATATGAACGGAAAAAATATTGTAGCCGGTACTTATATTGAAGTTAATGAAAGAAGCCTTAAAGCTGTTAATCCTGCAACGGGATTAACGCTTGATGGCGAATTTTTCAAAGCTAACGAAAAACTGGTTGATGATGCCTTAACAGCAGCAACAGCTGCATTTCAAAGCTACAGAAACTTAAACAAAGATCTTAAAGCAGCATTTTTAAATGCCATTGCCGATGAAATTGCCAATCTTGGTGAAGAACTGGTAAACAGGGCTTCAGCAGAAAGTGGTTTGCCTTTAGCCCGTTTACAGGGCGAATTGGGCAGAACTACGGGTCAATTAAGGTTATTTGCCAGTTTGGTTGCAGAAGGCTCTTGGGTTGATGCCATTATTGATACGGCATTACCTGACAGACAGCCTTTGCCGAGACCAGATATCAGGCGAATGCTCATTCCAATCGGACCAGTGGTGGTTTTTGGTGCAAGCAACTTTCCGCTTGCTTTTTCTGTTGCAGGCGGCGATACCGCATCGGCACTAGCTTCTGGTTGTCCGGTGGTGGTTAAAGCGCATCCCGCACATTATGGAACCAGTGCTTTGGTAGGTGGTGCCATTATTAAGGCAGCAGAAAAAACGGGAATGCCTAAAGGTGTTTTCTCTTTGTTATATGATGATGGTTACGCTGTTGGTGCTGGGCTGGTTCAACATCCCTTAACTAAAGCCGTAACGTTTACCGGTTCGTTTAAAGGCGGTATGGCCTTAATTAACCTTGCTCAACAACGCGAACAACCAATTCCGGTTTTTGCAGAAATGGGCAGTATTAATCCGGTAATTTTTCTTCCGTTAGCCATAGAAAACCAGGCAGAAGAACTGGCTAAAAAATATGCAGCATCCATTACCTTGGGAGCAGGTCAGTTTTGTACCAATCCCGGGTTATTGTTAGCCGTACAATCGCCTGCACTCGAAAACTTTAAGACTGCTTTAAAAGAGGCCATTTCAACCATTCCATCGGCAACAATGCTTACCGAAGGTATTGCCCATAATTATGGCAAACTTTCTGCTGAGGTTGTAAATGAAGATGGTGTTGTGCTTTTATCGGCATCAACGGTGAAAAATACGGAACTTCAAAATCAATCAGAAGCAAAAATAGCTCAGGTAAGTGCTGCCGATTTTATTAAAAATCCAAAACTACGTGAAGAAATTTTCGGACCATATTCTCTGTTGGTTGTTGCCCAGGATCAAGCTGAACTGGAGCAGGCCGTTGAAGTGTTAGAGGGTCAGCTTACCGTTACCTTAATGGCCGAAAAACAGGAGCTTAGAGATTACCAGGCTTTGGTAAACAGGTTAACTGATAAAACCGGAAGAATTATACTGAATGGTGTGCCTACAGGTGTAGAAGTTTGTGCGGCCATGCAACATGGTGGTCCATTCCCTGCAACCAACGATAGTCGTTTTACTTCTGTAGGCTCTACCGCTATTAATCGTTTTGTCAGGCCTTTGGCTTATCAGGATTGGGAGCAGGAATTGTTGCCGGATGAATTGAAAGATGGCAACCCGCTGGGTATTTTCAGAACGGTCAATCAACAATTAACGAAATCTCATGAGTAAAACTTTTTTTTGTGTAGATGCACATACCTGTGGAAATCCGGTTAGGTTAGTGGCAGGTGGAGGGCCTCAGCTTACCGGCTCGAACATGAGCGAAAAGCGCCAGCATTTTCTGCAAGAATTTGACTGGATCAGGAAAGGCCTGATGTTCGAACCACGTGGGCATGATATGATGTCGGGTAGTATTCTCTATCCACCTCATGATCCGGCTAATGATGTAGCGGTACTTTTTATCGAGACCAGTGGCTGTCTGCCAATGTGTGGGCATGGTACCATTGGTACCATTACCATTGCTATTGAAGAAGGGCTCATCCAACCGAAAATACCAGGGCAGATCAGAATGGAAGCGCCGGCAGGATTGGTATTGATCGAGTACAAACAGGAAGGAAAAAAAGTAAAGTCTGTTAAGCTGAAAAATGTAGCTTCTTATCTCGCTGCAGAAAATCTTCAGGTTGAATGTCCTGATTTGGGTACGCTTACTTTTGACGTAGCTTATGGCGGAAATTTCTATGCCATCGTCGATCCTCAGGAGAATTTTCCGGGATTAGAAAATTACAGTGCCTCGCAGTTGATTAGCTGGAGCCAGATCATCAGAAAACGCATCAATGAACTTTACAGCTTTGTTCATCCACAAGATCCTACAATAAACGGCTGTAGCCATATATTATGGACGGGAAAAACTATTGATCCTACATCAACGGCCAGAAATGCTGTTTTTTATGGTGATAAAGCCATTGATCGTTCGCCATGCGGAACCGGTACTTCTGCCCGTTTGGCACAGTGGTTTGCCAAAGGAAAGCTAAAACAGGGAGAGGATTTTATCCATGAGAGTTTTATTGGCAGTAAGTTTATCGGAAAGGTAGAAGAAGTTGTTGACCTAAACGGAATTCAGGCCATTATACCAAGTGTAGAAGGCTGGGCAAAAGTTTACGGCTACAATACTATTAAAATAGATCCTGAAGATGATCCATATGCATACGGGTTTCAGGTGATCTAAAAGTAAAAAAAGAAATATCAGCAGAATAAGTTAAAAGCATGTCGAAAGTATTAATTATAGGTGGTGGAATAGTAGGTCTGACGTCAGCATATTATTTGCAGAAAAGGGGCTACGAAGTAACAATTTTGGATAAGGGAGATATTACCGACAACTGCTCATTTGGTAATGCAGGGATGATTGTGCCGAGTCATTTTGTTCCTCTGGCAGCGCCGGGAATGATACAGCAGGGGATCCGCTGGATGTTCGATAGCAAAAGCCCTTTTTATGTGCGCCCTTCATTAAACGCAAACCTCGTTAGCTGGGGCTTGAAATTTATGAAACATGCCACAGCAAAACATGTAAGCGAGGCGGCAGTACCATTACGTGATTTATCTTTGCTGAGCAAAAAACTATATGAGGGCCTGGCTAAAGAGCCGGAGTTCGATTTCGAATTAACCAAAAACGGCATTCTGGCATTTTACAAAACAGAAAAAGCTGCTGAAGAGGAAGCGCATTTAGCTGCACGTGCAATAGAGCTTGGTCTGGATATGGCCGTACTTACTGCCGATGAATGCCGTGCTTTACAGCCAGATTTGAAATTAGATGTTTTGGGAGCAGTACACTATCGTTGTGATGCCCATCTTTACCCAACAAAATTGATGGACGCCCTGCTCAAATATCTAATAAAGAATGGCGTTAATATACAGCGTAACAAAGAAGTTGATAAAATTGAAACATCAGGGAATCGCATTACGAAGGTTTTTGCGGGTAATACTTCCTGGGAAGCAGATGAATATATTTTAGCAACCGGTTCGTGGTCGCCTGCAGTGGCCAAAATGGCCGATGTTAAAATATCTTTAATGCCAGGTAAGGGTTATTCATTTATGGAACCCGAGCCTCAGCAACGCGTAACTATCCCGGCATTGTTATGTGAAGCCAGGGTGGCCATCACACCAATGAACGGTCAGATCAGGTACGGCGGAACAATGGAATTAGATAAGATCAATACCCGCATTAATATGCAACGGGTCAAAGGGATTGTTGAATCCGTTCCGGCATATTTTCCTGATTTAAAACCGGCAGTTCCTGCAGAAAAAGATATCTGGTATGGTTTCCGTCCCTCATCACCTGATGGTTTGCCATACATTGGCAGATGCAAAAAAAGAGAAAACCTGATCATCGCTACCGGCCACGGCATGATGGGCTTAAGCTTAGGACCTGCAACAGGCTTGTTGGTTAGTCAGATTGTTTCAGGCATCGCAACTGATATAAATATTGAACCTTACGCATTGGTTCGATAATTTTTAGATTTAAGTTAGTCGGTTTTAGTTAGTCGGGATTTGTAATCCCGACTTCAACTTTTCAGTCCTATATTACTCTGTTGGTCGGGATTTGTAATCCCGACGCTCTTCGTTCTTTTATGGATTCTAAATCCATAGTTCGTTGGGTCCGGATTTCTAATCCGGACCAGCCATTCCGTTGGTCGGGATTTATAATCCCGACACCTTTCAAGCACTGCGTTTCGGTTGCCCATCCGGATCAACGCATTGCTAAGCAATTGGTTTTCTTTTGAGCTCCTGCTATAAAATGATTTATAGTCCTTTAACTACGTTAATAGTAATTAATGAGTGGTCAGTTTGTTGATATAATCCGTCATATCTTATCAAATTATAGTAGTATTTTAACCTTATCTGAGTTTTATTGGGTTATTTGAGTTAATATTTATATATTCAATTCATAATAACCACCTGTTAGTCGCGGTGTTTAATCCCGACATGTTTCAAATCCCGGCCAGCATTTCCGTTACCGGTTTTTTTAATTCTCCGTTAGTCCCGTCTCTAACTTTCAATCCTTTGCCAGTGGATCGCAGATCCAAAGTTCGTAAAGGTCCGGATTACAAATCCAGACCAGCTTTAGATTACTCTGTTGGTCGGGATTTGTAATCCCGACGCTCTTCGTTCTTTTATGGATTCTAAATCCATAGTTCGTTGGGTCCGGATTTCTAATCCGGACCAGCCATTCCGTTGGTCGGGATTTATAATCCCGACACCTTTCAAGCACTGCGTTTCGGTTGCCCATCCGGATCAACGCATTGCTAAGCAATTGGTTTTCTTTTGAGCTCCTGCTATAAAATGATTTATAGTCCTTTAACTACGTTAATAGTAATAATGAGTGGTCAGTTTGTTGATATAATCCGTCATATTTTATCAAATTATAGTAGTATTTTAACCTTATCTGAGTTTTATTGGGTTATTTGAGTTAATATTTATATATTCAATTCATAATAACCAACCAAACCAAACTAACTGGATTATGAAAGTATTACCTTTTACCATGCTTGTTCCTGACGACAAAAGTGTGATATCGGAACAAATCGAATCTCCCTATTTTTATCAATACCTGCACCGCCACGATGAATGGCAGATCACGTATATAGAAAAAGGTGAGGGGACACTAATTGCTGGAAATGATATGCATGCCTTCCGGTCTGGAGACGTTTTTTTAATTGGAGCTAAACTTCCGCATCTGTTTAAAAGTAATCCCGAGTATTTCGCTATCGACAGTAATAAAACCATTAAAGCATGTTCTATTTACTTTAATCCGAATGGCATATTAGCTGCTTTATTTAATCTCCCTGAAATGAAGCTGGCCAGTGCTTTTTTAGCTAAAAATAAGCATGGTTTCAAAGTTCCGGCTGCATTTACCAAAAATATAATAGGTAAAATGCTGAATGTACACCAGGCAGCAGGGGTTGATGTATTGTTTAACTTCCTGAAAATGGTAAACAGCCTTCAGGATTTGAATGAGAATGTAGAACCTTTATGCTCCGATATGTATTCTTCCAACGTAACCGAAAATGAAGGTATGCGTTTAAGTAAGATCATTAATTTCATCACCGAAAACTATAACAGCCAAATTTCATTAGAAGATGTGGCCAATGCAGCGTTTATGACGCCTCAGGCTTTTTGCAGGTATTTCAAAAAGCACACCGGTCATACTTTCGTGTCATTTTTAAATGAAGTAAGAATCAACGATGCCTGCAAAAGTCTGATATCGGGAGAAAAAGCGGATTGCATTTCAGGCGTAGCCTATAAAGCTGGTTTTAATAGCATTACCAATTTTAACAGGGTGTTTAAAAGTATTATCGGCCAATCACCACGGGCATATATTGATACCTATAACAATGTAAGCAGGGTGAACTACATCGGCGCTTAAACAACTGCTTTTTTAATATAATGTAACCATTTTTTACAAATGGAGGCAATGCTATTGCCTGTTTTAACCAAACCACATGCAAAATAAACTAAACCTTTTTGCCCTTTTGTTATTGGTGTGCCTGTTATCGGGCCCTTTTGCATGGGCTCAAACTTCAAATGAAAGTTTGTACGAACAAACCAGCGAAATGGGTACGCTGATTGTAGGTTACCAAAAGGATGTTGATGCCATTAACGATTTCTACTATCCTTATTCAGCTGGTGTAACCTATTCCTATCCAATGGCTACTTTTAAAAGTCCGGCCCAAAGGAAACGCCTGCAGGATATTAATCACGATTACCTAAACAAGCTAAAAGCTGCACAATTTGAAAATTTCAGTATTTATGGCAAGGTGGATTATATTCTGCTTAAAAAACGGATCGAATCGTCGGTTTGGCTTTTAGGTAGAGAAGAAACAGATTATAATGCTTTATCAAAGTATTTTACCTTTGCCGACGCCATTTACGCACTCGAAAACCTAAGAAGAAGAGGTACTTATCAGGATGGTGCACTGCTGGCCGCCGGGATAGAAAAAATTGCAAAACAAGTTGATTCCCTAAGCCTGAATTTTAAAAAAGGGGCACTTAAACCCGATCAGCTTAAAATGGCAAAAGCCATCAGTTTGAGTTTGAAACATCGGTTAAAGGGCTTTTACCAATTTTATATGGATTATGAGCCGGGTTTTACCTGGTGGGTGCCTAAACCTTACGAGAAATTAGACCTTGCCTTAGCCAATTACGCCAAACTTTTTGATGATGTTGATGCCGCTCCTGCTGTAAAATCAAGTAAACCGGAAATTAAAGGAAATCCTATTGGACGAGAAGAACTCATCAGGCAGTTAAATGCTGAGCTTATTCCCTATACACCTGAAGAACTGATTAAGCTTGCCGAAAAGGAATTTAAGTTTTGCGATGAAGAGCTTTTAAAAGCATCAGCCGCTATGGGTTATGGCAATGACTGGAAAAAGGCACAGGAAAAAATCAAAAATAGCTATGTGCCATTGGGCAGGCAGCCGGAATTGATTGTAAAATTACAGGATGACGCCCTCAATTTTATCAAAGCCAATAATCTGATCAATATTCCGGCACTTGCAGAAGAAACCTGGGGTATGGTGATGATGTCTGCCGAAAGACAATTGGTGAATCCATTTTTCACAGGTGGGCGCGAAATCAGCATTTCCTATCCAACCAATACGATGGAGGAAGACGATAAGTTAATGAGTATGCGTGGTAACAATCCTTATTTTTCGAGAGGAACGGTGCAGCACGAACTTCTACCAGGCCACCATTACCAGTATTTTATGAATAGCAGATATAAAAGCTATCGCGATCCTTTTCAAACCCCTTTTAGCATAGAGGGCTGGCCTTTATACTGGGAACTTTTGCTTTACGATAAAGGTTTTGCCAAAACACCTGAGGAAAAAATGGGTATGCTTTTCTGGCGGATGCACCGTTGTGCCAGGATTCTGTTTTCGCTGAACTTTCACCTGGGCAGGTGGAGCCCTCAGCAGTGTGTGGATTTTCTGGTCGACCGTGTAGGGCACGAACGTGCCAATGCAGAAGGTGAGGTCCGCCGATCTTTCAAAGGCGATTATAGCCCTTTATACCAGGTAGCCTACCTGACCGGCGGTCTTCAGCTCTTTGCGCTGAAAAAAGAGCTGGTAGATAGTGGCAAAATGAGCTTTAATGATTTTCATGATGCCGTGATCAAACAAAACTTAATCCCTGTCGAAATGATCAGGGCTACTTTAACCAATCAGCCTTTAACCCGCGACTTCAAAACCTCATGGTATTTTTACGATCAGCTTAAGTAATAAAATCAACAACCAACCTTCGAACCACCAAGCAAACACAACATGACTGAAAAAGAAACCACACAATTTAAACCCTCGCTTAAGCTGATGGATGCAACGATGCTTGTAGCCGGAAGTATGATCGGCTCGGGTATTTTTATTGTCAGTGCAGATATTACCCGAAATGTAGGCAGCTCTGGCTGGCTATTGGTAGTTTGGCTGATTACAGGCTTTATGACGCTAACGGCTGCATTGAGTTATGGTGAATTAAGTGCCATGTTCCCAAAAGCGGGAGGACAGTATATTTATTTAAAGGAAGCGTACAACCCGCTGATCAGTTTTTTATATGGCTGGAGTTTTTTCACGGTAATCCAAACCGCAACGATTGCCGCCGTAGGTGTTGCATTTGCCAAATTTACTGCTTATCTCATACCTGCATTAAGTGAAGATTTAGTTGCTGTCGATTTAGGCTTTTTTACCGTCTCACCCGCACAACTGTTGGCCATTGGCGTAATTATTTTACTCACTTATATTAATAATAGAGGGGTAAATGGCGGTAAGGTAATCCAAACGACCTTCACCGTGGCTAAATTGTTAAGTTTGTTTGGTCTGATCGCTTTCGGATTGTTCTTTCTAAATAAAGGAATCTGGAAAACCAACTGGGAAAATATGTGGGTTTTAGGACCGTTATCTGCTGACGGAAGTATTGGTTCTTACACCACTTTCGCAGCTTTCGGTGCCATCGCTGCAGCGATGGTAGGTTCAATATTCAGCAGCGATTCCTGGCATAATGTGACCTTTATCGCCGGCGAAATTAAAAACCCTGCACGCAATATCGGTTTAAGTTTAGCCTTAGGAACCATTATCGTAACCGTACTCTACCTCCTCACCAACGTAATGTACACCGGGGTGCTTTCATTGCAAGATATTGCCCATGCAGATAAAGATCGGGTAGCTGTTTCAGCTGCCAACCATATTTTCGGTACAGCCGGTACCATCATTATTGCTTTAATGATTATGGTTTCAACCTTTGGTTGTAATAATGGTTTAATTATGGCTGGTGCAAGGGTATATTATTCCATGGCCAAAGATGGACTTTTTTTTAAAAAAGTGGGTATACTCAACAAAAATGCAGTCCCGGGATTTGGATTATGGATACAATGCATTTTTGCCTGTTTATGGTGCATTAGCGGAAAATACAGCGACCTGCTGGATATGATTTCTTTTGTGGTGGTCATGTTTTATATGCTTACCATTTTCGGAATCTTTATCCTCCGTAAAAAACGCCCTGAGGCAAACAGACCTTACAAAGCCTTTGGTTACCCGGTGCTGCCAATCGTTTATATCCTGATGGGACTTGCCTTTTGCATACTGCTGATCTTTTTTAAACCCAAATTTACCTGGCCGGGATTAATCATCACTTTAATTGGAATTCCGGTTTATTATCTGATTAGAGGAGGTATCGTACGTCAGGAATTGAAAACGAAAGATCCGGTTGATGTAAAGGGTTAAAATATTAATGATATTCATTAAAATTCAAAAAAGACCTGCAAAATAGCAATACTATATTTACCACAAAAAATCTGTAATGAGCATTTACGCGACCGTTAAAAAATCAATAGCCTTTACTTTATTAAGTTTTGTTTCCGTTCAGTTGCTTGCACAGCAAACCAAGTTGCAACCTTATCAGCCTAATGCTGCTGAAGTGGCAGCTGCTTACCAGTTATCCTTAAAAATGGATACTACATTACGAAATATTCCAACCAACAATGAAATTACCCCCTTCTGGAAAAAAGATGGTACCGCATTCTGGTATAAGAAGAATCTTCCTGATAGAACATGGGAATATTATTATGTAGATGCGGCAACAGGTAAGCGCCAGGTTGCATTTGATCATGATAAACTGGCACAAAATATAGAAAAGCTTACCGGTAAAAAACAGAACCCGCTAAAAATTCAGCTTGGAGAGCTATATTTTGCCGATCAGGGTACTGCAAAATTAAAAATAGCCGATAAATGGTATCAGTTAAATCTGAGCAATAATAGTTTAACCAATACCACCGATAGTAATATTTATCGCTACAATGCCAGGCGGCCTTTACAACAACGCAGATCGCGCTGGCAGGGAAACCGCGAAATCAAAAAATCGCCTGATGGCAAAAGCGAAATCCTGATCCGAGGTGGTAACCTGTTTGTAATTGATCTGGATACAAAGGCAGAAACACAGTTAAGCACTGATGGCAGCGCCGATAAACCTTACGGCGAATTTGCATGGTCGCCGGATAGCAAAAATATAGTGGCCTATAAAATCGATCCGAAAGAAATTAAAAATGTATATTATGTTTTAAGTTCTGTTCCTGGTACTACACGTGGCGAGTTAAAAACGAGAGAATATGCACAGCCTGGTGATGACTTTACTGCTTATCAGCCCTATGTTTTTAACGTAGCGAAGAAAACGGCCATCAAGGTAGATGCAGACCCGATTGATTTCTTTGGTGCTCCAGAACTGCATTGGCGCAATAATAACAGCAGATATTATACTTATGAGAAAGTAGATCGTGGCCACCAGCGTTTCAGGGTAATCGAAGTAGATGTTTTAACCGGGAAAACCAGAAACATCATCGACGAGAAAACCAAGACCTTCATTTATGAAAGTCGCATTTATACCAGATACTTACCTAAAACAAACGAAATATTGTGGACAAGTGAGCAGGATGGCTGGCAACATCTTTATCTGGTAAATGCCTTAACCGGAAAGCAGCAGTTAATTACAAAAGGAAATTATGTGGTTAGGGACATTGATAGTGTAGATATTGTAAAACGCCAGGTATGGTTCAGGGCAAATGGCATGCATGCTGATGAAGATCCTTACTTTATCCATTATTACAGAATCGGTTTTGATGGTAAAGGACTGGTAAACCTCACACCAGAAAAAGGTAACCATAGCCTCAGTTTCTCGCCTGATCGAAAATATTATATTGATACTTACTCTCAGGTAAATGTACCACCGGTTAGCGAATTAAGGCTTACTGAAAGCACCAAAAAGGTAAGTGAAATAGAACATGGAAAAACAGATGCCTATTTAGCTACAGGGGTTAAACTGCCAGAAGTATTTGTAGCCAAAGGAAGAGATGGCAAAACCGATATATGGGGAATTGTTTGCTTACCTTCAAAAATGGATCCTAACAAAACATACCCTGTTATCGAAAATATTTATGCAGGTCCTCACGATAGTTTTGTGCCAAAAAGTTTCTTGCCGGCCAGTGAAATGCAGAGCATAGCCGAATTAGGTTTTATCGTGGTGCAGATTGATGGAATGGGTACGGCCAACCGCTCTAAAGCTTTTCATGATGTATGCTGGAAAAACATAGCCGACTCCGGATTTCCTGACCGGATATTATGGATGAAGGCGATGGCGCTTAAGTATCCAAATGCGGATATTTCTAAAGTCGGGATTTATGGTACTTCGGCGGGTGGACAAAGCTCTACTGGTGCACTGTTATCACATCCTGAGTTTTATAAAGCTGCAGTTTCAGCCTGTGGCTGTCACGATAACCGTATTGATAAACAATGGTGGAACGAACAATGGATGGGCTATCCGGTAGGACCGCATTATGGCGAACAGTCTAATATTACCAACGCGGCTAAATTACAGGGCGATCTGTTTTTAATTGTCGGGGAAGCAGATGAAAATGTACCACCAGAATCGACGTATAGACTGGCCGATGCACTGATCAAAGCCAATAAAAATTTCGATATTTTGAGCATTCCAGGCATGGGACACAGCGATGGAGGTGTTTATGGACGCAGGCGTAAACGCGATTTCTTTGTAAAACATTTACTTAATGCCGAAGCGCCAAATCCAAATATTGCAAAGTAGGGTTGGTTTATTGGTCATTGGTTTGTTGGTTCATTAGTCATTAGTCATTAGTTAATTGGTCATTGGTTCACTGGTCATTAGTTCACTGGTTTATTGGTCATTTGTTTACTGGCTTATTGGTCAATAGTCATTGGTCATTAGTTTATTGGTTATTGGTTCATTAGTCATTAGTTAAATAGCAACTACAAATTGTAAACTGATAACTGCAAACTGAAATAAGCATTTTATTGGAACGAAAAGGATAAAAATGGAAAATTAATAAAGTTTTACCCGAAAACTTTATTAATTTTCCATCTTAACAATCAATCCTAACATGTTGTCCAAAATCAAAATATCTTGTCTGTTTTTATTTTTACTGTTATCCAGTGCATTTGCGGCTAATGCCTCAATAGATTTCTATCAGATTAAAATTTACCACCTCAAAACCGATGCCCAGGAAAAGGCAGTAGACGATTATTTGCAAAAAGCGTATTTGCCTGCATTACATCGCAATGGAATAGCGAAGGTGGGTGTGTTTAAGCCAATAGTAAGCGATCAGGCCGGAGTTACCGAAAAACTCATTTATGTATTTATTCCACTAAAATCGCTTAATGGAATTTTGGATCTGGATAAAAAACTGTCAAAAGACAAACAATATGCTGTTGATGGTAAAGCTTATCTCGATGCAATTTATACCGATGCTCCTTTTGAGCGGCTGGAATCTATTGTATTAAAAGCTTTTGAAGATGCACCTCATTTTATGCTGCCTAATTTAAAATCGCCAATGAAAGAACGGGTTTATGAATTAAGAAGCTACGAAGCACCCACGGAGAAATATTTTCAGAACAAAGTGCAAATGTTTAACAAAGGCGACGAGATCGGTTTATTTAAAAGGTTAAATTTTAATGCGGTATTTTATGGGGAAGTAATTGCCGGAAGCCGCATGCCTAATCTCATGTATTTAACCACTTTTGAAAACAAAGCCGATAGAGATGCACACTGGAAAGCCTTCTCAGCAGATGACTATTGGAAAAAACTATCGGCTATGCCAGAGTATCAGCATAATGTTTCTAAAAACGATACCAAATTTGTTTATCCAACAGACTATTCTGATTTATAAAAAAGGCGAAAGCTTAAAGACTAAAGCTGAAAGGTAAACCAAATGCTATGTAAATTTGTGTTTCCGTGGCAAAACAATGGCAACTTGAAAGATCCTTCTACTACTCTACCATTGACAGAGTCCAAAAAAGCTCGTCATTGCGAGGAGGAACGACGACGCAATCTACCATCCTCGTGTTTTTGCTATAGAGATTGCTTCGTCGGCTGAAGAAGCCTTCTCGCAATGACGATCTCTCGTGGGAGATTTATTTCCCTTAAATTCTACTGCCATTTATATTGATTTTTATACCATAGACTATCCCTCACGATGACGGTTATAGGGTGTTGGCTGGAAATTTTAATTTTCTTGACTCCTTGCAATGCTGTGTTTCCGTGGCAAAACAATGCTACCTTTAGAGATCCTGAAGCAAGTTCATGAGGACGATTGAATTTTGATGATTGCATGGGCTTTGGCTTGAAATCTTAGCTTTCTTGACTCCGTGCAATGCTGTGTTTCCGTGGCAAAACAATGATACCTTTAGAGATCCTGAAACAAGTTCATGAGGACGATTGCATGAAGATAATTGCAGAAACAGAACCGTAAACTCTCAGTTTTATTCATTCCGTGTAAATCTGTGTTTCCGTGGCAAAATAATGCTACATGTAAAGATCCTGAAACAAGTTCAGGAGACGATTGCATTGTGATGATTGCATGGGCTTTGGCTGGAAATTTTAATTTTCTTGACTCCGTGCAATGCTGCGTTTCCGTGGCAAATTAATGCTACCTGTGAAGATCCTGAAACAAGTTCAGGAGGACGATTGCATGAAGAAAATTACAGAAACGGAACTGTAAACTCTCAGTTTTATTCATTGTGTAAATCTGTGTTTCCGTGGCAAAAAAAATGCAATTGGAAAGATTCCGAAAGAAGTTGTCACTTACAGCGTCCTATAAATATTCGATCGTCATTCGGCCTGAGCAGCGCGGAGTGAAGAGATTTCAATAAATCATCCTTCAGGATGACGATTTAGGGGGTGTGGAATGTATGGATTGAACCATAGCCCGACAAATTGTATCTTTACACCCGCTAACCGATTTTTTAGCTACTGGTTTGCCTTTTAATCATGAAATTTATCAAAGCATTTGGTCTTACCCTGCAATGCCTGCTGTTTTTTAGCGGCATCAAAGCACAGGTAAAGGATCAAACGGCTATTCCGGAACATTATGTACTTAAAACATACGGTATTAATGACGGTCTCCCCTCTAAAAATACCACTGTTGCACTAAAAGATAAAAGAGGTTTTGTCTGGATCGGTACAGAAAACGGACTCTGTAAATTTGATGGTTATTCTTTCAAAATTTATGTAAACATCGCTGGCGATAGCACTTCCTTAACCAATAACTACATCAATGCAATGGTAGAGGATAGCCATGGCGTGTTTTGGGTGGGTACCATGAACGGCTTAAACAGGTTCGATCCGGTTACCGAGAAATTTGAACGTTTTTACCATAAAGAAAACAGTAAAACGTCCCTCAGCAATAACAAGATCTGGTCTCTGCTGATCGATAAAACAAACAAATTATGGGTAGGTACCGATGATGGGTTTAATCTTTACAACAGCAAATCAAAAACATTTAAGGTTTATCAGCCCGATCCCAAAAACGCTTATGCCATTAAAGGAAAATCGGTGAATGCCATTGCCGAAGACGCGTCTGGCAATTTATGGCTCGGCAACTGGAGCAATGGGCTGAATAAATTCGATCAAAAAACAAAGCGGTTTACCAATTATATGCAAAAGGAAATTGCCGGTCAAAAAAATCCGAATGACATCTGGACGCTCTGCATCGACAATGAGGGCATGATCTGGATCGGGTGTTATTGGAAAGGCGATCTGTTCCGTTTTGATCCTGAAAAGGGGATGTTTACCACTTACAATAGCGGTAACACAGGTAATTCTGCTTTGTTTAACATTTTGAGTTTAAGTGCCGGAAAATTACTGGTAGGCGGAAGTGCAGGAATATTTTGGGTAAATACGAAACTCAATAAATGGGATAAAATAGATAAACTCGAATTTTTTGCCAATGGAAGCTTTTATCGTGATAAAACCGGCGTGATCTGGCTATGTGGTAAAAATGGTCTTAGTAAAATCGATTTTAACCAGTACAAGTTTAATTTCACCTCACTTCCTTTCGGACAGGCAGACATCAAATCAATCATTAGCAATGAGGGCAATTTTTGGCTGGGTAGCAACAAAGGCCTTTATAAATATAATCCGGATAACCGCTCCATTACCAGACTTTCTCACAATAACAACTTAAACAGTTTATCCAGTAACGATATTATTAAGCTGTCTGTTGATTTGAAAGGTGATTTATGGGTAATGAGCGAGAATGGGTTTGACCGTTATAACGAAAAAGAGAACAAGTTTCTACATCACCACCATCGTTCTGCACTGGGTATTTTTTTCAATGAAGATGTTTTTAGGGATCTGATAGAAGTAAACCATGGCGAATATTATTTAGCTACGGATGCCGGCTTAAAAATCTATAACGATAAAACCAAAGCTTATACGCATTACTATAACGATCCCAAAAATTTAAGCTCATTAAGTAACAACCATTTAAACTGCCTTTTAAAAGATGCGCAGGGCAACATCTGGATAGGAACCTACGGCAGTGGCTTAAGCCGTTTTAACCCTAAAACCAAAAAGTTTACCAATTACAGGATTGATAATTCAAAAAAAGGCGGCATTAGCAATAATATTGTAATTCGTCTTTATCAGGATTCGCATCAAAACATTTGGATCTGCACCCGGGATGGATTGAATAAATATGTAGCCAAAACAAATACTTTCGAGGTATATTCAAAACAAAATGGTTTTGCCAGCAATGTTTTTACCGACCTGGTAGAAGATAACAATGGCAAGTTATGGGTAACTACCGAGCAAGGTATTTCGCTTTTCGATCCGGTATCCAAAACGGTTAAAAATTACGATGAAAAGGACGGCGTTTACGCAAATGAGGCCATTTGCAAAAATGCTAAAGGAGAAATTTATGTGGCAGGTAACAAAGGCATCGTTCATTTTAATCCACAACAACTCAAATATAATAAAGAAGCGCCTGCGGTTTACTTTTCTGATTTTTCGATTTTTAACAAACTGATTCTCCCTGGCGACGATTCCCCTTTAAAATCGCCTGTTTACATGACGAAAAGTATTACCCTGCCTTACGATCAGAGTGTGCTTTCTTTCGGTTTTGTGGCCCTGAACTATACACTGTCAGAAAAAAACCAATATGCTTATTTTCTGGAAGGTTTTGATAAAAAATGGAATTATAGCGGTAGTGAACATAAAGTAACCTATACCAACTTAAATCCCGGTAAATACACCTTAAGGATCAGGGCATCAAACAATGATGGCATTTGGAATATGACCGGAAATTCGCTCCAGATCATCATTACGCCACCTTGGTACCGCACCTGGTGGGCTTTTTGTTTATATGGTTTGGCTTTCTTTGGTATGGTGTATGCTTATCTTAAATATCGCGAGCACCAATCTGATTTAAAATTTCAGATTAAACTGGCCCACATCGAAAGCGAAAAAGAAAAGGAGCTGAGCGAGAAGAAACTATCTTTTTTTACCAACGTATCGCACGAGTTCCGCACACCGCTTACCTTAATTATCAATCCGGTTAAAGAACTTTTGTACAAAAATGACAATAACGTTGATACTACCGATTTAAATATTGTATACCGGAATGCCAAGCGGCTGTTAAGTTTGGTTGATCAGCTATTGTTGTTTAGGAAGGCAGATACTTATGGCGAAAAGTTAAAGGTAGCACCGATAAATCTGGTAAATCTGTGTAAAGAGGTATTTCTTTGTTTTATACACCAGGCCCGGTCAAAAAATATAACGCTTGAGTTTAGCTGTACCGATGAGATGATTGCTTTTTATGCTGACCGCGAAAAAATGGAAATCGTGTTCTTTAACCTGCTTTCAAATGCAATAAAATTTACGCCAGAAGGCGGGACGGTGAAGATGATGGTAGATAATAGCAAGGAAAATGTAATCATTAGTGTTGAAGATTCCGGCTGTGGCATTGTAGAAGTAGCAGGAGAAAAACTGTACGAGAAGTTTTATCAGGATCCCGGTAATAAATCAGCCAAAGGCGGTTTTGGTATAGGTTTATACCTGGCTAAAACTTTTGTTGAAATGCATGGAGGCACCATAAACTACACCAGCGCGGAAAATAAGGGAACTACCTTTAATATTGCTTTATTACGTGGTTTAAGTCATTTTAAAAATGCTGTTATATTGGAGGAGGCGTTAGTGGATACCGAATCTTCGTTGTTTAAAGAATTGATAGAGGATGAGATCAGTGCCAACAAAGTTGTAGAGGCTGCCGAGGGGCAGGTAATCGATAACCAGCTCACCATTGATTCAAAAAGCATGCTTATTATTGATGATAATGTAGAGATCAGAGAATACCTTAAACAGGTTTTTAAAATGGATTACCATCTTTACGAAGCCAGTAATGGAGAAAAAGGTTATGAAATGACGAAAGAGCTGTTACCTGATATTGTGATTTGCGATGTAATGATGGACGGCATGACGGGCATAGAACTTTGCAGCAAAATAAAAGAAGATGTTTCCATTTCTCACATCCCGATTATTTTACTTACGGCCATTTCTGCACCGGAAGTTAAACTTAAAGGCATAGAAGGTGGAGCCGACGATTACATCAGTAAACCTTTTGATAAGGATTTTTTAAAAGCAAGGGTGGCCAGTATATTAAAAAGTAAAAACGCACTGCAAAAGTACTTTTATAATGAAATTACCCTCAACTCCAACCATATTAAAATCTCTGCAGAATATAAGGAGTTTTTAGATAACTGTATCCGCATTGTAGAAGAGCACCTTACCGATCCCGATTTTAATATCGATACCTTATCAGCCTTATTGGGGATGTCGAGATCTAATTTATACCGTAAAATTAAATCCATTTCAGGTCAGTCTGCCAACGGCTTTATCCGTTTCATCAGGTTAAGAAAAGCGGCCGAAATTTTTATCAATACTGATAAAACCATTCAGGAAACTTCATACCTGGTAGGCATTACCGATCCCAAATATTTTAGAGAGCAGTTTTATAAATTGTTTAATATAAATCCATCACAGTACATTAAAAAATTCAGGAAGCCATTTTCTAATCATATCCAGGTAAACACAACAGGTAAAAAAAGTAAACCATAACTGTATTTACTCCCTGTTTCTCAAAATATGCGTTAAAACCTCATTTAAGCTTATTTTCGGTCTGTTTACCCCTTAAATTTGGATTGTTTGTACCCTTTTTATATGGTTTGTTAGCACTACTTTAGCCCCCTATGAAGCAGTTCTATCACTATAAAATCTGATAATAACATTCTGTTTATCTAAGTATAGATCTGATCTGCTAACCAAATATTAATGTGCAAACCAAATGAGAAAAAAAAATCTGAAGGAATTTTCGCCTTTAAAATGCTTTAAAATTAAAGCACTGGCTTTTCTATTTATCTTATCAATTAGTTTACCTGTAGCCGCCTCTTCCTTTGCTATATCGGCAGAAAAAATGAAACTGGCACGGGAGATTGTGGTAACGGGTACTGTTACAAGTGACGGAGTGCCATTTCCGGGAGTAGCAGTTAAGATTAAGGGAACTGAAAAAGCAGTTCAAACCGATGCAAAAGGTAAATATAGCATTAGTGTGGCATCTACAACTGATGTATTGGTTTTTTCTTACGTGGGTTACACCAGTCAGGAACAAACCGTTGGCGATAGAACAATCATTAATGTTCAGCTGAGTGCCGATACGAAAACACTGAACGAATTAGTGGTGGTGGGTTACGGAACCCAGAAGAAAGCAACCCTTACCGGATCAATATCGCAGGTAAAAGGAGCCGACCTGGTGAAAAGTCCGCAACCCAACTTATCCAATTCTTTAGCTGGCCGTTTTTCCGGCGTAGTGATCAACAACAGAAGTGGCGAACCTGGTTATGACGGTTCAAACATCACCATCAGGGGCCTGGCTACCACAGGGAGTAACAATGTATTAATCGTTGTAGATGGAATTCCCGGACAGATTGGTGGACTGGAACGTTTAGATCCCAATGATATTGAAAGTGTTTCGGTATTAAAAGATGCCTCTGCAGCTATTTATGGTAACAGAGCCGCCAATGGGGTTATTTTGGTCACTACAAAAAAGGGTAAAACTGGTAAACCAACTATCAATTATAGTTTTAACCAGGGTTTTAGCTCGCCAACAAGATTGCCTAAAATGGCAGATGCCGCTACTTACGCGCAGATTATGAACGAAATCAATTTTGATTCTAATCCTTCAGGCGGACTCAATCAGTCTTACACAGCAGACCAGATCGAAAAATTCCGTAACGGCTCCGATCCGTTGTTATACCCCAATACCGATTGGATCGATCAGGCCTTAAAGAAAACAGCTTTGCAAAGTCAGCACAGCCTTTCTGTTAATGGCGGTAGCGAAGACGTAAAATACTATGTTTCATTAGGTACAATTAGCCAGGATGGTATTTATAAAAATGGTGCAACCAAGTACAATCAGTATAATTTCCGAAGTAATGTTGATGCTAACGTATCCAAATATCTTAAATTGGGTTTATCGGTATCGGGCAGACAAGAAAACCGTGTGTTTCCTCAGGTTGGAGCCGGCGATATTTTTAGGTCTATTTACAGGGCAAAACCAATTGTAGCTGCATATTATCCAAACGGCTTACCAACAACTGGTATAGAAAATTCCAATCCTGCTGTACAGGTTACCGATATCGGTGGAACCAGTAAATCGCCAACACAGGTTTTAAATGGCATTTTACGAGCTACTTTTATTATTCCAGGTGTACAAGGCCTTTCTGTTGATGGTTTCTTCTCGGCTGATAAATCGAATGTATTTACCAAAAGTTTCAATAAACCCTATCTGTTATACCAATACGATCCTACATCTCAAACTTATAACAGTGTAATTACGGGTGGCAATAACCAAAGAGCTACCCTGACTGAAAGCCATAGAAACGAATCGTTGCTTACTTCAAACATCAAGCTGAATTACGCACGTCGTTTCAATCTGCACGATATTAATGCATTTGTAGGTTATGAGCAAAGCGAAAACCATTTAGAATATTTCGATGCACAACGTTTTAACTTTCTGTCTACCAATTTGCCCGAACTTTCACAAGGGGGTGCTGCCGCTACTGATTATCTCAACTCGGGTTATAGCACCAACTATAACCGTAAGAGTGTAATCAGCCGTTTAGCTTATAGTTATGATG
The DNA here is from genome assembly GCF_042464845.1 of Pedobacter sp. BG31. Classification (NCBI taxonomy): domain Bacteria; kingdom Pseudomonadati; phylum Bacteroidota; class Sphingobacteriia; order Sphingobacteriales; family Sphingobacteriaceae; genus Pedobacter; species Pedobacter sp. BG31. The sequence goes on from NZ_JBHNZK010000006.1 coordinate 125,499, forward strand.
ATAAATACCTGTTTGAAGGACAATTACGTATTGATGGCTCATCTATATTCCCGGAGGGTAGGCGATATGGCTATTTTCCTTCTGCATCTGTGGGATGGGTAATGTCAAAAGAAAATTGGTTCAGCGATAATGTTAAATTTGTTGATAATCTGAAAATCAGGGCATCATACGGCGCATTGGGTAACGATAATGTGAAAGGTTTCCAGTATTTTGATAATTATGTATTGGTTGGAAATGGATTTGTAGCTCAAAGCCCGGGCGCCACATCATCAACCATACAACCGGGCGTAAACCTGGTTAAACTGGCAAATCCAAACATTACCTGGGAGGTAGCCAAAAAGCTGGATATTGGTATTAATGCCACGGTGTTCAAAAACTTTAGTATTGAGGCCATTTATTTCCAGCAAAAAAGATCTGATATCTTAACCACCCGTAATGCATCAGTACCAGGTTCTTCAGGTATCGTAAATCCATATGGATCTGATCCGCTAGTACCTTCAGAAAATATCGGTAAAGTAAATAATGCTGGTTTCGAAGCAACTTTGGGTTATAACCACAACGGCGAAAATTTCAGATGGAATGCATCAGGTAACTTCACTTATGCTAAAAGTAAAGTGATTTTTATTGATGAAGCCAGCGGAACATTAGATTATCAGCGCCAGACCGGAAGACCGTTAAATGCTAGCCTGCTCTACAATGCCATAGGTATATTTAGCACACAGCAGGAGTTAGATGCATATCCGCATGTTAGCGGGGCTAAAGTTGGTGATCTTAAATATCTGGATTACAATAATGACGGTAAAATTACTGCCGATGACCAAACCAGAACGCCATATAGCAACATCCCTCAAATTACTTACGGATTTACACTTGGTGCTTCTTATAAAAACTTTGATTTATCGATGGTATTAGCCGGACAAACCCAGGTAAGTCAGTACGTTTTGCCAGAATCAGGTAGTGTGGGTAACTTTTATAGCAGTTGGGCCGATAACAGGTTTAGTGCCGCAAACCCGAACGGAACCTATCCAAGGGTAACCGACCGTGCATCTAATGCCATTAGTGGTGGGCAGTTTAATAATACCTTTTGGTTAAATGATGCCTCGTTCTTAAGGCTTAAAAACGTAGAGCTTGCCTATAACATTAAGGCCAGCTTCTTAGATCGCATCAACGTTTCTGGAGTAAGGGTTTATGCCAGTGCCTTTAACTTATTCACTATTTCTAAAGTGAAAGATTACGATCCGGAAGGAACCAGTGGTAGCGGACAGTTTTACCCTCAGCAACGCATCATTAATTTAGGCGCCAATATTAAATTTTAAACATCATGAAAATCAAATCAATATATATAACACTTTTAGGCCTATCCCTTTTTTCGGGGGCTATGGTGGGCTGTAAAAAAGAAATTTTAAACGTCGAACCAACAGATATTCTTTTGCCTGCTACCATAGAAAATGATACGACAGCATTAGAGGCTTATATAACCAACCGGTATCTGGGTACACGCTTACAGGATAAAGAAGGTGATGGATCTGTACCAGGTTTTGGCAGAGGTTTTGAATACAGCATGTGGAGTTCTTTTACCGATGAATCTGTTTACAATAATGATGATGCGACCTGGTTGATCCAGAGAGGGCAGCTGGCTCCCGAAAATTTAGGAAGCGCTGGCGTATATTGGGGAAGAAGTTATCGCGGTATCAGAGAATGTAATTACGCACTATCAGTACTGTCCAAAATTTCAATGAGTGCGACACATAAAAAACAACTGATAGCTGAGATTAAATTTATCAGGGCTTTTCGTTATCAGGATTTGATCCGTAATTACGGCGGCATCGTCTTAATGGGCGATAAGATAGTTGAACTTTCGGACAATCTACAAGATCCGGCATTGTTTCAACGTGCTTCGATTAAAGAATCTATAGATTATGTGGCCGCTCAACTCGATCAGGCTGCTGCAGATTTACCTTTAGATAATAGTGGCAGCTGGTTAATTGGTAGAGCTACTAAAGGTGCGGCATTGGCACTTAAGTCGCGTTTACTGTTGTATGCTGCAAGTCCGTTGTATAATGCAGGTACCTGGCAGGCAGCTGTTACGGCAGCCCAGGCGGTGATCTCTTTAAATAAATATGGAATATATACCGGGGGATACGCAAACTTGTTTTTAACTGACCAGAGTAATGAAGTTATTTTTGCAAGGTTGTTTACCAAAAATGCCAATCATACCCATTTGGAAATTGCAAACGGGCCTAATGGTTATGGCGGTTGGGGCGGAAATTTACCAATGCAGAACCTGGTAGATGATTACGAAATGGCCAACGGTAAACCGATTACCGATCCTACTTCTGGTTATGATAGCAACGAACCGTATAAAGGTCGTGATCCACGTTTTGCAGCTACCATTTTGTATAATGGCGCAGCCTACCGTGAGCGTAACGTAGAAACCTTTGTTCCGGGAGGAAGAGACAGTAAAGATGGGAATGACAACTGGAATACCAGTAAAACCGGATATTACCTTAAAAAATTCATGAATGATGCCTATCCATTACAAAATCCATGGGGCAATGCAGGTTTTCAACCATGGATTTATTTTAGATATGCAGAAATTTTGCTTAACTATGCTGAAGCTGCAAATGAAGCTTATGGTCCTGATGCTGTTCCTTCGGGATCTACCATGTCTGCAAGAGATGCAGTAAACATGGTGAGGGCGAGGCCAGGCGTTAATATGCCTGCATTGGCAATCGGACTTACACAGACACAAATGCGCGATGCGGTACGCTATGAGCGTAGGGTAGAGCTTGCTTTCGAAGAACATCGTTTTTATGATGTAAGGAGGTGGAAAATTGCGGATGTAACCGAAAATAAACCTGCAGGCGGCGTGACGATTACCAAAACAAATAATGGTTTTACTTATACGCCTAAAGTTGCTTTAGATGGGCGCAAGTTCGAAACCAAACACTATTGGTTACCAATACCAAGAGCCGAAATTTTAGCATCAGGTGGTAAATTGCAGCAAAACCCAGGTTACTAATAAATAGAAATTAATTGTTTACATGTTAAAGTCATCCTCCAATCTAAACCGTTTTTTTATCTGTCTGGCCTTATTTTTATATGGTAGCGTAACGCTTGCACAAGAAACGCCTCTAAAAATAGAAATAGATCCTGCCATTACATTCCAAACCATAGAGGGTTTTGGCGCTTCTGATGCATGGACTTGTCAGTTCGCAGGTTTATGGCCCGCAGAAAAAAAGGATAGAATGGCCGATTTGCTTTTTAGCACCCAAACCACAAAAGCGGGGCAACCACTTGGTATTGGGCTTAACATGTGGCGTTTCAGCATTGGAGGCGGTAGTGCCGCCCAAGGTAAGGCAAGCGATATTGGCGACGAATGGCGTCGTCAATACGCTTTTCTGCAGCCTGATGGTACTTATAACTGGAACGCAATGCCCGGTCAAACCTGGTTTTTAAAAGCAGCCCAAAATCGTGGCGTAAAGCAGTTTATCGGCTTCGTAAACAGTCCGCACGTATTATTTACCAAAAATGGCAAAGCCTATTCTACAGATGGAAACTGCAACCTGGATTTTGATAAACTTCCGCAGTTTGCCGATTACCTGGTTAAAACCATTAAAGGCGTAAAGGAAACAACCGGAATAGAACTCAACTACCTCAGCCCTGCAAACGAGCCGCAATGGAAATGGAATGAACATAATCAGGAAGGCTGTCCGTACAACAATACCGAACTTGCTCAACTTTACCGGGGTGTTAATGATGCTTTGGTTAAGAATCAGATGAAAACCAAAATACAGATAGGAGAGGCCGGTCAGCTCGATTATTTATATAATAACGGAAATAGTGCGAAGGGAAACCAGGTACAGCAGTTCTTTAATCCGGCATCTCCCAATTATGTTGGCAACCTTGCAAATGTAGATCAATCCATTTCTGCTCACAGTTATTTTACCACCAGTCCGGAAGAAAAGTTTATTGGTGTCCGTAAGAAAACAGCCGAAGCCGTAGCGCAAATAAAAGGGTTAAGGTATTGGATGTCTGAATATTGCGTACTTGGTGATGAGGTGCTTAAAGGCGAAAAACGTGATCTGGGCATGGTTACAGCACTTTTTATCGCCAGGCTGATCCATCATGACCTCGTGATATCTAACGCAACCTCATGGCAATGGTGGTTGGGCGTATCCACCGGCGATTATAAGGATGGTCTGGTTTATATCGATAAAAATAAAACAGATGGTGAGGTTTATGATAGTAAACTGCTGTGGGCCCTGGGTAACTATAGCCGTTTTATTAACCCTGGCAGTAAGCGGCTTCAGGTTAAAACCCTGGGGGCAGATTTGCCTCAGGTTAATGTATCATCCTATCAGCAAAATAAAAAGATCGTAACCGTAGTGGTTAACCCTACAGAAAAAAATCTTGAGCTGAACATCGAGGTAAAGGGAAGTAAGCAAAGTGCTGTACAAACCTATGTTACATCAGATCAATACAATTTGTCGCCCTATAAACAATATCAGGATACCAAACAGGTGCGTATTCCTGCTAAGTCTGTTACCACGGTAATCAGCAATTAAACCTGATTGATTTGAAATGATAATGTTACTCATTTTATAAATCCATAACATTTGGTTTGTGCTGTAAAGCATTTTATAAAATGATATGGGAAAACTATGCTTTTGATTTTTTTAAATAATACCTTTTTGATGAAACCTACCTTAAAACACCTATGGATTAAAGTAATTTTAATTACTTGTTTTGCCAGCTTTGGTGCATTTGCTCAAAGTAAGCATACTTTTAAACTGGCAGACTCAGTTTTTCTGCTTGATAACAAACCCTTTCAGATTATTTCGGGAGAAATGCATTATCCCCGGATACCGAGAGAAGCCTGGCGCGATAGAATGAAAATGGCCAAAGCCATGGGCCTGAATACCATTGGTACTTATGTATTCTGGAATGTACACGAGCCGCAGAAAGATCATTTTGATTTTTCCGGTAATAATGATATTACCGAATTTGTTCGTATTGCAAAAGAAGAAGGTTTATGGGTATTGCTTCGCCCGAGTCCGTATGTATGTGCCGAATGGGAATTTGGCGGTTATCCGTATTGGTTGCAGAACATTAAAGGTTTACAGGTAAGGAGCAAAGAAGTACAGTATTTAAAAGAGTACAAGGAATATATTACCGAAATTGGTAAACGTTTAGCGCCTTTGCAGGTTAACCATGGGGGCAACATTTTAATGGTGCAGGTAGAAAACGAATATGGTTCTTATGGAAACGATAAAGAATACCTGAAAATTAATGAGCAACTGTTTAAAGATGCTGGTTTTGATGGTGTACTTTCCACCTGCGATCCGGTTTCTGCATTAGAAGGCGGACACCTGGCTGGTTTACTTCCAGGCGTTAACGGGATCGATAATCCTGATCAGATCAGGGCACTGATCAACAAGTATAACAAAGGTAAAGGCCCTTATTTTGTGCCAGAATGGTATCCGGCCTGGTTCGATTGGTGGGGCACCAAACACCATGAGGTAGATCCAAAAACATATGCCAATAAATTAGATACTGCACTTAAAGGAGGCATTTCCATCAACATGTATATGTTTCATGGTGGTACCACCCGGGGGTTTATGAATGGTGCAAACTATAACGATTCAACTGCTTACGAACCGCAGATCAGCAGTTATGATTACGACGCACCTTTAGATGAAGCGGGTAATGCGACACCAAAATTTATGCTTTTCCGCGAAGTGATCAAAAGGAATTTGCCGGCGAACCAGATACTTCCTGCTGTACCTGCTGCTAAACCTGCTGCGGCATTGCCAGCCATTAAATTTACCAAATCTACCGATATCTTTAGCCTGATCGGTAAACCAAAGTTAAGTGAACAACCATTAACTTTCGAAGCACTTAACCAACCCTATGGTTTTGTGCTGTACAGCAGTACCATAAAAGGTGGACGTAAAGGCGTAATCAAAATTAACGAACTGCGCGATTATGGTCTGGTATACATCAATAAAAAACTGGTTGGTGTTTTAGACAGGAGGCTTTATCAGGATAGTTTGGCCGTTAGTCTTCCTGCCGGTAATGTACAATTGGATATTTTGGTTGAAAACCTGGGAAGAATCAACTTTGGTCCTTACCTGCTTAAAAACAACAAGGGGATTACCAAAAATGTAACTTTTAATGGTAAGGAGATTAAATCGTGGAAAATGTATCCTTTACCTTTTGATAAAACAGACGCCCAAAAAATACAAGCTAAAGTAAGCAGCCCATCGGCAGCGGCACTTAAATCAGCCAGCTTTAATTTAACCAAAGTTGCCGATACGTATCTTGATATGCGCCAGTGGGGCAAAGGACTGGTTTGGGTTAACGGACATAACTTAGGTAAATATTGGGGCATTGGTCCGCAACAAACCATTTACCTGCCAGCAGAATGGCTAAAAAAAGGGAAAAATGAGATTGTGGTTTTCGAATTGCTTAAACCTCAGCAGCATACCTTAACCAGCCTGGATAAGCCTATTTTAAATGAGTTGAAAAGTAAATAATATCTCGTTTTTTTAAGATAATAAAAGCCATTACGTTTAACTGAAAGCGTAATGGCTTTTTTAGTTATGTAATCCTGAGGAATAATTTAATGTATAAAATCAATATTATTGACAGATAATTCTTTTAGGTAATATCCTCCGAGAGATCATCATTCCCAACTTAATTGGGAATCTTAGTGCAAACGCTTTAAGATTCCCGCCTGCGCGGGAATGACGACAGACTAGTAAAATCTATCACTGATACGAAGGATCTTTTAATTTGAAGGATTTGCTTCGCAGGGCCTCCGGGTTATTCACTTCGTTCAGAAAGACAATTAATTTTTTTTTTGTGCTGACCATTAAGGCTTGTTCCGAAGTCTGCTCAATGTTTCCAGCCTCATACCCACAAAGGAAGCAATGTACTTTAATGGGATACGGTTAATGAGGTGTGGATAAGAAACCATGAACCTTTGGTAGCGTTTTAACGCCGTCGGAAGCCTGCAGATATACGCCCTTTCAGAGGCGCCCTGAAAATAAATCTGGGTCATCTTTCTGCCCACATAATTTGCGATGGGGAAATTTTCATAAAGCATTTTCGACATTTCATGCGGAATGGCAATCGCAAATACCGGATCTATCGTTTCAATATATTCATCAGAGGCTTCATTCTCCCATAAATTTCTGATGGTTCCTGCCAGTTCATTTTCAGCAGCAATCCAGGTGGTAATTTTTTTATTTCCCATTTTAAGGTAGCCATGCACTGCTCCTTGTAAAATCAGAAAAATGTAACGGTTGCGTTTTAGTGGTGAGGCAATATGTTTGTTTTTGGCAAAATGCACAGGAAATGTATCGCGGTTAATAATGTCTTCCATCTCTGGAGTAAGCGGATGGTACGAACTAAAGACAGAAATAATTGGTGAAAAACCCCCAAGTGTAGCCCATTTATCTTCACCATAAATATTTTCAATATTCATTAAAAATCAAGTATGTATTAAAGAGTGAAAATAAGTAAGGAAATAAAAAAATCAATAACATTATTTACAACAAATGGGAATTTTAATCATACATGCATACCGGTCTAAAAAATATGAAGGTCGCCTATCCTTCAATTATGATGTTTGTACAAGGCTTTTAAGGAGAAAGAAAGATATTTTTTATCAAACCTTGTTCATTTGTGGTTAAATCTCTTCGAACAGTGATTTTTTTTTGCCCTTGTTCAACCAAATGATTTCTAAATATTTAACCTTATTTTGTGATGTCAGCGTTAACTTTCTGTTAAATATTTTGCATTTACCTTTTGCAAGATTGAATTTAATTCCTAACTTCGCAGCCTCGAAAGGGAGAAAATGATTCCGTAGCTCAGCTGGTAGAGCATTACACTTTTAATGTAGTGGTCCTGGGTTCGAATCCCAGCGGGATCACAGAAGATAGTATAAAAACTACGTAAAAGCTTGCAAATCAAATGATTGCAAGCTTTTTTTGTTTTATCGAAAACATCAAAATATGCATAAATCGCATAAAAAAAGTGAGTGATTCGGTGAGTAGTTTTACAGAGTAGTATACTCCCTGAAAACGATGTAAGCTTCTGACTTACAGAAATTTCAATCATTGAATGACTTGATACGATTAGATTGCAAGGCTAACTTTGTTAACTTTAAATCAGTCGATTATGAAAACTAATTTCAGTCTGCTCTTCTACCTGAAGAAACCAAAAAACTATCTTAAAGGTGCTGTTCCTGTTTATATAAGAATTACCGTGACGGAAAACCTGTGGAAATGTCCGCCAGCAGAAAATGCGAACCGGAATTGTGGAACACCAAAGCGGGTCACATGATAGGCACAAAAGAAGATGCCAAAACCTTAAATTCCTATCTCTACAAAATGAAAGCGGGCGTTACTGCTGCCCATACTGCTTTATGCGTAGAAGATGTAGAGATATCGGCTGAAGGCGTTAAATGCAAGTATCTGGGCAAGGCAGAAAAAATGCACACCATTATGGAGGCCATTAAAATCAATAATACAAACATGGCCGCACTTGTAGAAAAGGAAGATTACGCGGAAGGCACTTTGAAACGGTCTAAAGTTCTTGAAAAGCACGTTAAAGAATATCTCTCATTCAAATATCAAACAGGTGACCTCAACATCCGAAATATAGACCATGAGTTTATTGGTGGAGATTGCCGCCCTGTCGGGCATCGTCAAAACATTGGGCAACCGGATCGCTAAACGTACTTTCGCCACTACAGTTACTCTTTTGAACGGTGTACCTATCGAAAGCGTGTCTAAAATGATGGGACATACCAATATACGCACCACCCAACTTTATGCAAAAATGGTGGATGAAAAAGTTGCCAGCGATATGGCACCATTAAGAGAAATGTTTGCAGTGGTATAGAAAATTGTTTATGCACGCCCGCAGCTTAGGTTTTGAGTGTGCATGCCTTATTTTTAGCTATGCAAAGCGAGGGCAGACACCAGGGATCGCAGAAGCACAACCGAACTGTCAGGAAACCGACGATTACCACTCCGTAAATGCCAAGAGCGAGAACAGCGGGCAGGCTTAAGTGCGCAGGGGTTTCGCAGGCCGCACCGAGCTTGGGGAATAAATAATAAATTAATACTTTACCAGCTCTGCAAATTCAGGTTGTCAATTTCCTTAAAGTGCTTGTCCTTGGTGTGTAACTTTAGGTCAAATTGCTTTGATACTGCGGCTATCCACATGTCATTCTCCGGTATTGGCTTACCTTTTTGTAACAAGGCAGTTTTGATTAAGGCATAGTGATTTGCTGTTTCATCATCAGCAATAAGTACATTACACCTCTCTAGAAAAGAGTTGATCTGTTTAATGTGCTTTTTTGGGTTAGCTGATCTGTAAGAACCCAGATATAATTCTCCCAATACAGCAAAAGGAATGTTTATTTCCTCCTCTAAGGTTTCAAGAAACTCTGTAATTGTAGAATTGCCTTTAAATAACTCAATAACGATATTGGTATCTAATAGATTACTTCCAGTCATCTGGGTGGATGGTTTCACAAGATTCTGAAATTATACGTTCCATTTCTTCCGCCTCGTCCTTAGACCAGATTCCAGAAAAATCTTTTAAGCTTGGTGTTTTCTTAACTGTTTTATTACTGGTACTCTTTAATAGTTTCTCCAAAGCAGATAAAGTAGCTTCACTCTTTACTTTGAGCATTTCTTCTATCAAATGTAATTTACGTGTTTCTATGTGCATGGATATGATATTGAGTGTTAACACAAAAATATAGAATTATTTCTACAATAACCATACCCCTAAATCCTATGAGTATGAGCAAATGATTTCGAGTTTTATCTTTTTCGTGATCTTCAGTTATCAATAAAACTATATCCCATCCTTAACCGATCAACAAAGTCTTTAAAATCACCATCATAATGTTTCAATACCAATAGTTGAAAATGGCTTTTTGGAAAAAACTAAGAAGTTCACTATCGATAACTGAATTTAACAGCGCATATCTTCTCGGATTGTAGAACAGCATCGCAAAAAATGCTGTGTTATAATTACATTCTATCTGGTGGATTTTTCCGTCAAGCTTTAACCGTAGTTCTAGTTTGTAATAATACCTATCCCGTAGAGTTCCGCAGGGTTCTACGGATTAGCTAATAGAAAAGAATCTATGACTCGCTTTTATCAGCGTTTATAAGTTCCTTAATATCCGTAGAGACGATGCGCTTAACGCTAACGGACAGAGGGGCATTTTTAAAAAATAATTAAGCAGGGCTATTTGGCATATAACTGAGTAAGTTTAACTTTTTGGTGGCTAACCAAAATAATAGTACAGAAACCGATAAATAAGGATAAGCAAGGAAAAAAACACTGATTATAACATCTTTGTGTGAATATGAACTCCATGAAGCTACCCTGGAGTCGAAGATGCTGATATTGACCAAATAAGATAGCATAAAAAAAGATATCGAACCGATGATATATCTTATTTTGATGCTAAACTTAAACATGTTGAGTAACCACGCTACAGGAAATATAAATATAATTAATAAACTAGTCATCAATATTTCCGTATAAAAAATACAATTTAGGCATATTGCGGATAGCTCTTTTGCATAGGCGTGCATACTAAGGTAACATTGCAGAAAACATAGTACATATGCAATAACAAAAAAATAAATGGTTTTTCTAGATTTCATATCTCACGCCTTATTTCCCACAAAGCTATCACCTGCAATTTTAATATCAGCAAATCTTAACAGCATTTTTATTTTTCTGTCTAGCTTTAAGCTTATCCAAAAATACTGCCTTTTGTGGTAGGTTCCTATCAATATTCGTTTAAGCAGTATGGTTCAAAGAATGTGAATTGATTTATTGCCTTTAACAAGTTAGTCATAATGGCAAGCCCCTACCTTGTCTTAAAGTTCCATAGGGCTCTACGGATTAGCAATAGAAAAGAGTCTATCACTCGCTTTTATTAGCGTTTATAAGGTCCTTAATATCCGTGGAGACGCTATGCTTAACGCTAACGGACAGAGGGGTGACCAACAAAAAGTTTCCTGGTAATTTAACGCGTTTTTACCGTACCCAGGCACCGTTAAAAATTACCGGGGAGGTGACAGAGTGGTTAAAACAAACGCCTGAACAAATACAGCAATGGCGTGAGAAGTTAGCCAATAATAAAGGAGAAATTATTAATTGATAGTGTTAATTTATCAAGGAGCAAGTGTTCAAAGATCATTCAGGTTTTGCTTCCACTACCCATAATCATATCTAAATGTCCAATATTCACCCTTATAGACGTAGATTTTATTGTCGTCTGCAAATTTATCCTCTAATAATGAGTCGATTTCTTCATTTTTATAGTTGTAGTGTCGCTTGTTTAAAAAGCCTGCAGATCTTATCGTAGGATGGTCAAGGATTGGCTGAAGATTTCCATCTAAAATATTGGTGTTAACGAAACGGAAATCAATAAGCTCTGGAAAGTTGCTTAAAAAGTTGAGATTATCGATGTCTCCGCATTCATTTAAGCACAAAACTTTAATTTTTTTGAGGGAAAGAAGTTCTTCGGTAGGTACAAACTTCTTACTTCGGTTAATATGTAAAAATTCTAAGGAGTCTTTTAAGGCCATCAAGCCGGTATCGCTTGCCAGTTTGGTACAATAATGCAGCTCAAGTCTTTTTAAGTTGCTAAATTTTTCAATTCCAATAAAGTTTTTGATATTAGCCAAGTTCAATTCAAGGTACAATAACTTATCAGATTCAGTAAGGTTTCCAAATGAGCTTAGTTTTTCTTTTAAATGCCAGATAATTGCGTATTCAGAATTAGAAAGATTATTATCCGCAATCCATGTATGAGGTTCTTTAAAATTCTTTCTAAATATTGTTTCCTGTTCTAACTGTTCCCACCAGATGCTATTGAATCTCCAATCCATTTTCCCTTTCTATAAGATAAGCTCATTTTGTATCTATATTATTTAATATCGTTATTGTCACACTATACAGAATATCAGTATTTCCAATCATCCATATAACTAAATGACTTGTTTTCTTTGGCTGGATCATCATCAGAATAAATAACAAAATAAGTTCGATAATCTTTTGTGCAAACCTTGCTCCTTACCAAATAGAAAAGAGTCTATCACTCGCTTTTATTAGCGTTTAAAAAGCAACCACAATGACGATCTATTGGGTGATCACTTTAATTGCTCGTTCCAGCACTTCGTCTTTTCCATTTTTTATACCTTTTATAGTTGGCCTTACTACAATATCAGGAACGATACCTACGCGTTGTGTTTCCTTTCCATTTGGATAGTAAATGCCAATGCCGGAGATCATGGTTCTAAGTCCACCAGGTAAAAAGATAGTCGAAACATTGCCATCGGCGCCAGCCGTCGTACTTCCAACTATAGTGGTATTTTTTACCGCACGGAACGCCATTGCCGTATATTCTGCCTGACTTTGCGAATTCTCATTGACAAGTATAACCAGCTTCCCCTTATATTTGTTATTGTCGCCGGGAATTTTATCCCCTTCCAGAAAAACAAATTCTCCAGGATTGTCTGGATTTCCTGTTGAGAACTTTGCAAATGAAGTCGGCTCAGTTAAGAAATAAGAACCAAGGGAAAATGGAACAAATGTATTGGGATAATTACGGATGTCGATGATAATACCTTTCGTTTCTTTAAGAGTCTTTTTTATTTCCGGAATGTCTTCTTGTTTAATATTGGCAAGCGTAATATAGCCAATATTTCCCGGTAATAACTTATAACATTTTTGGCTGCTATCTACCTTGTACCAATGGTACATGCGTAAATTCTTCCGCTCATAAGTTGGCGCGTTAACTTGTCGTTTCTGACCGTCAGAGAGGTAATTTAAGGAAATCGTATTGTTTGGGCTACGTAGAAGGTCGATAGACATATCTCTAAGCCTGGCCGCGCCATTAGAGGCTGGATAATAAGGTTTTAAACTATCGATCAACGAATTAATTGTCTTACCATTAACATGTGTGATTACATCACCGATTTTCACTTTAGACAATTCTGAAAATTCTGGATTAAAGTAATCGACAACCACCAGTTGGTTCTCCACAAATTCTGCTTTAAAGGCTGCAAATTTCGTTCCTCTTAGCGCAGTACTTTTTTCCCGTCCTCCCCATAAGTTTGCGTGGGTATCGTTAACTTCTCCAATCAGCTGTACGGCTACAAGTTCATATGAGAGTTTGTCATCGGCATTCAGGAACTTTGGGATATACTCCTTCAGTACTGTATCCCATTTTTTATCGGTAATATGCCTGTATGGAAAAAAATAATTGATCATGTTCCAGTAACGATAGAGCGATAACAACCTAAAGCCGGCATCTGGATTGGTCAATGCTGAATAAGGATTTTCATTGGAGAAGTTCGGATTTCCTACACCAGGTTCAAGTGAGATATAGTAGTTCTTGCCTTGGTTTCTATTATTGTAAAGATCATTAAGTTGATTTTTTAAGTTGGCTGATAAGCCTGTGTTACTGATCCAGGATAAATCGGGTTTTAATACAGCATTGCCCGGGGCGGCTTTGCAGGTTTTACACACCGGCAGCACACCATAATTTTTGATCCAGTTGGTAAGAAGGTTATCCCGTTGTTGTTTGTTTTGTACTTTTATGTAATCTGGCAGGAACCTAAAAAGTTCATAGTCCCAGTTATATTTGCCTTTTGCAATTTCTGGATGATGATACTTTGTAAATCCCCAAACTTTTCCCAAAAGCTCAAGGTTATGGATTAAATCTTGATTTAGTGGAGGAAAAGTAACTTTCGAACCATCATCAAAAGCTTTATCAGCTTGGGCAGCAAATATTTCTTTCTGGAAGGTCTTTATTTTTGGATCGCCTAAGTCCATTCCATCGATTGTTATCTTTAGATCGTCCAGCCACATTTTTCCTTTGCCTACCAATAAGCCACCGAGAACTATTTGTTTGGTTTCTTTTGGGTTAAGTGGAAGATTTATTTCAAAAGGAGCCCAGTCGGTAGTTCCTGTAACACCTCTGTTAGACATATTATCAAAACCGATCTGTGGATCTATACGAATCCATAAACCAGCATATCCTTCACTTACGTTCTCTGTTTTTATGAAACCAGATAAGCGAATAGATTTGCCTTCATAGTTGGCGGGAAGGGTTATCGACAGCGCTCCAAAACTCTTTTTGCTACCAGTACGCTCTACAACAGCAGAAAATTTTCTGCTTTTCTTGTGCACTGAGTCTACGTAAAATTTGTATGCTGCATCTCCAAATGTTGTCCATTGTGAAGGGAAGCCGTTTCGGTGCTGTTCGAAATCTAGATTTAGTGTTTGTGTCACCTTGGGTTGCGCACAAGCATTCTGTACAAATGAAAATGCCAGCAGTATCGCAATGGTTAGTTTACTTGTTTTTGAAAGCATTAGTTTTTTAATTAGAGTTTTATGCGCCTTTGGAAGACATTAAATTAGTATAAATGGTAAAGTAAACTTAGGGTTATTCTTAAATAGTTGAAAAATCAAATAATTCCCTTGGATCTACTTTCAAAAACTTAGCATAAGTAGAAACATGGCTAATACTCGTATTAACCTGTCCGAGTTCCGTTCTAGCAATCTGGCTTTGCGATACTTCAGTTAGTAATGATAGCTGTTCTTGAGAAAGGCCTTTGCTCTCTCGCACCTGCTTAAGCTTTTGGCCAAATTTTTTTATAAAATCTTCGTCTTTTAGATACTTCACAAACCAAATAGAAACCTTTAAAATAAAATTATAAAAAATCAAAGAGAAAAATAAACTTGTTTTAGATAAATTATGACCGTTTTTCTTAATGCCATTTTAATTGCAGCCTTATTTTGAAGAAAATTTAAATAGTTTAAATAATTCAATATCCAAAGCTTTACTGATCTTGTATAGTGTACTTAGTTTCAAATCTATTCTGCCTTTTTCAATATTAATCAGTTGGGGATGTTCAATACCAGCTAGCAAAGCAAACTTCCTGATACTTACACCTTTTTCTTCTCTTAATGATCTTATACGATCACCAAGCTTAGTTTTCAAGTCATCTAAATTATCTGATTCCATTGTTGAATATCAGATTTATCAAAAATACTTGTGGTATATTTGGATATACCACTGCTTCTTTTTATATTTGATTAATAAATTTAAAGCTATAAAAAGCTAAATTTGCGATAACTTCTTTTTAAAAATATTGAAGCATTTCGCACTTAGAGTCTCGTAACTGAAACGTAGGAAATTTCAAAAGAACACGAGGAATAGGTGAAAAAGTGCTCACGTCAAAGGCGTGGGCCTGCTTATTCGTGTTCCGGTCTCCTACGACCTCAGTTACGGTAAGTGGGTTCCACGCCTTATTTTGTGCCGTCCACTTCCAAGACTCATTTGAAAGAAACTTAAATGAGATCAATATGGAACCAAAATTATCACCAGAAGCCGAACAGGCTGTCCATTTCAGGGCTTTTATCCATCGGCTCGCTCAGAAGTTCGACCCGTTACAGATCTTCAGTTTTTCGCAGAATAGTTATAACTATCACTTACAAGGCTGTTTTAACGATAATCAAAATCATTTTAAATGTGATTATTGCCTGTTGGCAATTACCGAAACGGCAACCCGAATAGATTACGAAATGCAGGATTTTGCCAATGCTTTTTATCAGTATGGAACGATAACTGTGATTGGGCATAGCAGGCAATCGGTTATGGAAGCGGTACAGCAAAACAGCCGCTTTTTTATTGGCGTGCTTCACTATGGAAAACTGCTTTATAGTAAGGATGGATTATTAAATAAAGATCCAGTACCTCCATTTATTCCAATCAAAGATGCAATCAAGGCAACAAGACATTACGAACATCGCATACCGCTGGCTGATGGGTTTCTGATGTGCGCATCTGAGTGTTTGGAGAAGGAACAGTTCGGGATTTGTGCCTTTATGCTACATCAGGCTGTAGAACAAACTTGTATCTGCCTGTTGAGGGTTCATATTGCTTACCGGTCGGAGTTCCATAACCTTTACCGCCTGCTCCGTTTGTGTACTTGCTTTTCTGAAAAGCCCTTTCAACTTTTCCTTTCTACTCCCGAAGATGAACGATTGTTTGATATCATGGCAAAAAGTTATTCTGGTTCACGTTATAAAGATGATTTTACGGTCTTGAGGCACGATGCGGAACATCTTTATCACAGGGCGGCTTCTTTTATTTTGCTGGCCAAGGAGATGTGCAGCGAAAAAATAGCACTGCTCGCTAAATCGGCATCAGATGATGCAGCCTTAAAAAACACCGATCATGTACAGATCGAAAAAAGTTTACAGACCAATATTTAAGGCGATGAAGAAGCAGGCAAAAAACACAACAGATAACCGGATCGTTTATCTTAACCATGATGAAACAGCGGATCCGATAAAAGTAATACATGAGTTTTTCAGCCACGCATGGTTGCCCGATCATTTAAAGATGCTGAAACGCTGGCGAAACGATGCCGCGTTTGAATCTGAAGAACCAAAAAAGTGTAGCCCAGCCTTACTTGTTTACCATTACGAACTGATCATCAAGCTGATCGAAGCCGCCTGGCTCTTAAAAGGCCGCAAGCCTGGCAGGCTTGACTTCGACGACAAAACGGAGAGGGAATCCGCAAAATGTTACATCAAAAAGGAAGGGAAGAAACTGCGGAACTATCCAGAAAACCTGAGCATTCGGGAGATCGTAAAGCCTTCATCTGTACTCAAGAAAATGTTCAGGATTTATCACTTGGATGGGTACAAAAAAATCCTACACACGTGGCTTCATGATGCGCTTAACCCCTCCTTTATGGAGGAAAGGCTGTCTAAATTTGAAGTCATTACTGTTTACGAGCAGTTGGTTAAATTGTTCGAGGCTACCTGGCTGATCAGGGAGCGGGTAAAGGATGGTGATTAAAATTGTACATTATATAATTCAAAATATCAACATGTTATGCGTGTTGGTTCGATGCGGAAAAGACCAGGAACTGCGTTCGGGCGAAGAAAGACTAAGCCAACCCCAGCGGAATTATATAAAAATAAGGGACTTAAAGTTGTTGGTTTTGAAGGTTTTTATGATAATTGATGCGTGAATTATATTACCTGGCTAAAGCGGTTTCCTACCTTGCTATTATGCAATCTTCTCTGAACAGGATAGAAAAAGGTATTTGCTGAAACAGCATAAGAAAAGCACTTTTAAACCGGTAACTTAAAAATATTAGTATGATTAATCACAGACCAAAATAAAGACCAAGCATTGCCAGTGTTTGACTCAATGTTTTATAGTGGAAAAATAAGTCCATAAAATAAATACGATTTGTAACGGTATCCTAAACCAAAGATACCCTATTCCATTGCCATCGAAGGTTGCTTTCTGATAATCGATATGCTTTATAGAGGCATAGATATTGAAGGGGAGCAGCAATAACAAAAAAACAATAATCAACCAACCAGCTGGTATCCGATAGGCTGGAAAGAAAAGTGCAATAGCAAACAGGATTTCAATAATTCCTGTCAGATAAACAAGAGCAGCTTTAAAAGGTATGAAATCAGGTACCATTAAAGTCATCCCCTTATTGAATGCGAAATGACCAACTGCTGTAAATACCAGCATTGCTGATAAGGAAATTCTTCCTGATAAAGCGAAGTTATAATTCCCAAAAGCAATTTTTGTAATAATAATTGATATAATAAATACGATAAGAAGAACAAGTAATGGTTTCATTTTTTTCTTTTTTTCTACAAAGATGCAAGTAGAACAAAAACGAAACAATGAACCTATGTTAAGAAATACGCTTTCGTATCCTGCTCAATGCCTGTGGAGTAATTCCGATGTAAGAACAAATATATTTTAGTGGTATATATTGGATTAGGTTCGGCCGCTCTTCGAACAGTTTCATATATCGCTGTTCTGCAGTATCACGTAGCAACGATAATTCCCGTTTAAATTTTAATAAAAATAATCGCTCACTGAAAAATCTACCAATTACATTGCCCATGCTGGTGGTTTTATAAATGGTCTGCAAATCATTATAGGTAATGCGCCATAGTGTTGTATTTGTTAGCGCTTCAATTGCATATAGAGAATCCGTTCTCGTTAGAAAGGAATCATATCCACTTGTAAACTCGCCTTCAAAACTGAAACCAAAGGTCAAGTCATTATCAATTCCTGGGATGTAAAAACGAATCATGCCCCGTTCAATAAACGAAAGATAATTTTCCTGTTGCCCTTCTTTTAATATTAGACTACCTTTCGAAAATTCCTGTTTTGTTAATTTGGCATAAAAGGATTGCCAGTCCTGATCACTCAATGGATAGATTTCTTCAAATTGTTTTCTAATATGTTCCATACAGACAAAAAATGGTTATTCATGCAATCTTCTACAGCTGGTTACAAATAACAACCCTATAAAGGCCTAAGCTATAAAATTACAACCATATCCAAAATAACTCAATCAAAATGTATAAAACTCCTCCAATCCCACAATTTCACTTCACCTGATCCAATACCAATATCCCAATAATCCCGATCACAGAAACCAGCGTTTCCATCAGCGACCAGGATAAAAATGTTTGTTTGATAGATAATCCCAAATACTCTTTGAACAGCCAAAAAGAGGAGTCGTTTACGTGAGAGCAAAACAGGCTCCCAGAACCAACAGCGAGTACCATTAAATTGGGGTCGGCACCATGAGGCCCAATAAGCGGATAAACAATGCCGGCAGCCGTGAGGCCGGCAACGGTTGCCGAACCCAGGCAAAGTCTTAGCACTGCGGTGATTAACCAGGCCAATAACAAAGGCGGAAGCGTTAACCCTTGCAAAATGACTGCAAGGCTGTTGCTTACACCGGTTTCTACAAATACCTGTTTTAAAATACCTGCGCTTCCGATGATGAAGAGGATCATGGCGATATCTTTTGCAGCCTCAACATAAATGGTCATAATGTCGGTTAGCTTTTTGCCTAACCTCATCCCGAGGGTGTAAGTGGCAATACAAATGGTTAATATCATGGCAATGGTCGGATCGCCGATAAACCTGGCAACATTTACCACAGCGATATGGTCACTACATAGCCTGGCGATCAGGATGGTGCCTAAAATGATCAATACCGGTAACAATGCAGAAATTATACTGTTTGTAATCCCAGGCAATTCATGATCGGGTAAGTCATCGGCCTTTAACGTAACTGTTGGCTTAGATTGCATTTTGATTAATGCTTTTGCGAAAACAGGACCTGCAATAATGATAGCCGGTATGGCCACGATTAAACCATAAATAAAGGTCTTCACCAAATCTGCATGAAACTGGCTTACCAAAGCCATGGGCGATGGATGCGGCGGCAAAAAACCATGCATTACCGATAGCGAGGCCAGCATGGGTAAACCCACGTATACCAGCGGTAACCTATAATTGTAGGCTACTGAAAAAATAATGGGTATGAGCAATACAAAGCCAACATTATAAAATAAGGGGATGCCCACTATAAAACCGGTTAACGACATGGCCCAGGTGATGTATCTACAGCCGAAGGTGTTTTTTAATACCGTGGCTATTTTTTGCGCGGCACCACTAAAGGCCACGAGTTTGCCAAGCATAGCGCCCAAAACGATGATGACGGACAATGACCCTAAGGTATCGCCCAATCCTTTATTAACCGTTTGCGGAATCTGCGTGGCGGGCATACCCAATAGTAAAGCGGCCGTTACCGATACGATTAAAAAGGCCAGGAAAGTATTCACCTTTGCCCAGGCAATTAACAGTACCAGCATTAAGATACAGCCCAAAAGAATCAGTACGTCCATGTTGCTTTAATGGGAGTCTCTGGTTACGGTTGATCCTGACCCGCCTACCAAAAAATCCAGATCAGCACCTTTATCGGCCTGTTGTACATGTTTAATGTATAAGTTGGCATAACCACGTGTGGCAAGGGGGGGAGGCTGTACCCAATTACTTCGCCTGATGGCCAATTCTTCGTCACTCACTTCAAGATGGATCCGTTTGTTGGCTACATCCAGTTCTATCATGTCACCGTTTTCTACCAAGGCTAAATTGCCGCCAATGGCCGACTCTGGCGATACGTGCAGTACAACTGTACCATAAGCGGTGCCACTCATCCTGCCGTCAGAGATCCTGACCATATCGGTTATGCCCCTGTCGAGCAATTTTTTGGGTAAGGTCATGTTGCCCACTTCGGGCATACCCGGATAGCCAACCGGACCAACCGTTTGTAAAACCATTACACAGGTTTCGTCGATATCCAGGTCAGGGTCATCAATTCTGGCATGATAATCCTCAATATCTTTAAATACAACAGCCCGGCCCCGGTGCTGCATTAGAGCTGGCGTTGCTGCCGATGGCTTGATCACGGCTCCATTGATGGCTAAATTACCTTTTAATACGGTAATTCCGGCTTCGGGAATAATGGGCTGCTCAAATTCATAAATCACTTCCTTATTGTAATTGATGCCTCCGTTACCAATATTTTCTACGTGCGTTTTCCCACTTACCGTCAGGGTATCCATTTTTAACACCGATTGCATCTGTTTTAAAACGGCAGGTATACCACCGGCATAGTAAAAATCCTCCATCAAAAATTTTCCTGATGGCATCAGATTAACCAGAAGGGGCATTTTGCTGCCAATATCATCAAAATCATCTAAATTGAGTGCTACGCCCATACGCCCGGCAATAGCAGTGAGGTGGATAATAAAGTTGGAGGAACCGCCTACGGCAGCATTTACCTTAATGGCGTTTTCAAAAGCGTCGCGTGTGAGTATTTTAGAAATTTTCAAGTCTTCTTTAACCATTTCAACTATTCTCCTGCCTGATAGCTGGGCAAGCCGTTTGCGCCGGGAATCAACTGCAGGGATAGAGGCGCCGCCAGAGAGGCTCATACCCAGGGCTTCTACCATGCAGGCCATAGTGGAAGCGGTTCCCATCGTCATACAATGGCCCGGGCTGCGCGACATGCAGCTTTCTACTTCTGCATATTCATCATAAGTAATTTCGCCTCTTTTTAGTTCCTCTGTCAGCTTCCATACACTGGTTCCGGAGCCAATGTCCTGGCCATGGTATTTTCCGTTCAGCATCGGCCCGCCTGGCACTACAATGGTCGGTAAATCTACACTCGCTGCACCCATTAGGGTAGAAGGGGTGGTTTTGTCGCAGCCCGTTAATAATACCACACCGTCAATAGGGTTGCCTCTGATGGATTCTTCGGCATCCATACTGGCGAGGTTACGGAACAACATGGCAGTGGGTTTTAAAAGCGTTTCACCTAATGACATGATGGGGAATTCTAACGGGAAGCCTCCCGCCTCCAATACCCCGCGACGAACACTGTCCGCAATATCGCGCAGGTGGGCATTGCAGGGCGTCAGTTCAGACCAGGTGTTACAGATCCCTATTACCGGCCTGCCGTCAAACATGTCTTCGGGCATGCCCTGGTTTTTCATCCAGCTGCGGTAGATGAGGCCCATTTTATCTTTTTTTCCAAACCAGGTTGAACTTCTATATGGTTTCATATCCAGAATATACTATGTGCGTTATTTTATCTTCTTATTTAGATTTTGGCGGTCAGACAAGTATTAAACTTATCGTTTCATGTGCGCTGGCAATTGCTGGCAACCCGCTGTTTGTTTGCCCGTATTTAATCAGGCAACCACATTGATCAGCGAACCAATCTCCGCAATGGTTATTTTTACGGTATCTCCGCTTTGTAAAGTGAAATCATCGGCGGGGATAATGCCTGTACCGGTCATCAAATACGTTCCATGAGGGAAATCCAGTTCCCGAAACAGGTAATCTACCAATTCGGTATGCTTACGTTTCATCTGGTTAATGGAGATTTCTTCCTCAAAAATAACAGCAGCAGCTCTGGTGATTTCGATGCTGATATGGGTATCCGGATCTATGGGTTTCTCTGCCACCAAAAGGCAGGGACCTAAGGCGGCAGCGCCATTGTATGATTTTGCCTGTGGTATATAAAGCGGATTTTCGCCCTCAATATCTCTTGACGATACATCATTACCGATGGTATAACCTTCTATAGTGCCTGCTGAGCAAATAAACAACGTCAGTTCCGGTTCAGGCACATTCCATTTAGAATCTGCCCTGATGCGTATGTTTTCTCCTGAGCCCACCGTTCGGTAAGCTGGTGATTTAAAAAAAAGTTCGGGCCGGTCTGCATCATATACCCTGGCATAAAAATCGCCGCCCTTTGCATCTTTTGATTCTTCTATTCTGGCTTCCCGGCTACGGAAATAAGTTACGCCAGATGCCCATACTTCCTGGTTACCGATGGGGGTTAAAATAGCAGTATGTGTGAGTGCTTGTAAATCTTCGTCAGGCTCAAGGTATTGCAACTCGCTACTTATTGCGGTAAAGAGATTGCTCCTGTTCACAAATGTGTCCCAGTTGTTTTCTTTGCTTAAGAAATATTGGTTATGGTGGTTGATGATAATCCCGCTCGAGGTATTATAGATTCTCATAATAATTTATTCGGTTTAGTTGTTGGATAGTAAATTAGATTTGAACTAATTTACGCATCCAGGCGGTAAATACTAAAGCAAATAAGTGCTTTTAAAACACATTTGCAGCATAATGTTAATATAATACAATAAAATGCTGCGATAGTAAAGTTACGGGTTGGCGTGAGTTGATTGGGGTGAATCTGATCGTTATTAATTAACGTGAGTTTTGGGGCTTAATTCTTCATTGCGTATTGGAAAAGAGGATATGTGTAGGCGTGCATCAATTAAACGCTCGCATCCGTTTTTAACGAATGCAGAAGCAGTTAATGATTTTATCATTTTGTGTTTAAAACACATTATTATTCAACGCTCGTTTCCAAACGGGCGTGAGCTTTAGTACAGGAGAGTTGCTTTTAAAATAGGTGCAAAAATTAATTAGCCACGGAGGCACAGATGTCACGGAGGAAAATTAAGGTTTTTCCGTGTTTTTCGTGCTTCCGTGGCAAACATAATGCTTAGGCATGCACTCGTTTTAACGAGTGCGGAAGTAGTTAACGATTTTACCATTTGTGTTTAAAACACATTATTATTCAACGCTCGTTTCCAAACGGGCGTAAGCTTAAGTACAGGAGAGTTGCCTTTAAACTAAGTGCAAAAATCAATTAGCCACGGAGACATAGATGTCACGGAGGAAAATTAAGGTTTTTCCGTGTTTTTCGTGCTTCCGTGGCAAACATAAACGGCTAATCGGTAAATTTCTTTTCCGTTTTAAGATAATTTGACCGGTAATCCATCGGATTTTTTTTCGTTAGTGCTTTAAACTGATGATAAAAGTGGGAGATATTGTTGTAACCGCAGGCATAGCCAACCTCGGTCATGTTAAATTCCTCTTCTACCAGCAGTCTGCAGGCATTTCCAATTCTCACTTCCATTAAAAACTGGATATATGTTTTTTTGGTCTTGGATTTAAAGTACCTGCAAAAAGAGTGTTTTCCCATATTAATCAGGGCAGCTACCTCTTCTAATGCTACTTTTTGGTGGTAGTTATTAAAAGTATATTCGAAAATGGTATTAATGCGGCTCTGGTCGATGCTGTTTACTTCCAGGTTAAATCCGTTTGACGATATCATTTCATATTCTTTCGTAGCCGCTATGATTTCTAAAGCAGATAACAAACTGATTAATTTACGGGCTGGCGATTCGTTAAGCATTTCTTCCGCTATTTTACCAACTTTTCGTTTAGTTACCCCTTTTAAACGCAAACCCAGCTTGCTGGTATTTAACAGTTTAACAATCGGACTGATTTCAGGAAGATTCAAAAATTTATCGCCCCAGGTATTGTTTTGAAAAAGAACCACGATGGTTTCTCCCACTTTTTCGGTATCGTTTTGCATGTATTCCTGTTCGCATCGGAAAGTATGTGGCAGGTTTGAGCCAAATAAAAATACGTCGCCATTTTTAAAAGGACCAACGTAGTCGCCAATCAGGCAGGTGCCATAGCTTCTTTTAACCACTAATAATTCGCACTCGGGATGATAATGCCAGGCGCTTAATATCGCATGTCCGATATCCTTGTGAATATTAAAAGAATGCTCCGGGCTTGGAGTAGTCTTTTTTAAAGTAGCCTTCATGTTTATGTTTGGTTAATTATAAACCTGAGTTCGATGATTAATATGACCTTTTGGCCGCTTAAATCAGCTTTCTGATCTAAAGCGGTCGTCACCCTGATCCGGTAGCTGTCGGATTTATTTCAGGGGCTTTCCTGCCAATAAGATGCTGATTCCGAACCTTAGGTACAGCATGACGAATTGGTCTGAACAAAGGTGTTTATAAAACCGTTTTCATTAAATAATCATCGGGTTCAGGTAATAACATGAAATTAAAAAATATGTATGATATAAATGCATATCTATTTGCTATTGTTAGTTGGTTATATTAACAACGCCGGGTTTTACTATTGTCTCAATGAATTGATTTTATATTGTCTTTTTAGTGCAAGTTATTGATTTACAATTGTTTTTATTTGGTTTTGATGAGGCGCTACAAAATTCAGAAAAACCGATCTATGTTAATATGTTACAATTTTTTGCTGTAATACTGAAATTGCTTTTCATTTAAGTTGTCTTTATTTGCCTCAGTAACATAACTGTTTCAAACCAAATATAAAGCAAAGCAATGCCTCTATTCTTGCCTGTTTCCTTTAAATCAGGTATTTGACCAGGCACGTTAGCCTTATACGGTTAGAACAGCGATAAAACCGACTAACCAATATTCTGATATGAGATAAACTTACTTAAAATCCCAACCGCGGCACCTTGCTGCTCACACTGCTTATGTTTTGAACTGATTACAGTGCGTATTCAGCGGAGATTTAAGCGGTTTATTAAAAAACCAACTCTAACCAAACTATAACGATGAAAAAAAAATTACTTCCACTGGTATTTACCTGCACGGTATTTATGTTATTCCTGTTGTTCGAGCCCATATTTGCATCTGCCGGTGGGCCAGGCACTGCAGTTTTTAGTAAAACGGTAACAGGTAAAAAGTTAAAAATTGCCTTTATAGGAATCACAGGTAAAGTTACCGATGAACAGGGTGTGGCTTTACCCGGCGTAAGCGTGGCTGAAAAGGGAACAAGGAACGCTGTTGTAACCAATTCATCCGGCGGCTATGCCATAAATGTGGCCAATAACAATGCGGTATTGGTGTTCACATCTGTTGGTTATAAGCCCGTAGAAATATCGGTAAATGCAAAAACTGTAATAAATGTATCTATGGTAGCGATTACAAATGCCTTGAATGAGGTTGTGGTAACCGCACTCGGCATCAAACGGGAAGCCAAAAGCTTAGGTTATTCTGCCCAGAAAGCTGATGTACAGGCATTACAAACCAACCGTACAACTAACCTGGCCAATGCGCTTGAAGGCCGGGTGGCCGGATTGGACGTATCGCCACCCGCCGCCGGACCGGGCGGAAGCACCAAGATCCGTTTGCGTGGACAATCTTCCTTTACTGCAGATAATTCGCCGCTCATCGTAATCAATGGCTTGCCAATGTCGCAGGGGGCCAGCAGCAGTAATGGTTACACACAAAATGTAGATCAGGGAGATAACCTGCAAGGCATCAATCAGGATGATATCGAATCGATGACTGTGCTGAAAGGATCTACTGCTGCGGCCTTATACGGTTCGCGTGCGGTTAACGGAGCGATCATTATCACCACAAAAGCAGGATCTAAAAATACCGGGATCGGAATCGAGTTCAATTCTAATTTTACGGTAAACCAGGCACTGGATTTTACAGATTTCCAATATGAATACGGGCAGGGAGAGAACAACATTCGTCCATCATCACAGGGTACTGCGCAAAGTTCTGGTGCCTGGAGCTTTGGTGTGCCATTTGATAATGTTCCTACCTATCAGTTCGATGGCGTTCAGCGTCCGTATGCACCAGTTAAAGACCGGATAAAGGCCTTTTTTAGGCTTGCGCCATCATGGAGCAATACCGTTGCCATTTCCGGTGGTAATGATAAAGGAAGTTTCCGGGTTTCCCTTTCTAATCAGGATGCCCAGGGAATTGTGCCAAACAATGATTTCCACAAAAAGATTTTTAACGTAGGCATCAATTATAAACTTACCGATAAATTATCTGCACAGTTTTACGTGAACTACGATCACCAGTTTAATAACAATCCGCCACTTGTAGGCGTGCAGGGCAATTCAATTCCTACATCAATTTACAGGTTGGCCAACTCCATATCTTTTGATGTACTCAAAGCAGGCGCAATAGATGCCAACGGAAACGAAACACCTACTTCGAGGTTTGCTACCATTACCAACCCATACTGGATTTTGGCTAACCAATTTCAGAGACAAACGAAAGATCATTTGTTGGGTACGGCTGTGGTGCGCTACCAGTTTTTCGATTGGCTGTATTTGCAGGGCAGGGCAAATACCGATCTTTTGCAAACCACCTATGAATCAAACACACCTACGGGTACCCTGGCGGTATCGGCTGCACCTGCAGGATTGTATAACGGGAGCTATGGAATAAGTACAACAAATACACGCCAGAATAACTTCGACTTCTTGCTGGGTGGCGGACACAAGTGGAAAGACTTTTCATTTAATGCCACAGTGGGTGGTAATAACTTTCCGTTAATTACTTCTAGCTTTAACGAGTCGGTAACCAACTTTTACATCAGGGGTTTATACACCGTTGGAAACGGTGTTACGGCAAATTCAAGCTATAATTTGTCTAAGCAGACCGTTAATTCATTGTATGGTACGGCAGAATTTTCATACAAGGATTTATTCTACTTAAATGTTACCGGCCGTACCGATTGGTATTCGGTACTATCCAGAGATATCGATCATTATTTCTATCCTTCCATTAGCGGAAGTTTCGTTTTTTCGGAATTGCTTCCCAATGCAAAATGGTTAAATTTTGGAAAGTTGAGGGTTGCAGTAGCTGAAACAGGAAGTGCCCAGGGTGTTGGCCCCTACAATGCCTTAACATTTGCACTTGCTCAAAATTCGTTTAACGGGCTGCCGTTAGGTAGTATTAACGGTACCGCCTCGCCTAACACCCAGATTAAACCCTTTGGCGTAAATGAAAAAGAAATAGGCCTCGAGTTACACCTATTTAACAACAGGGTAAACCTGGATGTAGCTGCCTATGATAAAAAGACAACGAACCAGGCGGTTCCGATCAGCCTTTCTGCGGCAAGCGGATACAGCACCACGCTGGTTAACTTAGGTGGGCTTGAAAACAGGGGATTAGAATTTAACCTGGAATTAATACCGGTACAAAACAACAAATTTACCTGGAAAACGGCTTTTAACTCTGCTTTCAATTCTTCAAAAGTATTATCATTAGCGAACAACCAGTCTCAGCTGGTGGTGGGCAGCCCTGAATTTTTTGGCTCTATTGTAGATGTAGTCGGTTTGCCGCTCAACCAGATCAGGGGCGCAACTTACAAACGGGATGCTGCAGGAAATATCCTCTTATCAGGAGGCAAACCCATAGCAAGCGCTACACCGGTTAATTTTGGTAGCGGCCTGCCCAAAGCAACCGGCGGATGGCTAAATACCTTGAATTACAAAGGTTTTACATTTATTGCCCATATCGATTATAAAGCGGGAGGTAAACTGCTTTCCAGTACCAGTTTAAATTTACTGAGAGAAGGTTTATCAAAAGAGTCTTTACCCGGCCGGGTTGGTGGGGTAGTTTTTCCGGGGGTAAATGCCACCGATGGGTTACCTAATACCACCGCTGTAAATGCAGAAGATTTTTATGCCAGTTATCGTTCAACAAATATCTTAGATCCGTTTATTTACAGCTCGAGCTTTGTGAAGTTAAGAAACCTTTCTTTAGGGTATGACTTATCCAGATTTATCAATAAAAAATACGTAAAAAGTATGGTGCTTTCTGCGGTATGCCATAATGTACTGATCATTAAAAAATATACCCCAAACATTGATCCGGAAGCGATAGCCTCCAGCGGTGATAACCTCACCGGCTATGAGCAGGCATCGTTACCTACCACACGTACTTATGGATTTAACCTCAATATAAAATTCTAATCCTATATAAAACATGAAAAATTTAATTAGAATTATAGCCATCATCACCGTTGTTTCGATAATTTCCGGTTGCAATAAAGGCTTTGATAAACTGAATATCAATCCAAATAATCCAACAGAACTCGACGCATCATTTTTATTTACAAGCGCACAATTCGGAACACATGGAGCCACTCTGGAAACTGAACCAACCATTGTGCAGCAATTTGTAAATCCGTTTTCAGGTATCACCTCAGCATTTAATTTTAACCAGGTAAACCAAACCTATACGGTGCAAAAATGGAATGCAGAATACACCGGTACAAATACGGGCGCAACGAGTTCTTCAGGCCCTGTTCAATTACTTGTTCAGATATTGAGCCAGCTTAAAGGTAATGCCGCAAGAACAAATTTATATAACGAAGCGAGGATCTGGAAAGCGTATCAATTTATGATGTTGGTAGATACCTACGGAAATGTACCGTATAGCGAAGCCGGACAAGCCTATTTATCAAATGTGCTTACCCCTAAATACGATAATCAGGCAGCGATTTATACTGATCTGATTAAGGAAGTTACGGAGGCAACTGCAGCACTCGATCCGGCAAAGGATATTGTTAAGGCTGATGTGTTTTATGGTGGAAACATCGCCCAATGGAAAAAATTGGGTTACTCTTTGTTACTTCGTCTGGGCATGCGGTATAGTAAAATAGATCCGGGAAAAGCGCAAACGATTGTACAGGCTGCCGTAGCGGGTGGTGTAATGACCTCAAATGCCGACAACTGTTATCTTAAATACAATACCACTTATGTAAATCCGGTAAGCCAGAGTATTACAGCGATAGCGAATACCTATTATTTGGCGGCCCCATTTGTAGATCAACTAAAAAACAGCGGTGATCCAAGATTGAAGTTTATAGCCGGTAAATATGCAAATCCATTGGCTGCGCCTACCACGGTGCCGGATACCACATCGGCAAACCAGTTCGGATTGCCGATAGGATATAGCAGTGCAACTTTACCAACCGCGCCTGGATTTAGAGGTGCCAACGGATCAGGCTTTAATTATTCGCAGGTTAATTATAGTATTTTTGGTAGTTTAACCGCTCCGCAATTTTTTATTACCTACGCGCAAACGCAATTCCTTTTGGCAGAGGCTGCTTTTAGAGGCTGGATAACCGGTGGCAGTACAGCCGATGTGTATTATGCCAATGGCATACGTGGTGCAATGGACCAATGGACAACCTACAACCCGGCGGCAATTATCCCCCTGGCTACGCAAAATGCATTTATTAATCATCCCGTTAATGCTTATAATCAGGCAAATGCACTCAACCTCATCAATACGCAATATTGGATAGCTTCATGGGGCAATGGGGCCGAGGCATTTGCCAACTTCAGGAGAAGTGGTTTTCCGGCCTTATCACCCAATACGATCCCGGGGCAAAGCATAACCGGAGGTTTTGTCCGCCGTTTTGTTTACCCAACGCTTGAGCTTTCTGCTAATTTAACCAATTACCAGGCAGCCGTTGCAGACAATGGCGGACCAGATAATATGGACACACGCATATTTTGGGATAAATAGAAATTGTCTGGGTTGCTTTTTCATGAGCTACATAAATCGATCCTGTAACCAGTTTTGCAGGATCGATTTTCGTTTTTGGAAGGTTGTGGTACCGGGTTAAATAATGACGGTACAACTGATTTTGTGGGAATCCTTGTGGCTTTAAATTACATTAACTTAAATGATAACTGAATCCTATATACACAATCTGTATATATGATCAATTTTAAAAGAGGAAATCTAATTGACATCCTTCAAAAAAAACTGGCCATTGTAAAGCAGGGAAATTTGGCAATTAGTGACACTTAAAACAAATAACTGCGATGAAAAGGACCGTATTTCGCTGTATTCATAAAGATATGCAAAACGGCAAGAGCCTGCCTCAGAAATGATTTTGTTATTTTGAGACAGGCTTTTTTTGTATAAGTGCTAGTAAGAATTTGTATAAGTGCTAGTAAGAAACTAATGTCGTTACGCTGGAAGGAGCGAGATTAATTCCAAAACTACTACCGGTTACAGCGAAACTGTTTGTACTAAGGTTAGCTGAACTGGTTGTAAAATACCGGTTGAAACCAGAAACGGTGATGCCACTGAAATTAAAGCTTTGATAAGTGGTCGCTGCATTTTGGTTGATGATTACAACAACTAATTTTGTTCCGCTTTTATATGCAGTAACATATACACCTGTTGAAGGATTTTCTGAACAGGCTATTTTATTAAAACCCGGACGTACATATCTGGCGTATTGGGCCATCACGTAACCAACTTTTTGAATATTCCCGCTTTCACTGATTGGGCCGTAACTTCTTCTGATATACCACCAAACATAGGCACTCCATCCCGAATTCATACAATCGTGTATTTCCTTGGCAGCAGTCATGGCATTTGACCAGTCATCTCCACTGATACTGGAGTTAGTATAGTGTTCTGTCATCCATACCGGTTTGCCAATGTTGCCCAGGTTATAAGGGGTCTTACCATATATATGTCCGCAAACGAAGCTTGTTTTAGATTTTGCTGTGGCATTGCTTAGGTAAGTGTTGATGTAGGTCTGGTTCATCTGGAAAGGTTCCGGGGCCATAATCGGAGCACCGCAATTGCTTCCCTGAGCAGCAACAAAGTCTGCTACTTCCGAAGCAGTGAGTTCCATAGATTCATAATTAACTTTGTAATCGGGTTCATTTGTAGGACTAATGGCCGCAAGTCCGCCTACCGCCGTATTAAATGCA
This sequence comes from Pedobacter sp. BG31, assembly GCF_042464845.1. Classification (NCBI taxonomy): domain Bacteria; kingdom Pseudomonadati; phylum Bacteroidota; class Sphingobacteriia; order Sphingobacteriales; family Sphingobacteriaceae; genus Pedobacter; species Pedobacter sp. BG31. Next base: position 156,338 of record NZ_JBHNZK010000006.1, read on the forward strand.
CTTAAATGTGCGGCATAATTTGCGTAAGATGTGGTTTTTATTTTACCACCTACAATACTCCCATTGGTCTTCATCGATGCAGGTGCTGACCAGGCGGAGGCAATTGCTGAGCCACCGAACGACTTGCAGGCATCTATGGTTGCTTTTTCAGCAGCAAATTCTGAACTGGAATTAGGAACCCGAACCCGGACTATGCTGAGTCCAATGCCACTTGTAGGCGAGAATGCGGTATTTCTTTGGGCGCTCGTCAGGTCGCCGGTCCAGGCCACAATATTTGCTCCGCCAAAACCCTTGATCGTTTGTTGTATCGTACCCGCGTCAATTGTTGCGGTTGCTAAAAGATCAGCATTGGCCGTTTGTGCTTTCTTAGCAATAATCTCAGAACTGAATTCAGGCTCGGTCTGGTTTTTAGCGCAGCCAGCCAGCAATAGCATTGCAACAGCTACTTTAAATAGATTTTTTTTCATGGTGATGTGTAATTTAAATATTTGGTTATGTGGTGGTTATCACCAGAACTAATTTAAGTGAATTAAGGAGCCGGAAATGTAACGGATGTTTATAATTGAGCTATAAATGTTGAATAAAAACCTGCCTGCAGCATAAATAATGATATTGGATCTGTGTAAATTGGGATTATGCAATAATTAATTTGCTAGTTACAATATGACAATGCCGCTACGAACCAAAATCGTAGTTTTACAAAATGGATGGTCTGGAACAAATAACAGAATTTAAGTCTTCGCCCGAACTGGTTGAAAAACTATATCAGCATAGCATACTCAAAACCTATCAGGCGGGCAGCATTATTGTAAATGATAATGCCCATATCCGTTCTATTCCTATTGTGACCAAAGGAACGATGAAAGTAATCAGGACAGAAGAAGATGGCCGGGAACTTTTATTGTATTACATCAAAGCGGGCGAAAGCTGCATCATGTCCTTTTTGGGTGGATTGCACAACGAAACTAGTAAAGTGAAGGCAGAGGTAGAAGAATATGCGGAAATTCTTTTTTTGCCGATCGATAAAGTTTCGCTCTTCATCAAAGAATATCCACAATGGCTGGATTATATCTTTCGTTTATATCACAAACGTTTTGAAGAGCTATTGGAAATTGTGAATGCCATCTCCTTTAAAAAAGTAGATGAACGTTTATTGAATTTGCTTAAAAAGAAAGCTGAGCTTACATCATCTAAAACCATTCAGATTACCCATGAACAATTAGCCAATGAACTGGGTACAGCCCGTGTGGTGGTTTCCAGACTGTTGAAACAACTGGAAGAAGATGGGATTGTTCAGCTGGGGAGGAATAAAATATCCCTTATGTAACCAAAGTAGCTGTATTTGTTTTTGAGTTGGTGCAACTTTGCTGTATCAATCCCCAAAACAATGTATATAGCAGGTTACATCGCTTCAGTTTTTATCGGTATCTCCTTAGGTTTAATCGGGGGCGGCGGCAGTATTCTTACCGTTCCTGTTTTAGTTTATTTGTTTGGTGTTGATGCTGCTCTGGCAACCACTTATTCACTTTTCATTGTCGGCGCAACAAGCGTAATGGGCTCCTTTTCCTATTTTAAAAAGGAATTGGTCAACATCAAAATGGCAGCCGTGTTTGGTGTTCCATCTATCATTTCTGTTTTTCTTACAAGGGCCTATATCATGCCGGTTATTCCCGTCCAAATTTTTAGTGCCGGAAGTTTTACCCTCACCAAAAGTATTTTTTTGATGTTGATTTTTGCCGTACTGATGGTTTTCGCTTCATACAGCATGATTAAAAAAGACGAACAGGCAGGTGATGATACATTGCAGAAACAGAAGTTTAACTATCCTTTAGTTTTTTCAATAGGTATTCTTGTAGGTATAATTACAGGTTTTATCGGTGCAGGTGGTGGCTTTTTAATTATTCCTGTATTGGCTAATTTGCTGAAACTTCCTATGAAAGCAGCTGTTGGAACGTCACTCCTGATCATTTCCACAAATTCTTTGGTAGGTTTTGTATTTTCACTTGCCCACACCGCTGTTCATTGGCATTTCTTGTTAACCATAACTATTATCGCCATTGCCGGTATTCTGATCGGCAGTTTTCTGTCTGCAAAAATCGAAGGTAAAAAGCTCAAACCCGCTTTCGGTTGGTTTGTGCTGGTAATGGGCATTTATATCATCATCAAAGAAACATGGTTAAAATAATGGGTAGCTAGATAAAAGGTAAATCAGATCATTAAGTAGCAAAATTATTAATCATTAAAAATAAGTATTATGTTTTTTCAACACGTATTTGATACAAGTTTAGCGCAAGGCAGTTATGTAATAGGCTGTCAGGCTACGGGCGAAGCCATCGTAATAGATGCTAAAAGAGATATAGATGTGTACCTGGAAATTGCCAGCCAGAATAATCTTCGTATTACGCATATCGCCGAAACCCACATACACGCAGATTTTCTTTGTGGCTCAAGAGAACTGAGTGCCGTTACAGGGGCAGGCATGTATCTTTCTGATGAGGGAGGAGAGGACTGGCAGTACCAGTTTCCGCATATCGGGCTCAAAGATGGCGATCTGATCAGGGTAGGGAATCTGACTTTAGCGGTTTTGCATACGCCCGGCCATACACCCGAAAGCATTAGTTTTTTGCTGACCGACCATCCGGCAACCGACAAACCGGTGATGGTATTTACAGGTGATTTTGTATTTGTAGGCGATATTGGCCGTCCTGATTTGCTGGAAAAAGCAGCAGGGCTGATCGGTACAAAAGAAGCAGGCGCTAAACAAATGTTCCAGTCGTTGAAAAAGTTTGCTGCATTGCCCGAATATCTACAGGTTTGGTCCGCTCATGGAGCAGGTTCCGCATGCGGAAAGGCTTTGGGCGCAGTACACTGTTCAACCGTAGGTTACGAGAAAATCCGCAACTGGGCATTTCAACATGATGATGACGAAAAAGCATTTACAGATCTGCTTTTGGCAGGCCAGCCAGAACCGCCTAAATATTTTGCGATGATGAAACATTTGAATAAAGTTAATCGTCCATTATTGATAGAAGTACCCAAACATCAGAAATTATCCGGTTCAGCGTTCTTAAAAGCTTATCGTAACGGATTGAAAGTTATAGATGCAAGAGATAAGATAAATTTTGCCAAAGGTTTTATTCCGGGCAGCCTGAACATTCAGGGCAATAATTCCTTTTCAACATGGGCGGGTTGGCTGCTTAATTATCAGGAACAGTTTGTATTGGTTTGTAATGATTACCAAATAGAAGACCTGACCCGGAAATTAATGCGTATTGGTCTGGATGACATTTACGGTTACATTTCGGATGTGGACGATTTGGGGATTGCGCTGCAGGCTGCTGATGTGATCGCTATTGACGAGTTTAAAACATACATCAACAATGAAGATGTTCAGATTATAGATGTACGGGGTGTGAGCGAATATGAGGCCGGACATATTGAAGGGGCAAATCATGTTTTTGTGGGAACACTTCCCGATCATCTGGATCAAATCAGTAAAGATAAACAGGTAATTATTCACTGTCAGGGGGGAGACCGTTCGGCAATAGCTTATTCTATACTCGCAGGAAATGGTTTCAAAAATGTGAAGAATTTTTCGGGAGGTATGAATGAATGGCTGGCTTCTGAAGGTAAAACAATTGCCTCTGAATCCGATTAATAATTCGGCTTTAAATGGCCGCTGTAAAATATTTTTAATTCAGAGTCGTCATGCTGATCCGATAGCAATCGGGTCAGCATAACGAATAGATCGAAATCAATCGCTTTAAAGCACTATTTTTAATAAATAATTACCGAATTCAGGTTAATAATTAATAATTTAAAAAATGATAGAATTTATAAAACATCCCTGGGCATGGTATGTAGCGGGTCCGTTAATTGGTTTAACCGTTCCTGCATTGTTGATTGTCGGAAATAAATCATTCGGCATCAGTTCATCACTACGGCACCTTTGTGCGATGTGTATACCGGCCAATATTCCCTTTTTCAAATACGATTGGAAAAAAGAAATGTGGAATTTATTTTTTGTTTTCGGTATTTTTCTGGGCGGTGCAATAGCTGCTAACCTTTTGGGCAATCCTAATCCTGTTGAAGTCAATCCGAAACTGGCTACCGAACTTACAGGATACGGTATAACACACTACAATAATCTGGTACCTGAAGATATCTTTAACTGGCACTCGCTGCTTACCCTGAAAGGTTTTATATTAATGATAATTGGCGGTTTTTTGGTTGGATTCGGAACACGGTACGCGGGTGGTTGTACAAGCGGACATGCCATTATGGGTTTATCCAACCTACAATTGCCATCATTGATTGCTACCATCTGTTTTATGGTTGGCGGTTTCATTATGGCTAATTTTATTTTACCTCTTATTCTATCACTCTAAAACCGTAAAAAAATGCAACATCGTACCAATACCGAAAGGGAATTAAAACCTTCTGAGTCGGATAAAATATGTGTAAATAAGAGTCCTTTGCAGCAAAATTGGCGTCACAATTTAAAATACCTGATTATCGGGATTTTCTTCGGCATCATATTCGTAAAATCAGAAGTCGTTAGCTGGTTTCGCATACAGGAAATGTTTCGTCTACAGTCATTTCACATGTACGGAATAATTGGTAGCGCCATTCTCGTAGGCATGGTTTCCATCTGGCTGATTAAGAAGTTCGATATCAGAACCATTTCCGGCGAAACAATTACCATTGCGCCCAAAACATTCAACAAAGGTCAGATTTATGGAGGTTTGATTTTTGGCTTCGGCTGGGCAATTACAGGAGCCTGCCCGGGCCCGTTGTTTGCACAAATCGGAGCTGGTGCAACTGTTATTAGTGTTACACTTTTAAGTGCTATTGCAGGCACCTGGGTTTACGGACATTTCAGAGATAAACTCCCTCATTAAATATGGATAGCAGGTTGCCCATAAAAATGTGGTTAGCAATAGGGATAGAGATTTTTACTGCCAAACTTTACTTGCACAGCAACCAAAGGCATTGTATTTTTAAATTTTGTTAAAACCTTCAATGTTTTTTCCGAACACTCCAATATTTTTAATGTAAGATTTTATCGTTTAAAATAGTTGACTTAGTCAACTATTTTTGTTAGGTTAGCATCAGTCTTTTACAATCATATATTAAGGAGTGGATAAATCAACAATAATAAGCAGTATGCGTGCCTTTAACCGCTACTACACCAATCTGATAGGGGTGTTGGATAAGGGCTATCTTGAAACGCAATATAGCTTAACGGAGGCAAGGATATTATTTGAAATATCGCTGGGTAAAAAAAATGCCTCGGAAATTATTGATGCCATGCGAATTGATAAGAGTTATTTAAGCCGGGTATTAAACAAGTTTGAAAAAAATAAACTGATCATTAAATCGAAATCAGAAAAAGACTCCAGGGCAAGTCGAATATGTTTAACTGATAAAGGAATGATGGATTTAAATGCTTTAAATGAACTGGCAGATCAACAACTTGACGCATTGTTAAAAAAATTATCAGCCACAGAGCGCAAACAACTTGCCCTGCATATGAATTCGATAATCGAAATTCTTGATCAAAAATATGCGGGCCAGAAAAGTGAACAGGACATTATCAAAGACTAAAAATACTTGAACAGATGACCATACGGCCAGCCACATTTCAAGACATTCCGGAACTGAAAAAACTTTTAGACAATTCCGTGCGGGGTCTGAGCAGAGATTATTACACCACAAGCCAGATTGACAGCGCCCTTAAATATATCTTTGGGATAGATACTCAACTGATTGACGATGGAAGCTATTATGTTGTTGAGTTAGATGGAACTATTGCCGGCTGCGGTGGCTGGAGCAGGCGAAAAACTTTGTATGGAGGCGATCAGCACAAAGAATTGCACGATACTTTGCTCGATCCCACAAGGGAGCCTGCCAGAATCAGGGCTTTTTTTGTTCACCCGGATTATGCAAGAAGAGGAATTGGCCGTAAAATCATAGAACTTTGCGAGAACGAAGCTAAAAAACACGGATTTTCCAGTCTGGCACTCGGAGCCACACTACCAGGTGTACCGCTTTATAAAGCAATGGGCTTTAAAGAAATGGAGCAGATTGTTGAGCCGCTATTGGATGGTGAAAAACTGGAGCTGGTAGGTATGATTAAAAATATCTGATTTAAGCATAAAAGGATTTTCCTGGTATTATCCTGTAATGTCCCGAAGTCATGCATCACCCAAGGTTGATAAAACCATTTGGCTCAAAAGATTTGTGGAATAAGAAACCAAAATCTGCATTGCGATGCTTGAGCAGCAAACGAAACCTTTTTCGGGACGATAATTTGGAACGAATAAACAGATAGACCGATGCTTACGGGCCGACAAAATATTGATGTTAAACGATAACTTTTTGCCGAAGGGCCCGCAATGAGCGAAGTTTAAGGTGCTACACCTGTTGGTTTTGTTTTACCTTAAACATTGAATTTCATCCAATCCCCATGATTAAAGATCAATCAGTAACAATTGAATAAGGTAGCCTTCTCTAATCCTGAAACTTATTTTTATAAGCTTCTTCGAAATATAGCCTTAGTGAAGATATGCGTCCGGTATCAATGTGGTTGATATAGCGTTGGAACATCTGTTCGGAACTGTGCCCGGTTGCTTCCATTAGCAAAGAAGTAGGTATTTTACCGTAAAAATTAGTTGCAAAGCTCCGTCGGCCGATGTGGCTGGTAACGGCTTTCCATTTAGGGATCATGCCCGTAATAACCCTGAAACCTGTTCTTTTACCAATGCTGATCTGTGTATCGAAACCTGCCTGGCGAACAATCTCCTTGATCTGCTGGTTATATTTTTTAGGAGAAACCTTTTGCGGGAAGTTACCATTGTTGTTGAGCTTGATAACCTGTACCGCTGGATGAAGAGGAAGTATCACATTGCGCAACGTCTTCTTTTGTACAAAAGAGATACATTCCATGCCCTCCACGTCCTGTATTTTGGAAGTGCTAAACTCCATAAAATCCGATACCCTTTGGCCCGTATAGCAGCTGATGATCAGCCAGTCTCTTGCCGCCTGTAAGTTTTTTGGCAGTTCCATTCGTTTGATTTTGACGAGTTCATCTTCCGTAAGGGTTACAAAAGGCCTTTGCTTTCGTTCCTTTGGCAGTTCCAGTTCATATGCAAAGGTGCGTATTCCACGTTTTTCAAGGTGATTAAGTACAGTTTTGATAAAATTTACGGTACGGTATGTTGTACTGGTGGCAAAAGCCTCGCGTTTGCAGTAGTTAAGAAACTCCTTTACAAAAGATCCGTTAACCTCACTGATCATCAGGTGCCGCATCAGGTGGCCTTCAAAACGCTCTAACAGGTTGTAAAAGACTAAATACCGCCTGTGCGTAGATTTACAGATCAGGTGTGATCTGGCAGCGATATAGTTTTCCATATGCCACAACAGGCTTTCTTCGGGGCATCTGGCATTTTCCGTTTTCGCAGCTTCGCGGATGTTCTTTGAAAGCACTCTGAGGGAGATTTTGTCGAAATTCCAGGATATCGACTCCAGGTAGCCGGCTATTTTAATGCGTAACCTGTTCAGGCCATGATTAAGCTTTTTACAGCGCTTCAGATAAATATTATGAGGTCGCTGCTGCTGCTGGTCCCACAATTCTTTAGCAATACGGAAGGGCGTTTGTAACTGATGGAATTGTCCGATGGAATTATGTAGCTCCAAAAGCACAACGCTTGAGTTGGGTTTATCCAATAAATTAAACGAGATGGTGATCATGGAAAAGATATGTTGCTAATTTTCAAGCAAATTAGTAAGAAAATTGGTCTTTTCCAGACTACTGTTTGATACGCAAATATAAAAAAAAGCTGAACTAAACAAAAGTTAAAATGCTCTGTTTTAAATAAAAAGGTTTTTTTTAACAAAAATGTTTCATTTCAAAAAAAGCATCCTGGTGGTGCTTTTTTCCATTTAAACAAGCTGGTAACCAATTGTAAAAATGTTAATACTAGTCTGGAAAAGACTAAGATTATACGCTTAAGAAAATGGAACATAGACCAGTTGGCAATTTAGCAAAAATAAGGTTCGCCATAGCGGACGATTCTGAAATTCAGCATTTATTTATTGATGCTTTTGCGAAGCGGGTTGGCGGGTTTGATCTGGTGTTTTCAGCACTTAACGGTGCAGATCTTTTAGATGGACTGGGCCAATTAGACTGTCTGCCTCAGCTATGTATTCTTGATCTTCATATGCCTGTGATGGACGGCATTGAATCTGCCAGACAACTTAGCGAACGTTATCCTTCGATTATTCTGTTCGGTTGCACCGCAAGTGAAGATCCCGGAGAGATTGTGTGCATGCTCGAAAATGGGGTCCGAAAGGTGTATGCTAAGAAACATGCCGAACAAATATTCTGGGATTTCCGTCATCAAACAGGCGTATGTACACCACAATAATCAAACAGCTTTTACCAACGCAAATGTTTTAAATGATTGCGGGTTTAAGTTCCGGATTCAAGGTTAAAATCGATCCTTGAGAATCTCTGATGTTAAAAAATAAAAGAGCATGGATATAAAAAAAATAATCGTATGGGGAGGTGTTTGGCTAAGTGCCCTTATTTGGTTCCGGTTTTTAATCTATTTGATCGCTAAATATATCTTCTAAGTCATATGCATATCAAAAATCAAAATTTAAAATGCCCCTGGTGTAAAAAAACGGGCGAATGCGAAAGAACACATCGACCCGCTGCCGTAAAACTGTTCCTCCCGTTTATCAAGGCCCGGTTCATCTGCCTGCACTGTCTCCGGAAATTCAGCGTCATGAAAAATGCCAGATAATACCTGGTATATCGGAATCTACCTGTAATGCATATCCTCTGTATTCTTTCGATAAAGATTTAGTAGCTAAGCTACATGAGGCAACAATCTTGTTGAATGCGAGTGATATGGGTAAATGACCGATGCCTTAAAATAGTATCAACCTTACTGGTCAATTCTCCTCAGGTACATTTAATACATCAGGCCATATGCAGCGTTTCCCCGAAAATTCGTTCGGGGAATACCATCAATACCTTCCGGTAACTTTTAAAATTCCGGGAATATATGTTTTGCCCAAAAGTCAAAATAAAACTTCGGCCGGTTTTTAAAGTCACCTGTTCCGGCAGGCACTAACAATTATTGCTCGTTTATTCAAAAAACAGATCATTAAAATCGAGTCTGTATAATAATTACAGATTTTTTACCATATTGATTTTCTATTACGGCTGCTAATTTCAATCTTGCATAGCAAATTGAATTTCAGCATAATATCTGCCACATTTTTTTCAATTTTTACAGGATGTTAAGACACCTCGGTGAAAAAAGAAGTTTCAGCCATAACTTACGTTTGGCCGTTTTGTTATGCCTTAATGCAGGTTTTGTTAATGCTGCCGGTTTTATTGCTTTTGCCGTGTTAACCACCAACGTAACCGGTCATGCCGCCTTATTGGCTGTAAACCTGGCTAAAACGGATCTGCGCGCTGCAGGGGTGGTAACACTCTGGCTCACCCTTTTTCTTTTTGGTGCATTTGCTTCCAGTTGGTATATCGGAAGGATTGGCCGTAACCGTCCATTTGCTTATACGGTACCCATATTATTTATCATTGCAGTTATGCTATTCGTGGCACTGGCTGGTGGCAGCTATAACCATTCCCTGTCTGAAACGGAATATTTGGCTGGCAGCCTCCTGCTTGCCATGGGTATGCAAAATGCGCTGGTTTCCGTGGTGTCGGGCGCTGTTGTTCGTACTACGCATCTCACTGGTATGTTTACAGATTTAGGCATCGACCTGTCTGTTGCTGTATTGTCGCGAAAAAACCTGAACAATGTACTGAAACGCCGCATATTGCTTAAACTGGTGATTATCGTTTCTTTCTTAACAGGAGGTGTGATAGGAGGAGTTGCCTACCTGCATATTGGTTTTCATGCTTTTTTTGTTCCGGTAGGATTTCTATTGGTCGCGCTGTTTTACGATTACTTCCGCATACGAATTAAAAGGGCAATTGTTCACCAGCTGCACAAAAGCTAAGCTGGTCCTCCAGGTAACCAACTTTATCAACCAAAACCTGGTACTCCGGGTTTTGATCTGCTACCAATCGGTCTCAACATGCGCACCTCAGGTGCTAATGATATCGCATTAACCCCATTCAAGATCAGCCAGCCAGTACTGATGAACACGTGATTAATGCTACTTTTTAGCTTCAAAGCCGTACAAACCATTTTGGTATAGGTACGATGCCATTTGATAATTGGATATCGCTTCATCAGTCAATCTCGGGTTTGCCGGTATGGCTACAGCACCGCCATTGGTAAAGTCGGGCCTGTAGGTAGCCACTTTTTTTTGCGGATTTAAAATAACCAGGGTTTTGTTTTTGATGTAGCCCAAACTCTGGTAGGTGCTGATAAAAGCCCGTTCATCACTATCCTTCATTTTAAACACATCCTGACCAAAAAACTTACTGGTGTAACTGAAATTCAGATAACCCAGAATAGTAGGGCCAATATCAATTTGTGCGGTAAGTTTTTCGAATTTGCCCGGGGCGATATGTCCTGGACTGTAAAAAATCATTGGAATATGGTATTTATCAACCGGTAACTCTACTTTACCTGCACTTGATGCACAATGGTCGGCAACAATAACGAATAAGGTATTAGAAAACCAGGGTTTCTGTTTTGCTTCGCGTATAAACTTACCTATAGCATAATCAGTATATTTAACTGCACCTTCTCTGCCGGTGTGCGATGGAATATCGATCCTGCCTTCAGGGTAAGTGTAGGGACGGTGGTTAGAAACCGTCATAATATGCGCGAAAAAAGGTTTTTTATTTTGATAATCGTGATCCAGCTCACGTAACGAAAGCGTAAACAAATCTTCATCGGCCACCCCCCAGATGTTTGAGTAATGGATTTCTGAATCCTGAAGAGCACTTCTATCCGTTACCTGGTAGCCATTATTGGAAAAAAATTCGTTCATGTTATCAAAATACCCGTAACCACCATAAATAAACCTGCTGTTGTAGCCTTTAGAACGAAATATATTACCTAAGGTAAACAGGTTTTTATTATCAGGGCGCTTTACTATGGATTGGCCCGGTGTAGGTGGAATACAAAGCGAAAGAGCCTCTAAGCCGCGTACCGTGCGCGTGCCTGATGCATAAAGATTGCTAAAAAGCAAACCCTCTTTGGCAAGTGAATCAAGTTGTGGCGTAATATGCTGTGTATTGCCAAAGGCACCTAAAAACTCAGCACTCAAGCTCTCTACGCTGATTAATACCACATTCATTTTATTTTCAGTACCGGTGCTGCTAATGTCTCTGGACGTATTTTTAAATTCTCCTGTTGCAGTTGAGTCTTGCTGAAGTAAATTGCGCAAAATGCTTTCTGCTTTTTTGAGCGGCAGCGTTTTATAGAACGTATTAAAATCTAGCTGATTATTCCAAAAAGCAAATCCAAAATCGTACATCCCATTGCCCGAAAGTTCATTTACATACTGGTTTTTGCTCAGGTATTTCAATTTATGGCTTACAGCAAAATAGGTGAGTACCGGTAAACACAACAAAACCAGGGCTGTTGCGCTGCGTTTGGCAAAACCTGTTTTATGATAGGTGGAGGCAGTAATTGGTTTTCTCAACCCGTAAACAACCAATAAGGTAACCATAACCAAACCGACCATAATGCTGTTTATCGGGTACGATTGGCGGATATTTCCAATTACTTCTGTAGTGTAAACCAGGTAATCTACCGCTATAAAATTGTAGCGGACCGAAAACTCTTCCCAAAAGAACCATTCTGAAATGGCATTGAAAATGAGTGTGAAAACCACAAAGAAAAAGTAAATAAACAATAATGACCGGTTGAATTTGCCGGAATACCATTTAGAAGGCAGTACCCAAAGGTAAATTACAATCGGAATGATGGCGAATGATGCCGCTGCAAGGTCGTAAAATAAGCCAATGAACAGAATTTTAAGGAGGTTAAGTATAGACCAGTCAACAGCAGATGCACTATAAATCAATAAGGCGATTCTGGTGAGGAACGAAATACTGCATAATAACGCAGTGACTAAAAAGACTGGTCCGAATCTGTGCTGTAACAGCTTATTTGTTTTTTCTTTAATGCTCATAATTAACGGTGGATCCAAAACAGGAGTTACCCGGCAAATTTTAATAATCTGGCCAAGATACTTTCCAATTCTGAAGAAATCCTGAAGGTTTGGTCAGGTTAAAGATATTATTAAAGTAATTTATTTAATAATTTGTTGCGCTTGTTTTCATGATCAGTTAATTATTGATGTGAAAGGCTCACTTTTATATCACACAAACTAAAAGGATCAGGTTAGGTCCAAAAGAACATTTACATTAATAATATTTGATCTGGGATTCACTACCATGAGTGGCGGATGCGCTACAACTGAAAATATCTGATCCCAAAAAAGTACTATCATCGTTACTTCAGAATTTCTCCATAATTCGGTTATAGTTTTGGTTAAAAGTCAAATGATGAAAAGTTTTTTAATAACGTTATTGATGATGGGCGGTTTAGCTCAGGCCTATGCGATATCCAATATTAAGCCTATTCAAAGTATAGATTCGCTTAATATTGTTCCTGCAGACTCGGTAGGGCGATGGTATGCCGGTAATCCCATTCCTAAGAAAAAATTTATGCCGGCAGCGTTTGTTGTACCTGTTTTATTTGCTGGCTATGGTTTCGCGGCCGTTTATGATCATGGTCCATTAAAACAACTCGATGTAAGTACCAGGGCAGAATTACAGGAAGATCATCCTTTATTTGCAGCACATGTTGATGATTATATGCAGTTTGCGCCTGCTGCTGCGGTTTATGCGTTAAATTTATCAGGGGTAAAAGGTAAACATAATTTATTTGATGCTTCCATGTTATATGTAACCTCTGCTGCTATTATGGGCGTTTCTACCCATTTTGTGAAGCAGGGCGTTGGTAGAGAAAGGCCTGATGGATCGGGGTTTAACTCTTTTCCTTCAGGGCATACGGCTTCTGCATTTATGGCGGCAGAATTTCTGCACCAGGAATATAAAGATGTTAACCCCTGGATTGGTTATGCAGGTTATTTTGTAGCCACGGCCACCGGAACATTAAGGATGTATAACAATAAACACTGGTTTAGCGATGTGGTTGCTGGCGCCGGATTCGGGATTGCTGCTACCAAGATATCGTATTTGGTGTATCCTTATATGAAAAGACTTTTTACCACCAAAAAAGAAGGAAATTTTACCCTCATGCCTTTCCATCAGCAAGGTAGCACAGGTTTAATGCTTTCAGGCAGATTTTGATGCGATCAGGTAATAAGTCTGCCCGAATCAAAATTAGTCAATCGTTTGCGTTGTTATTGGCCTTGTAATCCTCAGGAGCTTGTCTTACTTTTAACAAATACTGATCAGTATCGGGAAAAAGCTTGTACACCTGTTAGAGGAATTTGCTTAATTGATCGGTTGAATTTAAACCTAAACCATAAATAAAAACACCAATGGAACGTAGAGAATTTATCAAAAATGGCGCATTTACGGCTGCGGGCTTAACCATCCTGCCAACCGGAAGTTTATTCGCATCATCAGACAGTGCAAAAGTAAGATTAGGTTATATCGGGGTAGGGGCACGTGGGATGAGCCATATTTCGGAAGGCGCCCTGAGAGATGATGTTGAAATTGTTGCCATTTGTGATACGCAGGAAAGTTCACTTAAAATCTGTCGAAATTTCATAGCTAAAAAGGGCAGGCCTGCAGCAACAGAATATACCGGAGGCTTAGACGCTTATAAAAAACTTTTAGACCGTAAAGATATTGATGCCGTAATTATTGCAACACCCTGGCAGTTCCACCGCGACCAGGCGGTTGACGCCATGAAAGCAGGTAAATATGTGGGCTGTGAAGTAATTGCCGGTTTAACGTTAGAAGATCACTGGGACATTGTAAATACGTCTGAAAAAACAGGCATGCCTTACATGACTTTGGAAAACGTTTGTTACCGTAGGGATGTAATGGCAGCTTTAAATATGGTTAGGCAGGGACTCTTTGGCGAGCTGGTGCATCTTGAAGGCGGTTACCAGCATAACTTAAGGAACGTGCTGTTTAATAATGGTAAAGAATATTATGGCGGCGGAGTAGAGTTTGGCCCTAAGGCCCTGAGCGAGGCGCAGTGGCGTACGCAGTTTAATATCGATCAGGACGGGGATTTATATCCAACCCATGGAGCGGGTCCAATCATGCAATATGCCAATATTAACAGAGGAAATCGCTTTACCAGTTTGGTATCGTTCAGTTCTAAAGCCAGGGGATTGGCCGCTTATGTAGAAGAAATGTCGCCCGGCCATCCCAATGCCAAAATCAATTATAAAAACGGCGATGTAACCACTACCATGATCAATTGCGCAAATGGAGAAACCGTTTTGTTGAGTCATGATACACACTTGCCCCGTCCGTATTCGCTCGGTTTCAGGGTGCAGGGTACCAAAGGGATTTGGATGGATGTTAACAAATCGGTTTATATTGATCATAAATCAAAAAAAGACGATGTATGGGATCCCGCCCAGGAATGGTTTGCCAGGTACGATCATCCGCTCTGGAAAAAATACGAAGCAGAAGCCGTTGGCGCAGGTCACGGCGGCATGGATTGGTTTGTATTCAATGCATTTATCCAGGCAGTAAAACAGAAAAAACAAACACCTATTGATGTATACGATTCAGTAACTATGAGTGTGATTAGCCCACTTTCTACAAAATCGTTAAAAGAGGGTAATATGCCGCAGAAATTCCCTGATTTTACCAAAGGAAAATGGAAAGACCGTAAAAATACCTTTGCTTTAGATGATAGCGGTTTTTAGCTTCGGTTTTAGTATTGGCTTTGGTATACCAGCCATACCTCAATAATCAACCTGTTTGCATATTTAGCATTGGTTTTTGTAAACAATTTTTCATTTAAATAGTCTTATGCTTCAGGCAGTTTTAAGTGCTTACGGACTTCGCGCAGACAACTGTAAAATTGAACCTTTCGGCTCGGGGTTAATCAACCATACCTGGAAAGTTTGCCACGAAGGTTTAGCCTATATTTTACAAGAGGTAAATACAGCGGTTTTTCCTAAGCCTGAGTATATTGCCCATAATATCAGGGCGATAAAAGAATATCTGGATCAAACCGCTCCCGATTATTTATTTGTTGCCCCAATCAATGCCTCAAACGGTGATGATTTTGTAGTGGTAAATGATCGTTTTTACAGGCTTTTTCCCTTTATAGCACATTCCTGTACAATTGATTCTGTACAACGTCCGGACCAGGCCTATCAGGCCGCCAAACAGTTTGGTCAGTTCAGCAAAATGCTTCATGCCTTTAAAGCTCAACAATTAAAACCTACTATCGAAGATTTTCATAACCTTCCCTTACGTGTAACGCAGTTTAAAAACGCGCTAGCGCAAACCAGTAGTGAAAGGATGATCAAGGCAAGTTTTGCGATAGAAGAAATCATCAGGTATTACGATATAGAAGTGCAATATACACAAATGGTAAAAAGCAGTGAACTGCATTTGCGGGTAGTGCATCATGATACCAAAATAAGCAATGTTTTGCTACAGTCCGAAACGGGGGTAGGTTTAGGTGTAATTGATCTGGATACGGTAATGCCGGGATACTTTATCAGCGATGTGGGGGATATGATGCGTACCTATCTTTCAGAAGCCAATGAAGAAGAAAACGATTTTAATAAAATCGCCATTAGAAATGATGTTTTTGCTGCAATTTATAAGGGCTACATGGAAGAAATGAACCAGGTTTTAACTTTGGCTGAAAAACAGTTCTTTATCTATTCAGGCAAATTTATGATTTACATGCAGGCTGTAAGGTTCATCACCGATTTCTTGAACGGTGATATTTACTATAAAACAAATTATCCTGAGCAGAATTTGGTAAGGGGCTTAAATCAGATCGATTTATTAAATAAGTACGTGGCCAGGCAGCTGGAATTTAAAGAAATAATAAGTGAAATTGATCGAAATAAGGAAATAGTTCTAAAACAATATTAAAATGATCGGTGCAATTTGAGGTGGCATGTTGAAATGTATAGGTTTGTTTTATAGTGTTTTATGTGTGGTTTATTCTTCGTTGGAACACATCTCCGTATCTTTTTATTTATCATGCGCAAACGTTTGATCAGTCATGGAAGGTTGGGAGATAAGATTGCAGGTGTGTGCTGTAACCGTTAGTGCCTAAACCCGATCTGATGGCTACAGGTCTTTTCCTTCCTGTACGTTTTCACTCCCCTCCTTATCAAGGAGGGGTGCCCGCAGGGCGGGGTGGTTGATCAGTTCGTTATAAATAAGTTGGCTTAACACTTAAATTTTGTGACGTTGGTTTAATCAATTTAGGTTTTGTTGAAATGAACGGTTATATGCGTTTCGCTTAGTGTAGTCCTGCTGTACGCTGTAGCCCTCATGCTTCGGGGCTGCCGCTTCCATCAGGTTTAATTACCTGGGCCGGTACTGCTTCGGGTCTCTGAATTCCGGAACCAGTTTACTCCCCTCCTTACCAAGGAGGTGTGCCCGCAGGGCGGGGTGGTTGATCAGTTCGTTATCAGGAAGTTGTTTAATGCTTTAGTGTCGTAATGCGGTTTAAAAAGCTGTTTCTTTCCTGTACGTTTTCACTCCCCTCCTTACCAAGGAGGTGTGCCCGCAGGGCGGGGTGGTTGATCAGTTGTTATAAATAAGTTAGCTTAACACTTAAATGGCCTGACGTTGGTTTAATAAATTTCGGTTTTTAGGAAATGAACGGTTACATGCGTTTCGCTTAGTGCTGTCCTGCTGTACGCTGTAGCCCTCGTACCTCGGGGCTGCCGCTTCCATCAGGTTTAATTACCTGGGCCGGTACTGCTTCGGGTCTCTGAATTCCGGAACCAGTTTACTCCCCTCCTTACCAAGGAGCGGTGCCCGCAGGGCGGGGTGGTTAATCAGTTTGCGATGAAGAAGTTGGTTTAATGCCTTAGTGTCATGGCGTTAGTTAAAAAAATTATTTCTTTCCTATAGGTTTTTACTCCCCTCCTTACCAAGTAGGGGTGCCCGCAGGGCGGGGTGGTTAAGTAGTTTGATGTAAAGCGGTGGTTTTTTGCGAACGCCCATATTATTTATCAGTTGGCAGTCTGTAGTTTACAGTTCGCAGTTTATCGTATTCAATTTCCAGCTAGCCAAAATTTATTCTTCTTTTGCTTTCCCCTTTTTTCTTGATTTTAATGCCTGTGTTAACAGAAACTCAATCTGCCCGTTCGTACTTCTAAACTCATCGGCGGCCCAGTTTTCCACTTCTTTTAATAAAGCAGGACTAATTCTTAATACAAACGCTTTTTTATCTTTCTCCGCCATTCTTATTGTATTGCTTGTATATGATACCTTGTTTTTAAGTTGATCAGGAATAATTCCATTTCATCAATTCTATTTGAGCTGAACAGCAGTTTTTTGCCGTTTTTAAATTCCAGCTGCAAGCCCTTGTCTTTGTCGTTTAAGATATAGGCTTTATCATCAAATTTAAACCAAAGCCTGATTTTAACGCCATAGCCGCCATAATCACCAAATGCATCATATTTCGTGATGTGGGCTTTCGCTATCTCATCCCATTTAAGGTATTTTAATCTGGCTTTGAAGGGAAAGTAACGGTAATAAATTCCTTCCTCGTTGATCCGCAGTGTTAAAACATTTTGCTGGATGAGGTAAATAATGGCAAAAGGTAAAATTACGGCCCAAAGGGGTGCAAAATAAACAGCTTTTAAATCTGTAAAACTCATGCCTCCTTTGTCAAAAAGTACGATGCATAATACAATGATGGCATCAACACCTACGAGGAGGTATAGCCACCACAATTTTAAATGCTGTTGCTCCTCAAATTCCATTTTACCTAATTATATAAAGTGCCGGTGTTTACCACAGGTTGCACATGGCGGTCGCCGCAAAGTACAACCAGTAAATTGCTTACCATAGCTGCCTTACGCTCTTCATCCAGTTCTACAATTCCTTTTTGCGATAATTTTTCCAATGCCATTTCTACCATTCCCACTGCACCTTCAACTATTAATTTACGCGCTGCAATAACTGCTGTAGCCTGCTGACGCTGTAACATGGCGCTGGCAATTTCAGGTGCATAAGCCAGATGCGATATCCTGGCCTCCAAAACCTCAATGCCTGCGCGCGATAAACGCTCATTCAGTTCACTCTCCAAAAGTTCACTTACTTTTTCGGCACCATCTTTTAAGGTAATGCTCGTTTCTTCTCCTTCAGCATGATCATAAGGAAAGATATTGGCCAGGTGCCTTACGGCAGCTTCGCTCTGGATGTTGACATATTGCATGTAATTTTCGACAGAGAAAACAGCTTTAGCCGTTTCGTTTACTTTCCAGACAACAACGGCCGCAATTTCGATCGGATTACCCAGTTTATCGTTCACCTTCAATTGCTGCCCGTTTAAATTGTTTGCTTTTAACGATACCCGCCTTTTTGCGGTTAAAGGATTTACCCAGAAAAAGCCGTCAGCTTTTACCGTGCCCATGTATTTTCCGAACAGGGTGAGTACCATCGATTGGTTGGGGTTGATGATTAAGAAGCCCGGAAAAAGTAGGAATACATCTATGGCCAAAAGTACGCCTCCCCAAAGAAAAATTCCGGAAACAAAACAGAAAACGGAAGCGCCCAATAATGCTAAGCTTAGTGCAAAAGTTAAATAGCCAGATGGCGGATTGATAATTTTTTCTTGATACATAATTGATATTAATTTGATATCATAAAGTAAAATATAAAATCTGGTAATTGCAAACAAAACGCACAAAATGTATATTAGATAAAAATGTTATTTTTGACAATACTATAAATACATCGCTTTGGCCAAAATCAAAAGAAATTCGCATAAGATCCTTTACCGTAAATATTCATCAAACCTGAAATATGTGATGATGATATTTACCGTTTTCATTATTACGCTATTCCTGCCCAAACAGCCCCGGTTTAGATATGAGTTTGAAAAAAATGCAGTATGGAAAAACAAAGATCTGATTTCGCCTTTCAGTTTTGCTATTTTAAAAACCAATCCGCAGGTTAGTGCAGATAAAAAGAACGCTTTAAAAGATATTCTGCCCGTTTACCAGCTGGACAGGAGTGTTACGGACAATGCATTGGAAGAGTTTGCGAATGAATTTGATGTGAAGTGGAGATCGAAACAGCTTAGCGAGAAAGAGCGGGATACTTATAAAAGTGCGGCCTACAAATTATTGCAGCGCATTTACCAGAAAGGTATTATTGGTCTGAATGTGAAACACCAGGCAGGCGGTAAAAACTATGATTTTTCACTGGTTGAAAACAATGTGGCGCAGGAGAAAAATACACAGGATGTTTTTACTGCTGAATCGGCCCTGAATTTTTTTAAAGATAATTTTAAGGCGCCCAATCAGGTTATGGGCGATCTGGTGGCAAACCTGGCCATTGATCACATTACCCCAAATATCATATTTGATGAACGGTTAACGCAAACCATCCAGGATAATACGGTGAACAACATTTCCACTACCAAAGGGATGGTGCAAAAGGGGGAGCTTATTGTTGCCAAGAACGATGTGATTGATGAAGAAATTTATCAGAAACTGGAATCTTATAAAGCTACTTACGATGCACAAACCAAAACCATTGGCAGCAGGGCACTGGTTTACTTAGGGCAGGTAGTGTTGGTTGGCTTTATTGTAACCATATTAATGTCGTTCCTTTTTCTTTTCCGGAAAGATATTTTTGCCGATAACCGCCAGCTTTCCTTAATCCTTATTGTCACCACAGGAATGCTGCTGGCTTTAACCTGGGCCATTAAGATGGAGATCCCAAGTTTGTACTATATTCCCTTTTGTGTGGTGCCGATTATCATCAGGATCCTGTTCGATACCCGTTTGGCGCTTTACCTTCACATGCTGGTGATTTTAATTGCAGGCTTCTTTGTAGCCAATAGTTTCGAATTTGTGTTCTACCAGGTTACTGCGGGTATGGTGGCTATATTCAGCATCAAAAACTTTGTAAAGCGCGAGCGGTTTCTGGTTTCGGCTTTATTTATTCTGCTGGCCTATTTTGTATCTTTTGTAGGCATTGCCTTACTCCGCGAAGGTTCTTTCCTTGAAATCGAATGGGTAAATTTTGTCCCTTTTGTTTTTAGTGTATTGTTATCGCTCCTGGCTTATCCGTTAATCTACCTGTTTGAGCGTATTTTCGGCATCACTTCGGATGTAGCGCTGATCGAACTGACCAATACCAATAATAAACTGTTAAGGGAACTGGCTTTTAAAGCGCCTGGAACCTTTCAGCATTCGCTGCAGGTGGCTAACCTTGCTGAGGCAGCAATATTTAAAATTGGTGGTAATTCTGTGCTGGTTAGGGCAGGGGCCTTATATCACGATATCGGCAAGGTAGACAATCCACAGTATTTTATCGAAAATCAGAATACCGCTGTTAGTCCGCATGATAAATTGCCTTATGAGCAAAGTGCGCAGATTATCATTCAGCATGTGCACAAGGGAATTGAAATTTTAAGAAGAAACCAGATTCCTGAAGCCATTATTGATTTTATCAGGACACATCATGGAAATACCCGGGTGGACTATTTTTATCAGTCGTTTTTGAAAAATACACCCGAAAAATTCGTCGACGAAAATATTTTCCGCTATCCCGGCCCTATACCTTTTAGCAAGGAAACGGGGGTATTAATGCTTGCCGATTCGGTGGAGGCAGCCTCAAGAAGTCTGAAAAATCCCGATGCGCAGAACATAAACGATATCGTTGAGCGCATCATCAACTATAAATTAGAGCAAAATCAGCTGGATGACTGCGATTTGACGTTAAAAGATATTGAGACTATCAAATTGATATTCAAGACAATGCTGATGAGCATCTATCATGTGCGCATAGATTATCAACAAAATTTGTAATTTTTTTTTGTTCGATAACTTGTTTTACTATATTTGCAGACCTCAAAACAACGCCGGTAGGGCGGAAAAAGGAGGTTGAAAGGTGAGGTGCCTGAGAGGCCGAAAGGAACAGTTTGCTAAACTGTCGTACTGGTAACGGTACCGCGGGTTCGAATCCCGCCCTCACCGCTGAAATAAAAAAAGTTGGTAAATAAATGGAAAAACCCAATAAAATCCATATATTTGCCAACCCTTAGAAATAAGGTTAAAAAAGATCGATACCAAAGTTCGGGATGTAGCGTAGCCCGGTATCGCGCCACATTTGGGATGTGGAGGTCGTAGGTTCGAATCCTGCCATCCCGACTAAAAGTTCAATCCACTTTACAACAGGATTAAAAAAAAGATCGATACCAATGTTCGGGATGTAGCGTAGCCCGGTATCGCGCCACATTTGGGATGTGGAGGTCGTAGGTTCGAATCCTGCCATCCCGACACAAAAACGAGAAGCCTTTAGATCGCAAGATTTAAAGGCTTTTTGTTTATATTCATACTTTCTCCTAAAAACCATAAATTTCAACCATAATTTCTCAATAAATTCCTTTCGTAGCTTAATTTTGCTAAGTTAGTAAAACGAATAATCCCTATGCCGTTAAAAAAGGTTCAACTTCATGAAACCACTGCGCCCGAATGGAATGCCTTTAAGGGAGGGGATTGGAATGCCTACAGGCAGTTGTATAATATTCATTTTAAGGCGCTTAATAATTACGGGTATAAATTTACCAGGGATGTGAGCCTGATCGAGGATGCGGTACACGATTTATTTGTGAATTTATGGGCGAAGCGCGAACAATTAGGTAACCCCGTTTCGGTAAAAAATTACCTCTACAAATCGCTGCGGAACTTATTGCTCAGGAAGATGGACGCTCAGCAGCGTTTCGTGGCAATAGATTCAGCTGAAGACTATCCATTTAATTTTGAAGTATCATTTGATACCGTTTTTATGGAAGATGAGTCGAAGAAGGAACTTCAGCGCAAGTTAAAGGAGGCGATCCAAACCCTTTCGTCCAGGCAACAGGAAATTATCTATTTGAGGTTTTATGAAGGCCTGAGCTACGAAGCGGCAGCAGATATTATGAACCTGAATATTACCTCCACCTATAAACTGCTTTATAAGGCCATTGGTAAACTTCAGGAGCGGGTTAAGCTGGTCGATTTAATGATGATGTTAGCTATTATCGGGTCAAAAAGAGCACTTTTAGAAATAAATTAATTTTTTTTCAAAAATGTAGGGATAATTTAGGCTGGTCCATGTATATAGGGATATATAATTGCTGATATATGGATTTTTCTAAATTTACAAACTACACTTTTGAAGATTTTCTGAACGATGATGCTTTTTTGGCATTTGTTGTGGAGCAAAATGCTTCAGATGTATTGGCCTGGGAAAAATTTAGAGCAGCACATCCATATAAAAGCAGAATTGCCCTCGCTGCTTTCGATACCATTTCGGCTTACCGCCTGCAAAAAGTTTTCAGTAATGAGCAGGCACAGCAATCGCTTTTTGAAAAAATTTCTGTCAGTATAACAGCAGGAGAGCCAAAAATCAAAAAACTTTCTTTTTCACCTTTCTTTAAGGTCGCCGCAGTTTTTGCAGTAGTCCTTTTATCTGCAGTACTCTACTTCACGATGTGGAATAAAGATGCAGTTAAAACTGATTATGGCATAATCAAAACCATCACCCTGCCGGATGGGTCGGAAGTGACATTAAATGGGAATTCAAAAATCAGTTACGCTGCCAATTTTAACGATGGTCCAAGGGAAGTGTGGATTGATGGTGAGGCTCTATTTAAGGTGAAGCACATCAACATCGATACCAACCACATCCATCCGGAGGAAAAATTTATAGTGCATTGCGGAGACCTGAACATTGAAGTATTGGGAACCACCTTTAATGTAAAAAGCAGGCATGAAAAAACCAGTATAGGTTTATTAACCGGAAAGATCAGGGTAGATTATGACGATATCAATAAAAAGCGGATGCAGTTTGTGATGAAGCCCGGTGATTTGGTAAAGCATGCTGATGAAAGTAATCTTATTCACCAGAAAATGCTTAATCCGCAATATTTAACCGCCTGGATCAATCGTCAGCTCTTATTTCAGAATGCCAGTCTGGAAGAGATGATCGGTGTATTACAGGATGATCTGGGCTATGAAGTTGTGTTAGACGATAAAAAAATAAACGAACTTAAGGTTGAAGGCGAAATTAATGTCGGCAGCGTTAAAGAACTGCTTCAGATTTTATCCACTACCTTACACCTCAATATTAAAACAAACAATAAGAAAATAACCATAACCAAATAGTTTGGAGAAGATTTAAGCGCTTGAATCTAACCTAAGCTATAATTAACCACAACAATTAACCAACAACAACTAAACTAAACAGGATTATGAGAATACTCTACCTTAGGAGGGTAGCTGGACACAGCTGTCTTACTTTGATGTTCTGTGCGTGTACATTATTTTGTTCCGCCCAGCTCCTGGCCCGCAATGTGGCACATGTAAATGGCATAAAAGCGCAAAGCCTTAGCGATAATAAACTATCGCTTAAAACCGCCTTACAACTGATCAAAACCAGATTTGACATTAAAATAGCGTATAAAGCAGGCATTCTGGAAAATAAAGATAGCAACCTGACTGAAACACAGCTGATGGCCTTTGGCGATGCCAAAACAGCTTTAACCTTTGCTTTAAACGGATCTTCACTGGATTTTAATAAGATCAGCGAGTCTCAGTATATCATTATTAATACGCAGGCCGGAAACGCAGCTGATGTAATTAAGGGTACTATTTTTTCAGCAAGTGATAACCTGCCGTTGATAGGCGCTACCGTATATATCAAAGGTACTAAAACCGGTGCTTCGACCGATGCGCAGGGGCAATTCAGCATCACCATTCCGAACGAACTGGCTGGGAAACCCATCATTTTAAGCATTGCATCTGTAGGCTACGAAACGCTTGAATTTCCGGTAAATGATTTTAAAACACCGATAAGCATTAAACTGAAGGAAAGTGCCAGCAGCTTAAATGATGTGGTGGTCACTGCCCTGGGTATAAAACGTGATAGCAAAGCTTTAGGCTATGCCGTTACAGAAGTTAAAGGATCTGAATTTACACAGGCCCGCGAAAACAACGTAGCTAATGCTTTAACAGGTAAAATTGCAGGGGTGAATGCTACGGGTTTATCCACCGGTCCGGGTGGATCCAGCCGGGTAATCATCCGTGGTAATGGTTCATTTAACGGCAACAACCAGCCGCTTTATGTAGTGAACGGAATGCCTATTGATAACAGCGTACCAGGTGGTGCAGCAACTACGAATGGATTAGCTACCAATGTGGATAGGGGTGATGGAATTTCAAGTATCAATCCTGATGATATTGAAAGTATTACGGTATTAAAGGGTGGTACCGCTGCCGCCCTATATGGTTCGCGTGCCAGTAATGGGGTAATTTTAATCACGACAAAAAAGGGAATTAAACAAAAAGGTATCGGCGTGGAGTATAACACCACCTTTACCATTGAGAATGCCATTAATGATAATGATTACCAGTATGAATATGGGCAGGGGCTTGGTGGGGTTAAACCCATGACGAAGAACGATGCGATAGCTACTGGTCGTTTATCGTTTGGGGCGAAAATAGATGGTTCTGATTATGTGGCTGCAGATGGATTAACCCATCCATACAGCGCGGTGAAAGATAATATCAAAAATTTCTATTCTACAGGAACAAATTTTACCAATACCATTGCATTTTCGGGTGGTACAGATGGGATTATTTACCGCTTATCTTTGTCTGATCTGGATAGTAAAGGGATTATCTCTAGTACCAGATTTAAAAGACAGACTGCTAACCTGAACATTAATGCAAAGATTACCGATAAAATAAAGGTAGAAGGTTTAGCACAATATAACCTGGAAAAGGGTTTCGGCAGAACACTGGCTGGTGATGCATTGGGTAATCCAAACTGGACACCCTATGAAGTGGCCAACACGGTAGATGTGCGTTGGCTTGCTCCGGGTTACGATGCCGCCGGAAACCAAACGCCATGGAACGACGCCGGCATTGCCACCAACGGGTATTTTGTAATCAATAAATACCAGCAAAATGATGTAAAAAA
Source organism: Pedobacter sp. BG31 (assembly GCF_042464845.1). Lineage (NCBI taxonomy): Bacteria > Pseudomonadati > Bacteroidota > Sphingobacteriia > Sphingobacteriales > Sphingobacteriaceae > Pedobacter > Pedobacter sp. BG31. The sequence goes on from NZ_JBHNZK010000006.1 coordinate 181,464, forward strand.
CAGGTTCATCGGCCAGGGGTCTATTACCTATGATATTGTGAAGAATTTCCAGTTAAAAGGGGTAATCAGCCGCGATTTTTATAACTATAATTACGTTAATATTTTGCCTACCGGAGATATTTACATCCCGAAAGGCCAGTATTCGGGCATTAAATCGGATGTTTCTGAAACCAACTCGCTGATTACCGGAAATTATAAAACCCGGATCGCCGATAAAATAGGCATTTCGATATTGGGCGGAGCCAACAGCCGCCGGTTTGAAAATAAACAGTTAAACATGGATGGAAATACCTTTACCATCCCATTTTTCTACAGTTACAAAAACCTGGCCACTTCGAGCACGATTCCTACCTACCAAAGAATCAGGACAAATTCGGTTTTCGGATCTGCCGATGTGGATTACAAAAGTATTTTGTTTTTAACCTATACCGCACGTAACGACTGGTTTTCTACCTTAAGTCCGGATAATAACAGTATCTTATATCAAAGTGTTGGCGGTAGTTTTGTCGTATCTGATGCTTTCAAGTTGCCATCCTCTATCGATATATTAAGAGTCCGCGCATCATGGGCTGAAGTAGGAGGTGGTGCTGCCGATCCATACAGAATTAATTTAAGTTACAGTAATGTACCAAGTTCAGGTCAACCACTTCAAAATGTAACCACGAACGACATTACCAACCCGAACCTGAAACCTTATACCTCTACCACTTACGAGGCCGGTGTGGAATTAAAAATGTTTAAGGGCCGTTTGGGATTGGATTTTACGGCCTACAGTCGCAAAACAACCGATGATATCCTCAATGCAGCCATCTCATCCACTTCAGGCTATAATAATGCTGTACTAAACGTGGGCGAACTGAGCAACAAAGGTATAGAGTTCCTGTTAACAGGTACTCCGGTGCAAGGCAATAAGTTTGGCTGGAATATCAGCTATAATGTAGCATACAATAAAAGTGAAGTGTTAAAACTGGTAGAAGGAACCACAACTTTTGAAATGGCACGTACCGTAGGCAACTGGGGTTACATTAACCAAACCGTTGGCAGTGCTTACGGAACCATTGTAGGAACGCGTATGCTCAGAAACGAAGCAGGCCAGATTATTTATAATTCAACAACAAAACGGCCGGTTGCCACAGGTTTACAAGAACTTGGAAATGGGGTAGCGCCGCTTACAATGGGCTTAACACAGGATTTTAGATTTGGTAATTTCAACCTCAACTTTCTGATCGATGGTAAATTCGGAAATAAGGTGTTATCCATCAAAGAAGTTTATGCCACCCGTTTAGGATTATTAAAGAGCACCTTACCCGGACGTGAAAACGGATTGACCATTTCGGGGGTAGACCAGTCAGGAAACCCTTATTCAGCGTTGATTCCAGTAAGCGATCTAAGGGCTTATTATAACGATATGCGTAATTATTCAGAATTATTTGTACATGACGGCAGCTTTATCAAACTTCGCCAGGCCATTTTATCTTACAATATTCCGGTTAAAAAACTCGATTTTCTTAAAATACAGTCGGCCAGTATCTCATTTGTTGCCCGTAATATCCTAACCTTCTATAAAAAGACCGATAATTTCGATCCTGAATCGAGTTTTACAAATGGTAATGCCCAGGGTTTCGAATCAATCGGATTGCCGCGTACACGTACTTTCGGTTTAAACCTGATGGTTAAATTTTAATACTTGAAAGATGAAAAAACTAATCAACAAATATAAATCCGCTGTTTGCATTGCGTTAACCAGCACCCTTCTAGCTTCATGTACAAAAGATTTTCAGGAAATTAATACCGATCCTGAATCTTCAACCACCATTCAGCCTGCTTATGTTTTTACTAAAGCACAATACGATGGTGCCAAAAATAACCTGATTCTGCTGCTGGGTACCATGCAGTATACCACCAGTTTTAATGATGTGGCTGGTTTCGGATCAAAATATGTTTCCAGTCAAAGCCAACAATCTATGGCCCAGTTCAGCAATGCTTACTACCAGGAAATTAACGAGCTGGCCCTGGTGATCAATGCAGTGAAAAACGATCCTGAACAGGTAAATTTATTAGCCTCGGCACGGATCTGGAGAGCTTATTGTTTCAGTCGCATTACCGATTTGTACGGCGATATTCCATATACCGAGGCCGCCCAGGGTTATACCAATTCGAACTATAAGCCCGCCTACGATCCGCAAAGAAGTATCTATTTAGACATGCTGAAGGAACTGGACGAATCGGCATCAGGTTTAAATGCTGCTAAAGCTACCTTTGGTCAGGCTGATTTGATTTATGCGGGTAATACCGTTAAGTGGAAAAAATTCGCTTACTCCTTAATGCTCCGTCTGGGCATGCGTTTAACTAAGGTTGATGCCGCATTGGCCGAAACCTGGGTGAAAAAAGCAATTGCCGGAGGTGTGATTACCGATGATGCCGATATCGCTAAAATCAATTATATGAGCGCTGGTCAGGATATCAATAAAAATCCCATTGCCTTAAGTTTATACAACAGCGATTACATCAAAGCTGATGGTAACAGCAATCCCGAAGGCGGAAAATACCAGAATACCTTCATCACGTATATGAAAAACAATAAAGACCCGCGTTTAGGGATTCTTTCTGTGGTTTACGTAAACGGCGTTGCCGATACTTCTATGGCGATACAAAAGGGCATGCCTGCTACGCTAAGCGCAAAACCTACTGATTTTGTAACCTATTCAGAACCTAATCAGAAAACCGTACTGGCCCTGGGTGGAGCGAAACTGATTTACACCACAGCTGAAACCAATTTTCTGCTGGCAGAAGCCGTTTTACGTGGATGGTATACTGGTGCTACAGCCACTACACTGTACGAATCAGGGATCCGCGCCGCCATGAAACAGTGGGCAATTATTGCCCCGTCAGACGGGATCATCAGCGATTTGCAGATCAATACCTATATCAAATACCACCCGCTTAATACCACTGGAACTTTTGATGCACAAATGCAGCAGATTTATACAGAATATTGGCTGGCGGCATTCCCTGATGCACAGGAAGCTTTCGCCAGTTACCGGAGAACAGGTTATCCGGCTTTGGTACCCGTAAATTATGTTGGAAATGCAACAGGTGGCCGGATTTTCAGGAGGATGTTATATCCACTCTCTGAGCAGAACTTAAACCGTGCATCGCTTGATGCGGCTATTGCCCGTCAGGGAGCCGATGATTTCATGACCCGCATCTGGTGGGACAAATTATAATATGCTAATCACATCCGGCAGGGTACTCAAAGCTTTGCCGGATGAAATAAAAGATCAGAAGAATGATATACCGAATACTATTAGTCTGTTTGTTTTTTACCGGTACAGTTTCTGCGCAACGCAATGATGTGGTGGAAGATGAAACTTCCAGTAATTACAACTTAAACAAACCTGAACGTGAGGAATGGTTACGCAACACCGGAGCGGGTTTATTTATCCATTTCAATGTGGATGCACAGCTGGGGGTGGTGATCAGTCACTCTTTGGTTGGCGCTTCTGATGATTACACGGACCGTTATTTTAGCGAGCTCCCTAAAACATTTGATCCCTCCTTTTTTAATCCTAAAGAAATTGCCGAACTGGCCAAACTGGCCGGTATGAAATACATTGTTTTTACCACCAAGCACCATGCCGGCTTTTGTTTCTGGGATACCAAAACTACTGACTTTAAAATTACCAATACACCATATAAAAAAGACCTGCTGAAAGAATTTGTAAAAGCTACTCGTGAGGCTGGGCTCGATGTGGGCTTTTATTTTTCGCCGGAAGATTTTAATTTCCTTTATAAACACAAAATTCCCATCAGCAGAAATATCACCAGCCTGGATGAAGCGACCAAAAAGGAATATGCAGCATATAACCGTAAACAAACGGAAGAGCTGATGCAGAATTATGGTAAGGTAGATGTATTGTTTATTGATGGCGACCCGAAAGAAGCTGTTAAAGAAACTGCGTGGAAAATGCAGCCTGATATCCTGATTACGCGAGGTGCCATTTTAACGCCTGAGCAAACGTTGCCGGGGGCTAAAATTACGCAACCATGGTTATCGCCGATTACCATAGGCACAGCCTGGCAGTACCAGCCTACTAATGAGCGGTATAAATCAGGTTCGCAATTAATTGAGCTGTTGATCGAGGCACGTGCCAAAGGCGGTTCATTGCTGCTCAATGTGGGACCAAAAGCAAATGGCGCCTTGCCCAACGAGCAAGAGGATCGTTTACGTGAAATGGGAGCGTGGTATTTTATCAACCACGAATCGATGGATCATGTGCGCAGTTGGGTAGTGAGCAAAGAGCAAAATATTTACTTCACCCAAAAAGCGCCTGGAACTTTGTTTGCCATTGTAATGGATGCCAAAAACTGGAAAGAGGGCGAACGCAAAACTTTTCTGTTAAAATCTGCCAAGGCTACTGCAAATACAAAAATCAGTGTGCTGGGGCAAAACAGTAAGATTATTGAATACAAACCCGATTTGGATGTATCATCACGATTCAAGCAAACGGCGAATGGACTCGAGCTTTCGGTAGTAAAAGCACAACGTATTTACGATGATCACCGCTGGCCAAATCCTGTTGTAATTAAGCTGGAAAATGTGGAACCGGTATTTACCGAAGCGGCAATGGTGCAGAGTGGTGATTACAAAGTTGCTGCGGGTGTTGCTACACTAAATGGCAAAGTGCTTAACCATGCTAAAATCAAACCCGAACGGGCAAGGTTTTACTACCGCCCATATCTGGGGCAGGTGGAAACACTGTATGCAGAAGCATGGAAAATGAGTCCTTGGGTAAATATCAAGGCCGATGGAACTTTTAGCGGAACGCTAAAATTACCTAAAGGTGCTTACGAATATAAAGCCATTGTAGAACAGCAAAGTGTAATAATAGAAGGAGAAAATAAAGTTTTAAACTTACCTTAGGGAATGCTAAAAGGTTTTACGACGATGTGTTTCCTGAATCGAGCGCTTTCAGATCGGGTAAAATGGCTCGCCTTGCTCTTTGCATTGGGCATTCAGTTTTTCTCGGGTAACATATTGGCGCAGGGGTATAGCGGATCAGGGATTATTCCTAAACCTGCCCTTGAGCTGAAGCGTTTGGGAAGTTTTGCGATACAAAAAACAACCAGGTTGCATATTTCCGGTTCTGATCATTTAAGCACTGCATTTTTTGATCAATACCTCAAAGATATATCGGGTTTTACACTTTTGCGAAGCAATAGGCCAGTGCCCAAAGGAATCAATCTCATGGTTGATACCCAACTGAATTTAAAATCAGAAGGTTATTTACTTGATGTTTCACAACAGAATGTTACCATTAAAGCTATTGATGAAAAAGGTTTGTTTTATGGCTTACAATCGCTGGTGCAGTTAATCCGTAAGAAAGGAAGGATAATTACAGTACCGGCGTATCATATCCAAGATGAGCCACGTTTCGCTTATCGCGGTATGCATCTGGATGTGGCCAGACACTTATTTAGCGTTCAATCGATAAAAAAATGGCTTGATCTGCTGGCGTTTTACAAGATCAACACCTTCCATTGGCATTTAACCGACGACCAGGGTTGGCGGATAGAGATTAAAAAGTATCCCTTGTTGCAAAGTGTTTCCGCTTATCGGAATGAGACGCTAATCGGACATAAAAGGGCTGATCCGCACCATTTTGATGGAAAAAGATATGGTGGTTACTATACACAGGAAGAAGTAAAAGACATTGTGGCCTATGCCAGCGCACGCCAGATTACCACCATCCCTGAAATTGAAATGCCAGGACATGCACAGGCCGTACTTGCGGCCTATCCACAGCTGGGTTGTACCGGTGGTCCTTACCAAACGGCCACCTATTGGGGCGTATTTGAAGATGTTTTCTGTGCAGGTAATGAAGAGACTTTTCACTTTCTTGAAGGTGTGCTGGATGAAGTCATTCCCTTGTTCCCTTCAGCGTATATCCACATCGGTGGCGATGAATGTCCGAAAAACCGCTGGCACAATTGCCCTAAATGTCAGAAAAGAATTAAAGCGGAGCAGCTTAAAGACGAGCACGAACTGCAGGCTTATTTTATTGCCAGGATTGAGCGCTACCTGAATGCAAAAGGTAAAAAGATTATCGGCTGGGATGAGATTTTAGAAGGTGGGTTGGCGCCCGATGCCACGGTGATGAGCTGGCGGGGCCTGGAAGGCGGCATTGCTGCGGCCAGGTTAAAACACGACGTCATCATGACGCCTGAAAAATTTCTTTATCTGGATTACTATCAATCACTCAATAAAACGGAACAAACCGCTGCGGGCGGCTATCTGCCATTAAAAAAGGTGTATGATTATGAACCCATGCCAGCTGAACTGAATTCAGAAGAACAACAATATATCAAAGGTGTGCAGGCAAATGTTTGGAGTGAATACCTGAGCGATGCTTCTAAAGCAGAGTACATGATCTTTCCCCGTTTAATAGCCCTTGCCGAAACCGCATGGTCGCGTAAAGAAAACAAGCTTTATACTGATTTCCTTGCCCGGTTAATGGCAAATAGACGGTTTTTAAAAAAACTGAATTATTCGACCGCTTTTTATGATATTACCGGCGCAAGCGTAAATGATGCAAAAGCTTTTGCATTAAGTACAGATTTGCCAAACGACGAAATCCGTTATACGCTAAATGATAAAAAGCCTGATCTGGGTAGCACAAAATATTCAGGCCCTATTCCAATTACACAATCTGTAAGGATAAAAGCCCAGCTTTTTAGGGCAGGCAAGCCGGTAGGGAAAATGTTTGAACAGGTTATCATTAAAAGTATGGCAACCGATAAAAAAGTAACACTTACCCACAGCGGACAGGGCAACTATAATATCGATGCCCAGCGTTTAACCAATGGTATCCGGGGATCTTATTTATACAACAACGGAGAGTGGCTGGGGCTTAGCGGCGGGGATTTTGAAGCCGTAGTTGATTTGGGCGAAGAAAAAACAATACGTGCAGTGGGCATCAATACCCTAAATTACCAGTGGCAGAAAATGCATCCGCCTAAATTACTTTTAATAGAAGTTTCAACTGATCAGCAGGTCTACACTCAGGTATCAAGGCAAACCGTTTTCAGTGTAGAGGGCATCAATATGGCCCTGCACAAAATTAACCTCGCAAAAGCCCGGTACGTACGGATTAAAGCCAGTAATATTGGAACTATACCCGATGGTTTTTACGGCGCAGGAACAAAAGCCTGGCTAATGTTAGATGAGATTATCGTAAATTAAATGACTATACTAATCGTTCTGCTTTGCATCGCACTACTCATTGTACTGATCTCGGTTTTCAAGATCAATGCTTTCATCTCTTTTTTATTGGTATCATTTATGGCCGGTTTAGCACTGGGTCTACCTTCGGCAAAAATCCCCGCCAGTATAGAAAAGGGGATGGGCGACGTACTGGGTTCGCTGGCCATCATCATTACCGCAGGTGCGATGTTAGGTAAACTGGTGGCCGAAAGCGGTGCTGCGCAAAAGATTGCCGAGGTAAGTATGCGGGTGTTCGGACAAAAGTATATTCAATGGGCGATGGTACTCACCGGATTTCTGATTGGTATTCCGCTTTACTATGGCATCGGCTTCGTATTGATGGTACCCCTGATTTTCTCAGTGGTTTATCGTTACAAATTACCAGCTTTATATATTGGCCTGCCCATGCTTGCCGCATTATCGGTTACCCATGGTTTTTTACCTCCGCATCCATCGCCGGCAGCTTTGGTGGTGCAATTTAAGGCAGATATGGGCTTAACGTTGGTATATGGCCTGGCTGTTTCTATCCCGGCAATCGTTATCGGCGGCCCCATATTTTCGCGGACATTAAAAAATATTATCGCAGTACCCATCGCTTCATTCAGCGCTGCTGAACGCGCTGAGCACGACCTGCCCAGTGGCTTTAAAAGTTTTTTCACCGCTTTACTCCCGGTAATATTACTGGCTGCTGCATCTTTCCTTCCACTCTTACTTGGCCAGGATTCAGCCATTTTGCCTTACATTTTATTTGCCGGTCAGCCTGCTGTGGTAATGCTGATTGTACTGATCGCAGCCACCTGGTTATTGGGATTGTCGCAGGGTAAAAAGATGACCGAAATTATGGGTATTTATGGTGAGGCAGTAAAAGACATTGCTTTGATTTTACTGATTATTGCCGGATCTGGTGCTTTGAAGCAGATTTTAACCGAGAGCGGTGTGAGTAACCAAATTGCGGCTTACCTCCAGCACGTTGAGCTGGAGCCATTATTTCTGGCCTGGCTGATCGCGGCTTTGATCCGCTTTTGTGTAGGCTCTGCAACGGTTGCAGGTTTAACCACTGCCGGTATCATTGTACCCTTGATGGAGCAGACACATACCAATCCAAACCTGATGGTGCTTGCAGTAGGCGCCGGGAGCCTCATGTTCTCGCACGTTAATGATGCCGGGTTCTGGATGTTTAAAGAATATTTTGGTTTAAGTTTAAAAGATACCTTTAAATCGTGGGCATTAATGGAGTCAATAGTTGGCATTGTTGGTCTGCTTGGCATACTTTTGCTTCACCTGATTATCGCTTAATTATAACACATATATAAAATGGAAAATTTAACTCCCGACGAACGCTTCGAACAATTAAAACTGAACCTTCCACCTGCGCCCGCACCATTAGGCGTGTATAAACCTTGCCTGGTTGATGGAAAATATCTTTATCTGAGTGGCCACGGACCGGTACAGGATGATAAATCTCTTATTATTGGCCGGATCGGATCAGATTTAAATCAGGAAGAAGGCAAACTTGCTGCTTTACAGGTGGGCTTAACCATGTTATCAACAATCAAAGCCAATTTAGGCAGTTTAAACAAAGTTAAACGGGTAATTAAAGTATTGGGCATGGTGAACTGTACGCCCGAATTTGAGAAACATCCTTTTATCATTAACGGATGCAGCGAGCTTTTCGCAAAAGTATGGGGAGAAGAAAACGGGATTGGTGTACGCAGTGCGGTAGGTTTCGGCTCATTGCCTGATAATATCCCGGTTGAGATTGAGGCCTTATTCGAACTGTTTTAAGATGGAACAAGAGCAAGCCTGGTATCTGCTGCCTGATGAAGCGCGTATTGAAACGCCTTCTCTCATTTTTTATGAGGAGCGTTTGCACGCGAATATCAGTTTATTGAAAAGTATGATTGACCGCATAGACCGCTTAAGGCCTCATGTAAAAACCTATAAGTGCAGGGAAATTACCAGGCTGCTATTGTCGGCAGGAATCAACAAATTTAAATGCGCTACCATTGCAGAGGCAGAAATGCTGGCGATGGATCAGGCACCTGATGTTTTGCTGGCTTATCAGCCGGTGGCCGAGAATATCAGCCGCTTTTTTAAACTTAAAAACCAATATCCCGATACGGTTTTCAGCTGCCTGGTAGATCACCCGGCTATAGCTGAACAGCTTTCAGTAATGGCGATTAAAGAGGATGTAAAAGTTGATGTTTACATCGATTTGAATGTAGGCATGAACAGAACCGGCCTGTTGCCCCATCAGGCCTTCGGCTTAGTGCAGAGCCTGCAGCATTTTACCGGTTTAGCGGTTAAGGGTTTGCACGCTTATGATGGTCACATTCATGATGCGGCTATGGACGTTAGGATGGAGAAATCAGCGCCTGTTATTAAACAGTTGTTTGATCTGCGCGAACAGCTTGAGGCGCACTTAGGATATGAGATTACCGTTGTAGCAGGCGGTACACCTACCTTTCCGGTCTACGCCTCGCAAACCGGTTTTGAATGTAGTCCCGGTACTTTTATCCTTTGGGATAAGGGTTATCAGGATGCTTACCCGGAACAGGCTTTTCATACTGCCGCATTGGTGGCCAGCAGGGTAGTTTCACTTCCAAATGATGGGTGGCTCTGTACTGATCTCGGGCACAAAGCGGTGGCGGCAGAAAAGGAGCTGAAAAATCGTGTATTTTTCATTAATGCCCCACTTCTTGAAGTTCAAAGCCAGAGTGAAGAGCACCTGGTATTGCGCAACCCTACGGCCAAAACCTATTTGCCTGGCGATATGCTGTACGGATTACCTTATCATGTTTGCCCAACTGTTGCCCTGCATGAAAAGGCCATTTGCCTGAAGGCAGACCGATCTTTGGAGTATTGGGAAATCATTTCCCGAAAAAGAAAAATTACCATTTAAAGAATTAGTATGTTTACGATAGACGCCCATTTGGATTTAAGCATGAACGCTTTGGAATGGAACCGTGATTTAACACAGGAGGTTTCAGCCATTAATCAGCGTGAAGCGGGTTTGACCGATAAACCGGACCGGGCCCTGGCAACGGTGTCGCTGCCCGAGCTGCGTAGAGGAAATATTGGTTTAGTGGTGGCCACGCAAATTGCAAGATGGGTGGCGCCCGATAACCGGTTGCCTGGCTGGCATTCTCCTGAACAAGCCTGGGCGCAAACCCAGGGACAGCTGGCCTGGTACAAGGCCATGGAAGATGCCGGTGAAATGTTTCAGGTTCATGACCTCGAAACACTGGAAAAACACATCGCTTTATGGCAAAATGATCAGCCTGCAGCTGAAAAGCCTGTAGGCTACATCCTCAGTCTGGAAGGTGCAGATTCGTTGGTTACACCCCGGCATCTCGAACGGGCATGGCAGAACGGTTTACGTGCGGTTGGCCCTGCACATTATGGCCCCGGCCGCTATGCACAGGGAACGGATGCAACAGGTAAAATGACTGCGTTGGGGCATGAGCTGTTAAAGGAAATGGAACGGTTAAACGTCATCTTAGACGCTACGCATTTATGTGATGATAGTTTTTGGGATGCTTTGAGCCGTTTTAACGGACATGTTTGGGCTTCGCATAATAATTGTCGCAGTTTGGTAAACCATAACCGTCAGTACAGCGATGAGCAGATTAAAGCGCTCATTGATCGTGGAGCCGTAATTGGTGCTGCGCTCGATGCCTGGATGATGGTACCTAACTGGCAACGTGGTGTTTCACAGCCTAAGGAAATGAACTGTAACCTAGAGGTGATGATCGATCATATTGACCACATTTGCCAGCTTGCAGGTAATGCATTGCATGTGGGCATCGGTTCAGATCTGGATGGTGCCTTTGGCAAAGAACAGTGTCCTTACGACCTCGAAACCATTGCCGATTTACAGAAAGTACCTGATTTATTTATAAAAAGAGGGTATACCGATACGGATGTCGAAAACCTGATGAATGGAAACTGGTTACGTTTTTTGAGGAAGGCCTGGGCATAATTTGAATGGATATGATTAAAAGAATACAATTTGCTATAGGTTTGGGGCTGGCATTTTCAATTTCTCATCTCCCGGTTTTTGCACAAAATAAAAGCACACTTCCTTTATACAAAAATGCAAAAGCACCTGTAGAAAGCCGGATTAAAGATCTGCTTTCGCGGATGACGGTTGAAGAAAAAGTCGGGCAGATTTCTATGCCATTGGGCTGGCCTATGTATAATAAAAACGGTAATGAAGTTGAGGTAAGCGAGACCTTTAAAAAATCATTAAAGGAGTCGTATACCGGGATGTTGTGGGCTACGCTACGGGCAGATCCCTGGACCAAAAAGACGCTGGCAAACGGATTGAATCCTGAACTGGCCGCAAAAGCTACAAATGCCATTCAGAAATATGCGGTTGAAAATACGCGTTTAGGTATCCCTGTATTACTTTCTGAAGAAGCGCCTCACGGCCACATGGCTATTGGTACAACCGTTTTCCCTACTTCAATAGGGCAGAGCAGTACCTTTAATCCGGAGTTGATTGAAAAAATGGCCAGGGCAATTGCTGAGGAGACACGCGTACAGGGCGGTCATGTTGGCTATGGACCAGTGCTTGACCTGGCACGAGAACCCAGGTGGTCGAGGGTGGAAGAAACTTATGGGGAAGACCATGTACTGATCAGCAGAATGGGCGAAGCAATGGTGAGAGGGATGCAGGGAAAATCGATTAATAGCGGAGTAAATGTAGTGGCCACCTTGAAACATCTGGCTGCCTATGGAGCACCGGAGGGCGGACACAACGGGAGCAGCATCAACCTGGGATTGCGCACTTTACATCAGTTTTACCTTCCACAGTTTAAAGCCGCAGTTAAGGCAGGGGTTTTGTCGGTAATGACTTCGTACAATTCCATTGATGGCGTTCCCTGTTCCTCAAATGAAATGCTGCTTAAAGATGTACTGATTAAAGATTGGGGCTTTAAGGGCTTTGTGGTTTCTGATCTGAACAGCATTTCGGGGTTAAAATCGAATCATCATGTCGCTGGAACAGCGGCTGAGGCTGCTGCAATGGCTATTAACGCCGGTTTAGATGCCGATTTAAGCGGAATAGGTTATGGAAAAGCTTTACTTGATGCCATAAAACAGGGTAAAGTTTCCATCAGGGTATTGGATAGCGCCGTAAGTAAGGTACTGCGGATAAAATTTCGGATGGGTTTATTTGAAAACCCTTATGTTGATCCGCAGGTGGCTAAACAAAAAGTGAGAAATGAAGAAAAAATTGGCCTGGCGCGTGAGGTGGCGCGGGAATCCATTATCTTATTAAAAAATCAGAACCAGCTGCTTCCACTCAGTAAAAAATTAAAAAGTATTGCCGTTATAGGCCCAAATGCCGACAATGTTTACAACCAGTTGGGCGATTATACAGCGCCGCAGGCAGCAGGTAATGTAATTACTGTTTTACAGGGGATTAAAAACAAACTAGGTGAAACAACCCAGATCAATTATGTAAAAGGATGTGCCATCCGCGATACGCTTTCAAGCGAGATTGAAAATGCGGTTATGGCAGCGAAAAAATCTGACGCGGTGGTAATGGTATTGGGCGGTTCCAGCGCACGTGATTTTAAAACGGAATACATTGAAACCGGTGCGGCTAAAGTGAATGCAAAAGCAGAGGAGCTAAGCGATATGGAAAGTGGCGAAGGATATGACCGGGCTACACTTGATTTAATGGGCGACCAGTTGAAGTTGCTAAAAGCGGTAATGAAAACAGGAAAACCTGTTGTACTGGTATTAATTAAAGGAAGACCTTTAAACTTAAACTGGGCTACGGAAAATGTCCCGGCTATTCTAGATGCCTGGTACCCGGGGCAGGAAGGTGGTAATGCAATTGCCGATGTACTTTTTGGCGATTATAACCCAGCGGGAAGGTTAAGCATTTCAGTTCCAAAATCTGTTGGACAGCTACCGGTTTATTATAATGCGCGTTATCCGGAGAAACACGATTATATAGAAATGGATGCTAAGCCCTTATATCCTTTTGGCTATGGGTTAAGCTACACCACTTTTGCTTATCAGAATCTTCAGATAGCGACTAATCCCGGTCAAAAAACGGTGAATGTTAAAATAGATTTGAAAAATACAGGATCAGCCGATGGTGAGGAAGTGGTACAACTTTATCTGCGACATCAGCAATCATCAGTAGTAGTGCCTGTTAAACAGCTTATCAAGTTTAAAAGGGTGGCTTTGAAGAGCGGGGAACAAAAGACGATTGCTTTTAGCATCAATCCATCAGATCTTGAAATTTATAACCAGAAGATGCAATGGGAAGTTGAAGCGGGAACTTATCATCTAATGGTAGGCAGTTCATCAGATGATATACAGCTGGAAAAGGATTTTGTAGTTCATCATTCGGCTATACTGCGTTAGTATTTCAAAATCTTGGAAAAAAAATAACCGCTGACAAACAGTTGTCATAAAGCTTCCTGAAATTTGTCTGAAATAAATTAAAGACAAATGATTAATCTCGTTTCAATCCGGATCATCACTGAAGATGTTAGTAAAATGTTGGAGTTTTATGAGCAGATCACTCAGATAAAGGGTATTCGCTTTACGGAAGATTTTGCAGAGCTGCAAACTGCTGATGTAACACTCGCAATTGGAAGCACCAGAACTTTACAGTTTTTCGGGGGGACCGAAGTTGCCAAAGCAGCCAAAAACCGCTCGGCCATTATCGAATTCATTACAGATGATGTAGACCGGATTTACCAGGAACGATCCGGGTTTCTGGCTACATATTTAGTTCAGGAACCCACAACTATGCCCTGGGGCAACCGTTCGCTTTTGTTCCGTGACCCTGATGGAAATCTCGTTAATTTTTTTACCCCGTTTAGTACGGAAGCCATCCGGAAATTTGCGGCTAAGCTTTAGGGGCAGGTTGACGATATTGCTGAAAAATTTCCAGCTAAGGTCTGCCATTTGGAATTTTCATGTAGGAATCGTCATCCCGACTGAAACGTAGTGTAATGGAGAGATCTGTCCTGCAAGAAAGACCCTGAAACAAGTTCAGGGTGACGTATTATCGATAGATTTCTAGCGACTAACTTCTAACACTGGAAGACTCAACGTAAAAATCGTCATCTCGACCGAAGCAAAGCGAAGTGGAGAGATCTATCCTGCAAGAAAGACCTTGAAACAAGTTTAGGGTGACGATATTGCGGATTGATTTCCAGATGTTAAGTTCTGCCATTTGGAATTTTCATGTAAGAATCGTCATCCGACTGAAACGTAGTGTAACGGAGAGATCTATCCTGTAAAAAAAGACCCTGAAACAAGTTCAGGGTGACGTATTATCGATAGATTTCTAGCGATTAACTTCTAACACTGGAAGACTCAACGTAAAAATCGTCCTCTCGACCGAAGCAAAGCGAAGTGGAGAGATCTCTCCTGCAAGAAAGACCCTGAAACAAGTTCAGGGTGACGATATTGCCGAAAATTTCCAGCTGCTAAGCTCTGCCATTTGGAATTTTCATGTAGAAATCGTCGTCCCGACTGAAACGTAGTGTAATGGAGAGATCTATCCTGCAAGAAAGACCCTGAAACGAGTTCAGGGTGACGTATTATCGATAGATTTCTAGCGATTAACTTCTAACACTGGAAGACTCAACGTAAAAATCGTCATCTCGACCGAAGCAAAGCGAAGTGGAGAGATCTATCCTGCAAGAAAGACCCTGAAACGAGTACCATTGTAGCAACTCCAACAGAATTTACTTGTAAGGTCGTCATTCCTCACACATGCGGGAACCAAGAAGTGCTCAGCGAAGCTAATCTTAATGCGAGCGTTTTAAGATTCCCAATCAAGTTGGGAATGACGATTGCTCAAGGGATATTATGAATTAAATTCATCTGTCATTCATAATGATTTTTGTCCATTAAATTATCCCTCAGGGTGACGATATTGCAGATTGATTTCCAGCTGTTAAGGTCTGCGATTTGGAATTTTCAGGTAAGAATCGTCCTCTCGACTGGAGCGCAGCGGAATGGAGAGATCTATCACGCAGGAAAGACCCTGTAACAAGTTTAGGATTACGTATTCTAGATTGATTTAACACCTAAATTTCTTTAAAAGTTATTTGTAAAGATTGATTTCTTATTAAGTTTAGAATTAATCTAAATAATTTTCATATTCAGAATAATAAATTAATTTTGCGACTATATTTATTCAGTCTAAATAATTTATAGTCGTTTTAAATGAAAATAAACTTTACCAAACCGCTAATTTTGATCATCCTGTTGGCATTAATACGCATTAATGTGTCCGCACAACAAAAAACTACCATACAAGGTACTGTAAAAGACAATCATGGCCTGGCCATATCTGGTGTTAACGTGAGCGCCCAAGGTACAAATGTAACTACAACGACAAATAACCGTGGAATATATAAGCTGCAGCTGCCTCCGGGAAAAATAGCGTTGCATTTTAATTTTATCGGCTTTAAAGAAGTAGTAAAAAACCTAGATTTAAATGGAGTAGATGCTCAGGAGAACATCGTTATGCAGGAATCTACCGATGATCTGCAGCAGGTAGAAATTACTGGTCGTAAAGAAAAAAACTACAAAACCAAGGCTACCTTTATTGGTAAAATAGAAAATGAACTTAAAGATATCCCACAATCTGTTTCTTATGCCAGTAAAGAGCTAATTGCAGATCAGGGTTTGATGCGTGTGGGCGAAGTGGTAAAGAACTTCAGCGGCGTAAATCAGTTTAGCTTTTATGATGATTTAACCATCAGGGGATTTCGCGTAAATGGGCAGAGCAATACTCAATTGTTAAATGGTTTAAGAACCAGTACAGGTTTCTGGAAACAGTCGCTGGCCAATTATCTCGAAAGGGTTGAGGTTTTGAAAGGCCCGTCATCGGCGCTTTTCGGAAATGCAAGTCCGGGTGGAGTGGTAAACCGGGTAACCAAAAAACCACTTGATGAAACCCGTAGATCAGTTAGCCTGACTATGGGCAGTTTTAATACTTTTAGGGGGCTTGCAGATTTTACCGGACCTGCAACAAAAGACAGTACTTTGCTCTACCGACTGAACCTTGGCTACGAAAATGCAGAAACGTTCAGAGACTTGATGTTTGATCGTAATTTCGTCATTGCGCCATCGCTAACCTTCGTCCCGTCTGAAAAAACAAGGATTAACTTTGACCTGGTTTATACTGATTCTAAAAGCAGACTGGATAGGGGACAGCCGATTTTCGGTAGTTTTGACTTAAATTCTACTCCGCAGTCGCTTTCATTAAATACCACGAATGATTATTTAAATGAGTTGACGTATAATGCAACCGTTTCAATTACACATAAAATTACCAATAACCTGAGTCTGAATGCTTCATATTTAAAAACTGGCTATTCAGAAGATTTAAACGAACACCGTACCTCGAATGCATATGGGGTAGATGCTAACGGTAAAGCCATAAACAATCTTGCTGGGATGAACGTGCAGATCAGAAAGCGGAAAAGGTTTATCGATAATTTTTCAGGATATATTAATTATACACCGAAAACAGGAATAGTGGAGCATAAGATTGTAGCTGGCTATGATTTCGGTAGTGAAAAAACACCTGTTGGCGGTTCGCAGCTAACGGCGGGCGGTTATCGTAATGCAGCAAATAATGGTGCAATAGCTAATTACATACCGGCGAATAAATCTAATTATTTGTTGGATGCTGCAGGAAATCCCGTACCAAACGTTCCACATTTTAATTTAAACGATCCGCTTTCTTCGCAAAGAATGCAGGATGATAGCAAACTTTTCTTTGCCCAATCTATAGTGGCACCCACCTATTATTACCTGAATTCTGGTTATGTGCAAGACCAGTTCAAAATCGGTGCTTTACAGGTATTGGCTGGAATACGTTATGAATATTATACAGATTTTGCAGGTTACAAGACCCCGGCTGAAGCTAAAGCTAATTCACATGCATGGCTACCGCGCTTTGGTGCTGTTTATAGTATCAATTCCAATATTAATCTTTATGGAAGTTATGTAGAAGGTTATAATCCACAAACTTCTGCAAACATTGCAAATCCTAATGCCGGCGGACCGTTTGACCCGTTGAAAAGTAATATGATAGAGTTTGGTACCAAAACGAGCTGGTTTAGGGATCAGTTGAGTGTAAGTGCCGCCGTTTACCAGATTAAGCAAACCGGCGCACTGTATGCCACCCCTGGCGTGGTAGATGTTTTAAGGCAGATTGGTGATGAGCAATCGCGGGGTTTTGAATTGGATGTGATTGGTAAAATTATGCCAAACTGGAATGTAATTGCTTCTTATTCGTATAACAGGGCTAAAATACTCGAGAGTGGCACAGTTGGAGAAATCGGTATACAGAAACCCAATGCACCAAAGAATACGACCAATTTATGGAGCCGATATACATTTATTGAAGGTGTGGCTAAAGGATTGGGTATTGGCCTGGGTATCAACTATACCGATAGGCGTAACCTGATATATGATGCCAGGTTCTCACCAGAGAATCAGATTACCATTCCCTCATTTACACTTTTCAATGCTGCGTTGTTTTATAATATAGGTAAACTGCAGCTGCAGCTCAATGCCAATAACATCGGTAATAAAAAATATTGGGTAGGTGGTTATGATTACCTTCGTTTGTTCCCAGGTCAGCCAGAAAATTATATGTTCACTATTGGCTATTCATTTTAATGGCAAAGCGAAGATTTAAAAAGATAGCAGGCTGGCTCCATTTATGGATTGGGTTGGTTACAGGGCTAGTGGTCGTTATTGTTTCGTTAACCGGATGCATCTATGTATTCAATGAGGAAATTTTCAATAGGGTTCATAAAGATATCGTATATGTCCAAAAAACCGGCACCGTAAGGCCGGTTTCTGAATTGCTGGCCAATGCCCAGAAGGCAGTTGGAAAAGAGAAGGAGCTGAGTAATGTTAAAATCAGCTCGGATAATAAGAGTTATATTTTCTCTGGATTTAAAATTAACGACCGAAAGAAAATAAACCTGTCTTATTTTAGCCAGTTTGAATATCTGGATGAGGTTTACGTAAACCAATATACCGGTAAGGTTTTAGGCGTGATGGATATGCGCTACGAATTTTTCAACGTGGTAGAACAACTTCATAGGCAGCTTCTTCTGGTAAAACCCATTGGGAGCCCACTCGTGGGCGCTTGCATACTGGCTTATCTGATCATTCTCATTACCGGATTTATTTTATGGTTGCCCAAAAATTACAAGCAATTTAAAAAGAGTATCGCCATTAAATGGAATGCCAAATGGAAAAGGGTTAATTACGATCTGCATAATAGTCTTGGCTTTTATGTACTTCCCATAGCGATGCTAATTGCCATAACCGGATTGGTATGGTCTTTTAAATGGTGGGAAACAGGAATTTACCGGATTCTCGGAGACAAAGGGAAAGCCGGGTTTAGCAGAACACTTCCTAAAATTGATATGGCAGATACAAGCCTGAACAAAATTGATATTATACATTATCGTCTGCTAAAAAAGCTTGGAAATAACTGGACAAAAATAGGGTTAGGTATTCCGACTAAAAAAACTAAAGTTTCGATGTCTTTTGTGCAGATAGCCAGTAAAGATGCCTGGAGAGGAGTGAGTTATTATTTTTACGATGGCAGGACCGGGGATTTTATCGATGAGTTGCCACATGATAAAAAAACACTCGGGATGAAATGGCGTAATTCTAATCTTGAACTCCATACCGGGAGGTTGTATGGACTTTGGTCACAACTGCTGGCTTTTTTTGCTTCATTGATTAGCGCCTCGTTGCCCATATCCGGTTTTTTGATCTGGTGGGGGAAAAGAAACAAAAGTAAAAAGGGTAAAGGTATTGCTGCTAATAGTTAGGCTTCATCTCAACCGAAGCAAAGCGAAGTGCCTGCGCATACAAAAGGGGAGAGATCTATCCTGTAAAAAAAGACCCTGAAACGAGTTCAGGGTGACGTATTATCGATAGGTTTCTAGCGACTAACTTCTAACACTGGAAGACTCAACGTAAAAATCGTCCTCGACCGAAGCAAAGCGAAGAGATCTATCCTGCAAGAAAGACCCTGAAACGAGTTCAGGGTGACGTATCATCGATAGATTTCTAGCGACTAACTTCTAACACTGGAAGACTCAACGTAAAAATCGTCATCCCGATCGAAGCAAAGCGAAGTGGAGAGATCTATCCTGTAAAAAAAGACCCTGAAACGAGTTCAGGGTGACGTATTATCGATAGATTTCTAGCGACTAACTTCTAACACTGGAAGACTCAACGTAAAAATCGTCTCTCGACCGAAGCAAAGAGAAGTGGAGAGATCTATCCTGCAAGAAAGACCCTGAAACAAGTTCAGGATGGCGATATTGCAGATTGATTTACACAGGCTAAGGTCTGCCATTTGGAATTTTCATGTAGAAATCGTCATCCCGACTGAAACGTAGTGTAATGGAGAGATCTGTCCTGCAAGAAAGACCCAGAAACAAGTTCAGGGTGACGATATTACGGATTGATTTCCTCTCAACCCGTATTCCCATCAATATTCCCATTCTCCAGATGGGCAATGCGAAATATCTCCTTTGAAACAATGGCAATGTTTTCTTTTAGTTCATCCAGGTTACAATTTTTAGTGCCAACAAGAATGGGCAGTTCCATTATTTCTTCCATAAATTCTATTTTTAATGAACATCCCGGCGCATCTTCTGCGCTACCTTTTAGCTGGGAGAAAATCTCAGTGGCTTCTTTTTTGTCTCTGCCGAGAGAAAACTGGCCATAGTTAATTTTTCCAGCCGGGCCCTGAAGGCTGATGTTAATCGTGAAACGGGTTTCCATCGTTAAATTTTGGTGTTTTTTCAAAATGGACAAAAGAAGACATCATCAAATAAAAAGTGCCGCTAAATGCGGCACCTGGGAAATTATTGTATTTCGATCTGTCTTGAGACTGCCTTTGCTTCCTCCTTTTTTGGAATGTTGAGATGGAGTATCCCATCTGTATAAGCGGCCTGAATCCGTTCAACATCAGCGCTATCCGGAAGGGTAAATGCTCTGGTAAATGCAGCGTAACTATATTCCCTTCTGTTATAGGTTTTACCGTCATTATTGTTTTCGGTATGCTGTGCGGTAGCTATGGTTAGCATATCCTTCTCAATAGATACTTTGAAATCGTCTTTCTTTAAGCCTGGAGCAGCCAGTTCAATGTGGTACTCTTCATTCGTTTCAGAAATGTTAACAGCTGGTACACTGCTTAAGCGACGATCTGTAAAAAAAGTATCACCTAATACGGATTCGAAGATGTCATTAAAGCCTGGCAATAATGAACTGTTCTTTTTTTCTGGATTGAATTTAACCAATGTCATAGTTTTTTCTCCTTTTAATGTTTTAATAATAAATGGACTATAAATCAATTAATTTATCAATTTAACCTTCGTCTAAGGTTACAATTCATGTTGATCAAGTGCTGTGCCAAGGCCGTTCTGACCAATCTGACCTAATTTTTTCTGAAAAATTTTCATAAAAAATGAAAATTTTTCAGTGCAATAGCTGAAAATTCTTCAGTTTTGAAACGTAACCTCCGGTATACGATTTCCGTTTAACAGGCCTCAAATCCCCACGTCGGCCAATCAGCCTTGAATGCGATAACTGAACCGATAAAGGTTTAATAAAATATTAGTTTATAGAGTTCGCTATACTGTTCAGTCCGCTAAGCCGATGATCTTGATGCCGCATGTGCTGAACAGGCATAGTCAATTGTTAAAAAATGTTAAAATATTTTGAAAAAAAATCAGCTTTTTTTTGTTTTGGAGCCCTAATCAGATAACAAAATCAGAAAACATTTTTTAAAGCAATTATTAATATTTTGGTTTAGATTATGTCAGTACAACTACTATTCGATCCCTTGCGAAAGGGCTTATTTCGCACACTCTTATTATTAACATTTTTTGCTGCAACGAAAACCGTTGATGCGCAAACCCAGGATCCCCAGAAGGGAGCGTCCGGATTTTCTGCCAAGCTGGTCAATATCGAATCTGCTGTTAATGAGCCGTTTCGCTTTTCAGCCTCGCTACACAATGGAACAGCTAGCCCACAGGTTTATGAACTCAGGTCGGAATTGCCTGCAGGATGGCAGATTAGCTATCGTGTAGAGGGTAGCCAGGTTACTTCTGTGAATTTAGCGGGAGGCCAAACCCGCGAGATAGCCATCGAAATTACTGCACCAGCAAATGCCGCCGCCCGGAAATATATCATTCCCATCAAGGCCGCATCATCTTCGCTAACCTTGCCGTTACAACTGGAAGCTGTTGTGAAGGGGTCTTATGGTGCCAGCTTAAGTACACCGAGCGGAAGACTAAGTGAGGAGCTTGTTGCCGGTTCCCATAAGGATATTGAACTTGAATTACAGAATACTGGCACCTTGCCACTATCCTCATTAAGTATCTCTTCTCAACTGCCCACCGGATGGGAAGCAACTTTTTCTCCAAGCCAGATTGAAAAGCTGGATGGTGGTAAGAAGGTAACGATTAAAGTAACGTTAAAAGTACCGGATAAAACAATTGCCGGAGACTATAGTGCCACTTTTACGCTTGGAGGGAATAATGCCAATGCGCAGACCGCCTTTAGGATCTTTGTTAAAACCTCTGTACTGTCCGGCTGGATTGGAATACTCATCATCGTACTGGCAGTTGCAGCAGTATATGTGCTCATCCGTAAATACGGTCGTCGGTAACCACTTTTTCGAGAACCTTAAAACCTTCAACCAGAAAGATGGAAGCCATCATAGATTTAAAGAACCTATGCAAAAGTTATGGTTCTTATGTTGCCGTTGATCAGCTTAACCTGAAGATTCCGCATGGCGAAATATTTGGCTTACTGGGCCCAAACGGTGCAGGTAAGACCACCAGTATACTCATGATGCTTGGCCTGACGGAGCCAGATAGCGGTTCGGCCATTATTTGCGGTCATAACGCCACAAGAGATCCGATTAAAGTTAAGCGGGTGGTAGGTTATATGCCTGATAATCTGGTGTTTTACCCTCAGCTAACGGGGCTTGAAAACCTGGTGTTTATGGCAAGGCTTAATGGACTGGCCGAAACGGGAATAAAGGAAAACGCCCGCAAAATTTTGGAATTGGTGGGGCTGAAAGCTGCTTCAGATAAGCCTGCTTCCAGTTATTCACGTGGTATGAAACAACGGTTGGGCCTGGCCGAAGTACTGATCAAAAAACCGAAACTGATCATTTTGGATGAGCCTACTTTAGGGCTGGACCCGAGTGGGGTCAAAGAATTTCTTGAACTGATCAAATCTCTGCAACGGGAACAAGGTTTGACGGTGTTGCTTTCGTCGCACCATCTTCACCATGTTCAGCAGGTTTGTGATAGGGTAGGCATATTCGTGGATGGAAAGTTGCTTGCTACTGGCGATTTGCCCACACTTTCCCACCAGCTCTTTGGAAACACAGGAGTAGAAACCAGCATTCATTTAACCGAAGAACTGGCGGATCCTGCAATATTGAAAGCTGAATTCAGCACTTTTCCGGAGATTAATGGATTGATCGTTAATGATAGGAACCTGCAATTCAATACCACTCAGGATATTACCCCAAAAATTGTTCGAAGGCTGGTTGAACTGGGTGCAAATATCCAGGCCATAAGCCACAAACAATATGGACTGGATGAGATCTACGCGAAATATTTTGAAAAAAATACAAATTTAACCCCAAAGCATGAAAGCGCTTAGCGAAAGCCATTATTGGGCAAAAAACAAAAAAAAATCAAAGGAAACTGACCAGCTCAGTCCCTTTAAAGTGCTGGTAAGAAAAGAAGTTTCAGATCACGTGCACAGCTGGCGTTTTATCCTGCTGCTTGCCTTGGTGTTGCTCACCTTCTTTGCCTCTCTGTATATTTCCATGTCCAACATTCGGGCATCATTTAATAATGTAAATGATCCTGACCATGCATTTTTATACCTTAAACTGCTCAGTGCAACTGACGGATCTATGCCGCCTTTTCATATCCTGATGAGTTTTTTAGCACCACTGCTTGGCATCACGATGGGCTTTGATGCCATTAATTCAGAACAGAACAGCGGCTCGTTAACCAGGTTGTTGGCACAGCCTGTATACCGCGACAATATCCTTCTTGCGAAATTTTACAGCGCAATGCTGATCATCGCCACATTATTTATTTCCCTTACGTTGCTGATGATTGGTGGAGGACTTTTCTTTACCGGGGTAAGGATTGAATCTCAGGAGTTCCTGAGAATTATTGGTTTTTCCACACTAACAATTGTTTATGTAGGCTTTTATTTAAGCCTGTCTATCATGCTATCGGTTGCTTTTCGCCATGCGTCTACCTCAGCCTTAACCGCACTGGGGATCTGGTTGTTTTTTACCGTATTTTACCCGATTCTGGTTAATCTGGCAATCAGGGCTTTTTTGCCTGATGCAGCTTATTTAACGCAAGGCGAAAAATTGGCTTATAATGAATTGATTATGGATATTATGCGTGTTGCGCCCGGCCAGTTGTATAGTGATGGTGCAACCACCATGCTGATGCCATCCATCAGAAGCCTTGGGCCAATGAGTATGGAACAGCTTTCTGGTGCTATTCCTTCGCCGCTTCCTTTACGGGAGAGCCTGATCATTGTGTGGCCACAACTTACCGGACTTTTGGCGGGCAGCATTGCTTTTTTTGCCCTTTCCTATTATCTTTTCATGCGTAGAGAGATCAGGAGTTAATAATCGACTTCATGCTAGCCAGATAAAGATAAAGGGTGTCTTTTGCAGGAAAGAAAGGCAAACCCATTTAAACCGGTTGTTTAATTATACAGATCAGCTCCAGACCTGCAGAAATTAAGGTATCCTGAACAGAAGTGTATGGCGTTTCAAGGCGGGGCTTCGACGTTGTTCCAGGGTGTTTCATTACGTCCGAAGCCCTTGCCTGGCCATATGGACCTTAAATTAACATGACAAGGTACGTTCAAAATAGATGATATGGTTATCAAAGTTACCTTGATAAGAATTCCCTTTTGTCTGAAAACCATTGGCTAAAAGAAATCGCTGACTGCTAGGCGTTGCCGTGGTGGAAAAAATAATGCCCTGGTGATTACTGAGTTTGTGGAGTAGCATCCGTTTTAATGTACCGCTGATTCCTTTATTGCGGACTGCTTCCATGGTGAATGAATAACCCATTTCTAAAAAGGGTTTTTCTGTTGCTGTAGTAATCCCTGCTTTTTTATGTACCTCCTGAAGATAAGACAGGCCAGGCCGTTTAATGGCCGAAATGCCAGCCAATTTTTTGCCATGATAGCAAAATGCGAGAAACGCCGCGTTAAAGATTTTTGCAGGTAAATCAATGGTCGAAACCTTATTTCCCATTTTTAGCAGTAAATAGAAGTGATGGAGCTGGAGCATCGTACAATCGCAGGGCCTTTTAATTTCAAAATGGCAGTTGCTGAGAAAATTCAGCTGATCATACTGGTATTGATGAAATACCAGGTCAGTAGATATATTTTGGTCCATCAGATAAAGTTAGGTTAAGATAAATTTGCCGCTTAAAACGGATTATTTTTTCCCGATGCTTAACGATGTACGTAAAGGACCTGGTAAGGCAAGCATTTCACATACTTTATCGTTCCAATCGATCAGCGCATCCTCCGGCGAGGTGCCGAGACCAGAAACATCGTGTTCTCCTTCAAAAGATAATACGGCA
Source organism: Pedobacter sp. BG31 (assembly GCF_042464845.1). Classification (NCBI taxonomy): domain Bacteria; kingdom Pseudomonadati; phylum Bacteroidota; class Sphingobacteriia; order Sphingobacteriales; family Sphingobacteriaceae; genus Pedobacter; species Pedobacter sp. BG31. The sequence goes on from NZ_JBHNZK010000006.1 coordinate 206,421, forward strand.
TAAAAACAATCACCATCTTGATATACGGAGGGCCTAAACTGCGTTACAAAGGTGGGTAACCTGTATCTGTTATAATCAAAATCAACCAGTTTACCTGGGATATTTCGAACCTGCTGTTTCATAACCTGGTATTTTACTAAAACATTAATGTTTACCGGTTTTTGATGGTAAACAAGCGTATAGGTAAATTAAGTAAGTAATGTTGCCTTAAGGTTATCAGGTTGTTTTTTGTTTGTTAAATGTTGGCAGGAGTAATGATCAGAAAAGATAAATTTTCTGCCGCATTAATCTTTTCGGCATCTGTACAGTCGAATGTAGTTAATATGGCACTAACAATGAATCTTGGAAAGAAAAAATCAGATGCATCAGATAAAACCGGCGAAGAACCGGAAAAAAATAACTTTCCTGTATCCATGATAATTTTTATCCTTATACTTAGCGCCCTGCTAATGACCCTGGTATTATTTAAAGTTTAATATAGATGTTGTTTGGAACAGATAACTAAGCTCCATTAAGATGAATTTTGATGATCTAGCGCTTAATGGGTTCATCTTGAAGGTAAAAGATCAATTCTCCGCCATGAACGAAAGATTGATGTGTAATTTGGTTTTTGGTTAAACTTTTCCCGTTTAAAGTGATTTTAGCACTGTAAATAGATTTTTTACCTTTTCTAATAGTGGTTATGGTTAATTTTTTACCATTGGTTAAAGAGATTACCGCTTGTTTAAATAAAGGACTGGTAAGTTGGTAATTTCCTGAAACGGGATCTACCGGATAAAAACCCAGCGCAGCAAATACATACCATGCAGACATTTGTCCGGCATCATCATTACCACTTAAACCGCCGGAACCTTCACTGTATTCTTCTGCTAAAATGCGCGATACCTGCAGCTGGGTTTTCCATGGAGAATGGGTGTAATTATACAAAAAAGGAATCTGATGGCCAGGTTCGTTGCCATGCCAATACTCCTTTTTAGCAAACAGCGAATCGAGTTTGTTTTCCAGTTTTTTTTCTCCGCCCATCAGCTTAATCAGTCCGGGTATGTCGTGCGGAACGTAAAAGGTGTATTGCCTTGGAGTTCCTTCTGTAATATAGGGTTCGCGGTGATCGGGGTAAAAAGGTGTGTACCAGTTGCCATCGGCAAACCTGCCCTTCACCATTCCTTCCTGTTGATCGAATACGTTTTTGTAATTTAAAGACCTTTTCTTCAGTTGTTTATAATCTGATTCTTTACCCAGATCTTTCGCTACAGTAGCCAAAGCATAATCATCATATGCATACTCAAGCGTTCTGCTCACTTGTTCTCTTTTATGAAAGGCATCCGGAATACTATCCTCCATCGGGATATAACCATATTTAAGGTAACTATTAATCCCCCTGCGACCTTTACCGTTAAGGTACTGAGCCGAGTCGGGCATTTGAAATGCATTTTGGCGCATCAATCTGTAGGCTTCTTTTACATCGTAACTCCTGATCCCCTTGTTATATGCTGAAGCCAGAAAAGCGGTAGCATGATCGCCAATCATAGCTGCAGTATAATTATTCCAGCAGGGAAAAATAGGCAGCCAACCGCCTTGTTGCCCTTTTAGCACCAATGAGTTTGCAAAATCATTAGCCAGATCGGGTTTTAAAAGTTCTACAAGTGGCAATTGGGCCCGGTAAATATCCCACATCGAAAAATCATCGTAGTAATTGCCCTGTTTTAATGTTTTTTTGGTGTAATTGCCTGCAAATTCGGGATATCCACCATCAACATCATTAAACAATCGGGGGTGCTGTTGTGCATGGTAAAGTGCAGTATAGAAAATACGCTTATTTTTTTCACTGGCATCATTAACCTTAATCTGGCCAAGCGATCGCTCCCAAACCTGATTGGTTGCAGATACAATCGTTGCTAAACCAGCACTATTGATTTCGGTTTCGAGGTTAAGTTTTGCTGCCGCTATACTGGTAAAGGAGGTACCGGCATAAATACTGATGCTTTCTCCTTTTTGTAGCTTAAAGCCCAGATAGGCACCCAGGTCTTTCTGGTTTTCGACGGATTGATCTGTGGAGACACTGGCACCACTAAATACACCACTTGTTGTAAAAACTTTGCTGATGCGGATAAAAAAATAGCCGCTAAAGCCAGCAGGCTGTCCCCATCCCTGGTAAATGCGATGCACAGGATTGTAGCCCGAAATTTCACCTTTCTGGCGGTCAATTTTGATATAACCTTTGGCCTGGTCGCTGTTTGGGGTAATTAACAAGTAAACACTATCTGCCTTTAAGGCGGTAACTTTGATCAGGCCACAACGCAAGGTCGCGGTAGCCTCAGCAAGCAGGTTATAGCCTGGTAAACTGGTTTTATAATAGGAGGGGGTAGCAACCTCACCAGCATGGGTATAATCTGCAGCATAATCTGTAGCGCTGGTTCTTAGTTTTCCGGAGATGGGCATGATGGTAAAGCTGCCATAATCTTGCGTACACGAGCCGCTGATCCAGTGACTGGCCCTGATTCCATAAAATTTTTTATTGTTATAGTAATAGGGGGCCAGGCATTTTTTTTCAGAAAGCTGGGTTTGCGGGGTCCACTGCGTCATGCTAAAAGGTGGTGCTACTGCGGGTATGGTATTGGCCAGCCTTTCTGTTTTATCTTCTATATGCTGACTGGCAAGTGTGGTGCTGGCGGAAGTGCCTGAAAATGGCTGCACATATTGAATTACAGATTGCTGTGCAAAAGTTTCACAGCCAACAGTTACCAAAAAAAATAAAATACCGGTATAAACTATCAATCTGGTAGCCCTGTTCTGGCCTCGTGTTATAAACTGTCTGGCAGTTTTTATATGCGATAAAAAAATCATGGCAGCGTTTTTATTGCCTCTTTCTGGTTAGTTGGTAGCTTCATATTTTTAATGGATACCCCATCTGTTTTTTTCAAAACAATGATGCTTGGATTCTCTGCCTTTTTAATATCCAGTTCTTCTAAATTTATTCCATGTACATCATCAAAAATAACAGCAGGCCTAAAATCGCTTTCCTGGTAATTTAGTTTAATGTTTTTAAGCGATATCCCGCTGGCATGGCGTACATAAACACCCCAGGCCGGCAATTCGCCAAACATGCTAAATTCAGGATAGCCCGATTCATTTTCATTTACGGTATCCAGTGCATCGACTGCAATATGCGCAACTGATTTTGATGCGCCACCACCATAAGTAATTTCTATATTTTCAAGCATTACATTTTCGATCGTGTGCCCGGGTATGCCTGTAATTGCTGCGGGGAGTAAATTACGCGGAGCCGTTTTGGGTAATGGTCCTTCAACAGGATAACCCGCATCAGGTTTGGCATTTGGTATATCTGCTTTTAGATTTGCGATACGTATGTTTTTTACGGTGCTGTATTGCGAACTTTTATTCCGGTGACCGAGGCGTATAAAAATGGCATTGCCGGTATACTTTGCATTGACACCCTCAATATCTACTCCGTCAATAAAGCCACCGTCCACAGCTTCCAGGGCTATCGCAGAACGATAGGTATTGAAAACGGTTATATTTCGAACTTTGATGTTACGGAATCCACCATAAGAGCCTGTTCCGATTTTAAAAGCACTTGCGCTTGAGCGGATGGTACAGTTGTTTACATAAATATTCTCGCAGATTCCGGGGCGGCCTTCTGATTTTAAACAAATACCGTCGTCAGCTGCGTCAATATTGCAATGGCTGATATTTACATTTTTGCTATTTACAATATCAATTCCATCGTTGTTCCAGTATTCAGTGCTTTCTACGGTTATACTATCAATTGTTACTTTGTTACATCCCGCAAAATCCTGTACCCAGCCAGCACTGTTTTTAAGTTTAATATTTTTTACCTTAATATCTTCGCAATTGTTAAAAGCAATCAAACGTGGCCGGTTATATTCTGAAGGGCGCTTGGCCACCCAGGTTTCATCATGCAAGGTGCCTGCATGCAATAACTGCAACAGGCTCTTAACCACTTCGCTACCTCTTCCGTTTATGGTACCTTTTCCATTGATGGTAATATGGTGCTGGCCATTTGCCGAAATAAGCGGCTGAGCAACCGCAGGGCCATAATCCATCCGGTTAGTGCTGCCCAGCAATTCGGCACCGGCTGCAAGGTAAAATTCAACCCCCGATTTTAGTTCAACAGGCCCGGTAACAAACTGCCCTGGTGGAACCATTACCCGCCCACCTGATTTAGCAGCCATATCAACTGCCTTTTGTATCGCCCTGGTATTGAGTGTTCCCAATCCTGATTTTGCTCCAAAATCAACGATATTAAATGTTTTAAGCTGGGCATTAGCCAGCGTATTAAGAAATAAACAAACAAAGGGTAGGATCAGGAACCTCATGAAATTTGATTTGGGTTTACTGGTGTAGGATTCCCATGCTTTTGCGGTATTTCTGATGCATTTCAACGGCAACATTAACTGGATTTCCTACTGGAGTTAAGGCATAATCTTTTCTTTGATTTACCCAATTCCATTCCCATTTGCTTACCTCATCGTTAAATTTGGTCATGTCGAGCTCCGTTTTATTTGTAATAGACGCTTCCAGTCTGCTGAAAAACATTTCCCATCTTGGTTTATAAAAATCATTCATTAGCCCGCTCCACTGTCTGCATGCATACTCATTTAGGGGATTTTTGGCATCACCCCACAAAGTGATTAAATCCTTTGCGTTCATTTCATATAAGGCTTTTTCCTCTTCACTGGTTCCCTGTTTACGGGCATCATTTACCCAGGGACCAAGCATGAAATCTTTCCGCGTAGCCAGCAACTTGTCCATGTCTCCGATCAAGGTGATAAACTCTTTACGCGCTGTTTGAAAAGCTTTTAGGTTTTTACTTCGGTAAGCTTCCACCACTTTTCTCTGTAACGGAAGCGCATAATTGGCCAGTACCTGTCTGGTCACATCAACAAGGTCATATTGATAACCATCACTTTGTCTGCAATCTGCTGCTGCGTTAATCAGTTCATCCCAGGCAGGCAGTAAATCGCGTTCGTGATAGTTTAATGTCGTTCTGGCCCAGCGAGTCATAGAATCCAGTGTTGGTCGCCCTTGTATAATAGACTCCGCACCATCTCTCACATACTGATCTGCAGGTACGCTATAAACGGTTTTTCTAAGTATTTTCCAGGCTTTTAAAGCGTTTGCATTTCTTTTTCCGTAACGGTTAAAAACGTATTTAGGTAACCATGTTTCAAGGTCGATTGGTGTAGAACGCCAAACGTTTTCCATCATCAACTCGTACATTACCGGATTTTGTTCTATGCCTTCCATAGTCAGCCCTATACCATTCATTTTGCCGCTTTTCGGATCTTTAAGCGCCTGTGCGGGTGCTGTGGCTACCACATCCATTCTTCCAAATAAATTGGTGTTCCCGCCAAAGTTGTTCAGCATATTCCAAATCCATGGCTTTCCATAAAAACCTGCTGTACGTTTCCAAACCGGTTCAATTTCTGTAGCTAAATCCAATAAAATCATCCTGTCATTCGGAACAGCCTTTAACAGCGCTTCGGTTTGTGCCTCTTTCCAGAATTTTCTGTCGCTGTAAAACAACCAGCCTTGCATCACCCAAATGGCTTTAGGATCAGCCTGCGACATGCCATCATAAATCCTGGCGCTTAACTTACTCAAAAACTCAGGTTCCGAAGAGGGTGGTTCGTTTTCATTAAAGGTATCTGCAGAATACAGATGGTCTGTACCAAGCATTTCAGTTTGCTTTTGTAAAAACTTCTTTCCGATCTTAGCAAACATCGGATCTTCCGAATCAAGTATATAGGTATCTGCAAAACCATTGGTCCAGTTTGTGGCTTTTAGTTTAGCATTCGGAAATTTGTTTTTAAATGCTGCGGGTACGTGTCCGGTAAAGGCCGGAAGTACAGGTTTCATGCCAAGTGCTCGTTCACGGTTCAAAATCTTCTTTTGCAATTCGAAATGGCTTTTCATCCAGCTTACCGGGAGCGGGCCACCCCAGCCGTCAATATTACCCATCCAAAACCACGAGAAATAAGCCGGTCCGGTGAAAAAACCTTTAAGTTCATCGTCTGAAAAGCCCATTTCTTTGTACAAAAGGTACCAGGTATATTCTTCGCCGGTAATGGCAAGGGGCATGTTAATACCATGTAATGCCATCCAGTCGATCTCTTTTTCCCAACGCGCCCAGTCCCACCAGCTCATGCTGTAATTAAACGTACAATAATTAAGATAATACCGATATTCGTATGGCGTTTCTTTCCTGATTTTTTTTTCAGGCTTAGGCAAGGTTTGTGGAACATTGAGGTTAGGGCCGTTCCAGGTAATCTGGCAGTGTGCATATTCGGTTAAATAATGATAAAAAGCCGAAGCCAGAGCTACACCATTGTTTCCGCGAAGAATGATTTTGTTGTTTTTGGATTCTATCTCGAAAACATCTTTCCCTTTAACAGCAGGAAGACTTTCTGTTGAGAAAGATTTTGCATGTTTTGGCAATACCCGTTCTATGAGTTGGTTTGAAGTATTTAAAAAATCCTGCGCAAGTGCCCGGTTAATAAACAAGGAAACAAGTACAACTGAAAAGTATAATTTTAATTTCATATCAAATTTTTAAGAACCACTTTTTATCGTAAAAGAACTTTAATAAAAACAGTTGAATCAATAACACACCCGTCCATAAAGCGGCTTCGTGCCATAGGGCGGGGATGAGGTTTATTAAACCACCAAATAAGAAAGCAGACGATGATTCAAAGTTGAAAAGTCCGTGTGCACAAACATAAATTAGAATACTGTTGGTTCCAAACCATATAAACGGAGTACTCCATCTGTGATAGGAGCAGATATCAATAATGTAATAAAACAAGGCGAAGAGTATTATACTCCAGCCTCCTGCAAATAAAACGAACGAGCTGGTCCACATGTTTTTATTGATGGGGAAGAGGAAGCTCCATAACAAACCAATTCCAATACTCAGCAATCCGCTGCCAGCTAAAGCAGCAACTTTCTGGTCGGGTGTAAAGTTAAATCTGGTGGATTTGATGAAAGCTCCGGTAAAAATGCCGAGCATTGCCGAACAAATGGCGGGTATTGTGCTTAATAAGCCTTCGGGATCGTAAATGGTTCGATGAAGTTTACCAGGTAGAAATAGCCTGTCAAAATAAGCAGAAAGGTTTCCTTCCGGCGTAAAAACCCCAGGCCCGAAATGCGGAACAGGCACAAATGCCATCAACAGATAATATCCTGCAAGGATTGCCACAAACCAAACAATCATTCCTCTGATAGAACAATTTAAATAAATGATCGCTGCAAAAAATGTAGCTAAAGCTATCCGACCCAATACGCTGGCAAAACGGGTATTTTCATATCCGTTAAATCTTAACAGTCCATTTACAACAAAACCCAAAATGATGAGTATCAGCGTTCTCTTGATTAGCGGAAAATATATTTTTCGTGATGAATGCCTGTTTTTTTCTCTTTCAGCAAAATATTTTTGATAGGAGTAAGGCATGGATAATCCGGAAATAAATATGAACAAAGGGAAGATCAGATCATAAAACGTAAAACCGTTCCATGGGGAATGGTGCAGCTGATTGCTGATTCCAATAAAAAATTTTTCAAAGAAAGATAAGCTGTCATTTGTAGAAATGGTCCAGTCTGTAGGATTTCTTTTTAAAGCATGCTTGTTCATGATCCCAGTGGCAAGGCCATGGAATATCCCTTCGCCACTCACAATCCAAAACATGTCGAAACCCCGTAAAGCATCCAGGGAAATTAATCTTTTGGGCTTTTCTACCTTTTCGTCAATGTTTTTTGTTTCAATAGCTGTCATGAAAGGGCTACTTCTTGATTAAAGTGTTATAAATAACATCACCTTCATCGTTAATTACCTGCACGCGTAACTGGTCTTTATTTACTGAAAATAACATAAAGCCATATTCTGATGCAACCATTTGTGCTTCCGGTATGAGTTTAACAGCTGTCTTCTCTGATGCACCTCCGGAAATGAAATGATGGGTTTTACCTGCTGGCTTAAGATATTGTAAACTGTGTTCGTGGCCGGTCAAATAAACATCTACACCGTATTGATCAAGTATGGGTTTTAATGTGCTTCTGATCGCTTTGGTATCATAACCATCGGTACGGCTACCGCCTGTAAACATGGGGTGGTGACCTACAACAATTTTCCACTTAATTGACGGATCTTGATCAGCAAGGGTTTTAACCAACCATTTTTTTTGGCCTGTGGTGTCTTGCCCTTTAACGTTTGGACCATACTCTGCGTTTTTATAAAACTCAGGTATGAGCGGATTTGTATCAATAAATGCGATCAACACCTGATTATTTACATCTCCGTTGATGGGAAACTTCTTTGAATAATAACGGGACGGCATTTTCCATCTTCTGCTTATTTTCGAATATTCTACCTGTGCATCAGGATTGGATTTGTAATCATGGTTTCCTAAAATCACATACCAATCCCATTGTAAAGAAAAGTCAGTATAGATATCTTCATAAGAATATTTAAATGATGGATCTTGCGGACTGATTACACCACTAGGATAGAAGTTATCGCCGGTAGAAATGATAAACTGTGCTTTAACATCAGCGGCGGTAATGCCCATTTGTTTTGCAACCGGTTTCTGATGGTCAGCGCCATTTCGTCCCCAATCGCCTAACGCCAGAAACTGCAGTGCGCCGGGGTCTTTAACTAAGGTTTTACTGGCAGCAACGGCTTCAGCCGGGTTTTTAGTAATGATTTGAGCATAAAGCGTACTGACAGATAGAAGCGGAATAAAAAAAAGTAGTCGTTTGATCATCATTTTGAAAGTAGTTGCAAAGAAAGACAATGAAGTGTTAAAATAAAAATTTCTCCAGACGGATCGTCTGGAGAAATTTTACCTAAAGCTGGATTTAATTATAGCCCGGGTTTTGTTTCAATTTTGGATTGAGAATCAGCGCCGAGGCCGGAATAGGCATCAATCGATGGAAAAGTTGCGCATCTGTTTTAAAGCCCCATGTTCCTTCATATTTTCCAAAGCGAATCATATCGTTACGGTGCCAGCATTCCCAGGCCATTTCTCTGCAGCGTTCTTTATATAAATCTTCTAAAGTAACTGAAGTCCATGCTGGTGAAGTGGTACGCACTGCTCTTAACTGATTCACTAATGATAATGCCGTTTGACCTTGCGTAGGTGTAGCTCCGCGAAGGATCGCTTCTGCTTTCATCAATAAAATATCTGAGTATCTGAAAACCGGCACGTCATTGTTTTGATTTCTGCTTGATGAGGTACTATCGCAATAAAATTTATTGTTTCTGTAGCCCATGTTCCAGGCAATTTCATCGTTTCCGGCGTCAAAAGGTCTTGATGCATCTCTCAGGGTAACATTTGGCGTAATATCTACCTGATAGGTGAGTGCAGCAGAACCATCAGAGCCTGAATAAAATTGATCGTATCCTTTTTTGGTAGTTGCGACTGTTACGGGCGAGCCATCATAATAAGTCTGCAATCCTTTGATCCATTGTGCATTCCTTTTATCATTAGGATCATTGAAGTTTGCATAATACTCTGGCAAAGTACTCATTGGTGCACTTGGCGTAAATTTTAAGCTATATTTTTTCTGTAAAGAACGCGGTAGAGAGTAACGGGAATAAATCATGGTACCATTACTGAAACCCGGATCGAAAGGAATGGCAAAAATAAATTCCTTGATTTGTGGTCCGTTATCAATGAAGAACATCTTTCTGTAATCGCTTTCCAAACTATAAGGAGAGCCTGAGGCACCAATAATGGCATCGCATGCCGCTACTGCATCGTTATAACGTTGAGTCCCGGTATAGACTTCGGCATTTAAGTACATTTTAGCCAAAATTGCATAGGCCGTATATTTATTTGGTCGGCCATAGGTTGCTGCTCCTGTAGCACTGCTTAAGTTCGGCAATACTTCTTTAAGTTCGGCTTCAATAAAGTTAAAAACTTCCGGTCGCGATTTGGTTTCTGGCGGCGTTGTTTGTCCGAAAGTGGTTACAATAGGTATATTCCCCCATAAGTCCATCATCATAAAAAATGCGAGGGCCCTGGTTGCCCTTACTTCGGCTACGGCTACTGTTTTTCCCGGTGATTCTGGTGCATCTTTCAGTAAAAACAAGCTCTGGTTGGCTTTACTGATGGTTGCAGAAAGCCATCCCCAACCGCTACCTACATGTCCGTTGTCTTTATTCCAGGTGTGTTTATGGTGGTTTTCAAATACCCCTCCATCATACCAGTTTCCACCACGTGCCGGCATAATGGCTTCATCAGTACTCAACGACTGCATAAAGAAGTAATCGGTACTCCAGTTTTGGCGCAGTTGTACATATACCTGACCAGTTAGCTGTATGAAGTGTTGGTCTGTTTGAGGAAATGTTTCAGGAGTTAGCTGTGTTTCCACTTTTAAATCCAGTTTATGGCAGGAAGTTAATACGCCTAGCGATAAAGCTGTTCCTGCAATATATTTGATAAGATTTTTCATCTTCTTAATTTTTAATTAAATGATACGTTTAAACCAAATAAGAAAGTTCTGGTTTTAGGATAAAAGTTATTGGTATCTACACCCGGAGCAGTACCACCCTGATTAATCTCAGGGTCTATTCCTTTGTAACCGGTAATCACAAACAGGTTATTTGCTGTGGTATATAACCGAAGAGAACTTATACCAGGGATAAGTCCCTTTTTGAACGTGTAGCCAAGTGTCGCATTATCTAAACGCAGGTAACTCGCATTCTCCAAGAATCTGCTCGAATATTTATACGAGTTGAAATCAGCTACTGATTCATTTTCAACTTCTACCGGTATATTGGTAAACTGTGCAGTACTCGGGCGGAATAAATCTGCACGGGTAACGTTCATGATTTTAACACCCACTACTGCTCTCATAAATACGCTCAAATCAAAATTCTTGTATCTCACATTGTTTGTCCAGCCTAACAAAGCTTTCGGTTGTGCATTACCAAGGATATAATAATCGGTTTTATTAAGCAATCCCTGTGTTTTAATATTACCGGCAGCATCATAATATTGCGATACGCCATTGGCATCTTTACCAGCATATTTAAAGGTGAAAAAAGTACCAATCGGCTCTCCTGGTTTAAGTATTTGCAATGTTGCACCACTCTGTCCGGCTCCATCAGGAGAAACCGTAAGGCGGTCTTCGATATTAAATCTGCTGTCATCTGACAGGCTGATCACTTTATTGCGGTTATGTGCCAGGTTGAACCCGGTTGTCCATGTAAAATTGTCGGTGCTTACCGGCGTACCGTTTAAAACAAACTCGATACCCTTGTTGCTCAAACTACCAACGTTCGCCGTATAATTAGGTGCTGGGTATAAGTTGGGATCAACCCCAAATGTCAGAATCAAGTCGGTTGTTTTTTTATCGTAGAGGTCAACAGAACCCGATAATCTGCCGTTGAAAAGTCCGAAATCTAAACCGATATTGGTTGTAGCAGTTTTTTCCCATCTTAAATCAGGGTTTTCATTTTGGATGGCGCCATAAGCCCCTTCTCTTGGTGAACCGTTATAATAAAACTGCCCAACCTGACCGTAAATAAGTTTAGTAGTTAACGGGGCAAAGCCAAGTGAGTTACCCGCTATACCATAACTACCTCTTAATTTAAGGGTTTTGATTACGCCAACGTTTTTAAAGAAGTTTTCCTGATCAATGTTCCATGCTGCACCTACAGATGGGTAATAGCCCCATGTTTCATTTATTCCGAATACATTAGATCCATCTCTCCTGATCGATCCTTGAACGAGGTATTTGTTTTTATAGTTGTAGTTTACCCTTGCAAAATCGGAGATCATCAGAATTTCCTGGTAGGTTACACCTGGATTAAAATCAACCCTGAAGTCCGGTACGGCATATGGGTTTCCCAAACTTAAATTATTATAACTAACCTGGTTAATCGGGAAATTGGTAGAGGTGGCTTGAAAACCATCGTTATTTAATGATTGCTGATAAGAGTAACCCACTACGGCATTGATATCGTGATCGCCAAATTTTTTGTTCCAGGTTAAATAAGTTTCTATAATTTTATTGGTGTTCTGATAGGCATTTCTTTGCGCCAAACCGTCTTTACCCACTAAAGTTACGAAACTAGGGGTTGCTGGTGGCTCTGGTGTATTACGCACATTGTTATATCTGGAAGTATAAATGCTGTTATAAAATGCGCCATAAACGTTTTGGCTATTCTGATAGGACGCTGAAACATCATAAGAGAAACCGAACGGTAATTTTAGATTAACGGTTAAATTACCTAAGATATTTTTATTCTTCAGGTTTTCTGTACCGTTTTCAAGCATCGAAACCGGATTGTAGTAGCTGGTTTGAATTAAGTTGTCAAAATAAGACCCATCCGGGTTTTTTACCGGTGATGTTGGCAGATAAGTAAGCATTTGCGACAGTACCGTATTGCGGTATGGAACCAGGTTAGCATTTGTTATGGCGTTGCTGATGTTCAATCCAATTTTCAATCTATCATTTAAAGCTTTTTGTTCAATGCCAATACGACCGATAAACCTACTTAAATCGCTGTTTTTAATAATTCCTTCCTGTTTAAAATAGTTTAAACTGGCGTTATAAGTCGTTTTTTCTGTGCCGCCACTTAAAGATACGTTGTGGTTGTTCGATAAAGCATTACTGCGTTGCACCTCGTTTTGCCAGTTGGTGTTGGCACCTTTATCATTGGCTGGTGTAAGGGCAGAATTGGTTTTCGCTAAAAATGCCTTCAATTGATCGGCATTCATCATGTCGTAACGGTTTGATACATTTTCTACACCAAAGTATCCATTGTAGGCAATTTGTGTTGCACCCGCTACACCTCTTTTGGTAGTAACCATAATCACGCCATTCGCCGCCCTGTTACCATAAATTGCGGTAGCAGCAGCATCTTTTAACACGTCAATCGTGGCGATATCATCAGGTGCCAGAATCGAAATGTCTGCACCAACTACACCATCAATTACAAATAGTGGCGATTGTGCACCATCACGCAGGGTAGAGGCACCACGCAAAATGATGGCTGCAGTTTTAGTCGGATCTCCATTTTTAGTAATGTTTAATCCAGGTACTTTACCCTGTAACATCTGACCAATATCACTGATAGCCCCGCGATTCAACTCATCCCCTTTAACCGTAGAAATGGAACTGGTTAATGCTTTTCTCGAGCTTTTTCCGTAACCTACAACCACTACATCCGTAAGTGATGAAGCTGCTTCACTAATAACCACCTGGTAGGTAGAGGCATTGGTTACAGTAAGTTCTTTTGTTTGATAGCCTAAAAAGCTAAAGAGGATTTTATCGCCTGTTTTTGCGGTGATGCTAAATGAACCACCAGCGCCTGTTGAGGTAACTTTTGTTGTGCCCTTTACCGTTACAGAGGCCCCTACAATAGGCAGTTTGGCATCGTCAACTAAATTTCCGGTAATTTTTCGTTCAGTTTGCGCATAAGCAGTGTTGAACGCCTGGCTGAGGAGTAAAAGCAGCATAAACAGGCCGCTATACTTTAAGCGTGTACAGTTAAATCTCATAATTTTTGTAAAATTAGATTCATAAATTGTTTATTTGGTTATCAATGTTTGGAGATAGAATTAAAATTTAATAGTGGCTGGCAAATACTTCGCCACCAATGCTTTGTAATAAGGTTCCAGTTCTGCCCAGCTTTTCTGGTTGGGGTTTTTAGAATATAAATCGTAAGGGTTAAACAGGTTAACCCACTTGAACATTTCATGGTCTTTTTCATTCATCAGGTGTTCGTAGGCATGCTCCCGGTGTTGCGAATAAAAAGAATGGTAACGGAGCATGTATAAACCAGGTTCAGGCAGGTAGGGTTTCATCATGTGGTATACATATTCATCATGGCCCCAAGACATGTCTACATTATCCAGTCCGCAATTTTGGGTATAAACCCCTAATTTGGTCTGGTAAATTTCATTTTTGTAATCAGGATTCTCACTAAAAAATTCAGGATAAACAATTTTATCAGAATAAGCACAACCTACGGGGAAAGTATCTCCCACAACAGCCCACTGCGGTTCTCCGAATAAACAAAGTACTTTACCCATATCGTGGATTAAACCAACCAAAACCATCCAGTCCGGGTGGCCATCGTTCCTGATGGCTTCAGATGTTTGCAACAAGTGCTGCATCTGGTCTAAATCCGTATCAGGGTCAGAGTCATCCACCAGCTTGTTTAAAAAATCGAAGGCACTCCAGATCGGCATCTCTTTTTTATCAAACTTTAAGTAATCGGCTTTTTTCTGTTTTACAAAATCGTAGGTTTGATAGGTATGGTTAAGCCTGTAAAATTCTTTTACACTATCCTTTTCTTCGTAATTTCTAAACTGCTCTTCTTTTTTGTCAGCATTGATATTTTTTGGATCTGGATAGCGGGTCAGGATATCCTCTTCCCATTGATCAAGATTTTGCAACGGATTTTGATTATCCTTTGAAGATGCGCTCTGGTTTCTCATAAGGTTAGAAATTTATTTTTAAGAAAATTTTGTTGGTTGTTGGGTTAAAGTTGAGTTTTTGCAAGCTGAAAATTTTATGTTTGGCCAACTTTATTTACTTAAACGATTACGTAAAATCTTATTTCAAACGTTTGATACTTTTGTAAGTATCTAAAAATCAGATGTTTGTTATATTTTTGTTTACATATAGCGCAAGCCTGCTGTTTTGAGGCATTTAGCGAAAAGCAAAAAAGAAAAAATGGACTTGATCGTGTGATTATTTTATATTTGCGTTTGTAGCCGGCGTATTTATTCATAAAAAAAATATCAGGTTGCTTAACCAGCAAACGTTTAAAAATCTACTTCAATGGTTGTATCGTATAATCAATGAGGTTATTGTTTTTAAGGTGCTGCTGGTAAAGAAAGGTGAGCGCTGCCCGTTGCGATTTTATCGATAATGGTTATGCAAGCCTTAAAAACTAACAAAACAAATTAAAAACATGGCGGAAGCAGTTAATATTAAGCGGTTGGCTCAGGAGTTGAACATTTCTATCGCAACCGTTTCTAAGGCCCTCAACGACAGCTATGAAATTAGTTTAAAAACCAAAAACAGGGTATGGGATTTAGCCAGAGAACTGAATTATACCCCAAATCCGGCGGCGAGTAACCTCCGCAGCAATAAAACCAAAACTATCGCAGTAGTAATACCCTTTGTGGCCAATAATTTCTTCTCCCTATCGATTATGGGAATCGAAGAAATTGCAAGACAGTATGGTTATCATGTGCTTATTTATCAAACCCATGAAAATATAGAGGCTGAAAAAGCATTTACCAATAGCTTGCTGAACGGAAGGGTAGATGGCATTCTCACATCAGTATCGAGCAGTGAAGATAATCGTGAATATTATGCCAATCTGGTCAAGAAAATTCCTTTGGTATTTTTCGATCGGGTTTACGAAGACCTGGATGCAGTTAAAGTAACTACTGATGATTACGAAATCGCTTATCAGGCCACTGAACATCTGATCGATTGTGGCTGTACCAAAATTGCCTATTTATTTGGCCTCGAAAACCTTCCGGCAGGCAAGGCAAGGTTTGCAGGGTATCTTGATGCCCTGAAAGCACACGGCATATCGCCTTCAGCCGAACTTGTTGTCAACTATCTTGATGGAGAAGCACTTAACCTCGAACAAATAAAGAAATTGCTTGAAAAGTTTCAACCCGATGCACTCTTTTCATCAATTGAAGAATTTATTATTCCTGCTTATTGCGCCTGCAGAGAAGTAGGTTTGCAGATTCCGGATGACATTAAAATACTCAGTTTCTCTAATCTGAGTACAGCAAAGCTTTTAAGCCCTTCACTTACCACCATTTCACAGCCTGCTTTTGAAATCGGGCGTGAAGCAGCGAAATGCCTCTTCAAAATCCTCCACAAAAAACAATTGGATGATGAACAGAATATTATCCTGAAATCGGTGCTCATCAAGCGCGAATCTACGGGCTGTTAGCGGTGTGGTTTTAAGTCTTTAAAGCCTGTAACGCGAAAACGTTTACGTAATTAAATAATTCAATAAAACATCCAACATTGGGATTTTTTCTGATTTTTAAAAAAACCAAATGTAAAATATCCTTATGAACCACCTGTCTGCATTCGACTATGTTATTTTTTTAATGTATTTTATAATGGTGTCTGCATATGGTTTTTGGGTGTACCGGAGCAAGAAAAAAAAGCGTACCGATACCAAAGATTATTTCCTTGCAGAAGGTTCGCTCACCTGGTGGGCTATCGGGGCATCTATTATCGCCTCAAATATTTCTGCTGAGCATTTTATCGGTATGTCGGGTTCGGGTTTTGCCATGGGGCTGGCCATTGCAAGTTACGAATGGATGGCTGCCGCCACGCTTATCATCGTGGCCATATTCTTCTTACCCATTTACATCAAGAACAAGATTTATACCATGCCACAGTTTCTATCTAACCGTTATAATAAAACGGTAAGTACGCTGATGGCGGTTTTCTGGTTATTGGTTTATGTATTTGTAAACTTAACTTCGATATTCTTTCTTGGGGCCATTGCCATTGAAACCATTACAGGGATTCCGTTTAATGTATGTATCGTTTTTCTGGCGATTTTTTCTGCCATTATTACGCTGGGCGGCATGAAGGTAATTGGTTATACCGATGTAATACAGGTTTTTGTTTTAGTGGCAGGCGGACTGATTACCTGTTATATGGCGCTTAAACTGGTGGCTGAAAAACTGGATGCACCGGGTGTTCTGGCTTCACTTCCGCTGTTGCGCAGCGAAGCGTCTGATCATTTTCATATGATATTTGCCAGGGGAGATAAATTTTACAACGAATTGCCCGGGATAGCGGTACTGGTGGGTGGTTTGTGGATCAATAACTTAAATTATTGGGGCTGTAACCAGTATATTGTTCAAAGGGCTTTGGGTGCGGATTTAAAAACCGGGCGCAGCGGACTTATATTTGCGGCGTTTCTAAAATTACTTATTCCGGTAATTGTGGTAATTCCGGGCATTGCAGCCTATGTATTGTATCAACGGGGATATTTTCAGGCCGAAATGCTTGATGCAACCGGGACGGTTAAGCCCGATCATGCCTATCCCGTACTGATGAATTTATTGCCGGCAGGAATAAAAGGCCTCGCCTTTGCCGCGCTCACCGCTGCTATTGTAGCCTCGTTAGCAGGTAAATGTAACAGCATTGCCACTATTTTTACGCTTGATATCTACAAAAAGTTTATTCAACCGGAAGCCTCAGAAACACGGATGGTTTCAGTTGGCCGCTGGTCGGTGGTTGTTGCTTCGTTAATTGCCATTGTTATTGCCCCTGCCTTGCGGAGTTTCGATCAGGTTTATCAGTTTATTCAGGAATATGTTGGTTTCATTTCACCAGGGGTTTTTGCCATTTTTTTACTCGGCTTTTTCTGGAAAAGAACCACTTCCCGCGCAGCGCTTACCGCTTCTTTATTAACGATCCCATTATCTACTTTTTTCAAATTTCTGCCTACTTTAACCCGTGGCACTATCGAATCTATTCCTTTCTTAAACAGAATGTCGTGGGTATTTCTGATTATAATTGCGGTAATGGTAATCATAACTTTAGCCGATCCGAAAAGTAAAAATAACCCGAAAGGGCTTGAAATTGATAGCAGTATGTTTAAGGTTACACCGGCATTTACCATTGCCTCCGTAATTATCTGTGGTATACTGGCAGCACTTTATACTGTTTTTTGGTAACTGGAACAATTAAATACCCAAAATATTTTTTTATAACGATTTGAAAATGAAGATTAGACCTTTACTGTTTTTTGCGCTGCTGATTTCTTTCAGTGGGATGGCCCAGAATAAATTATATAATATTAAGAATTATGGTGCAGTGGGCGATGGCAAAACCGATGATGCCGCTGCTATCCAGAAAGCCATTAATGCCTGTTCGGCGGCAGGAGGCGGCCAGGTTATTGTACCTGCCGGAAATGTGTTTTTAGCAGGTCCTTTTAATCTGAAATCTTTTGTTGAATTAAGGGTAGAAGGCGGGGCAAAAATCTTAGCCAGCCCTGATGAAACATTATATACTCAAAGTGCTTTTAGGGAGAATAAGGGCGAAGGCACCATTTGGATAGGTGGAGAAAAGCTGGAACAGGTAAGTATTACCGGAACAGGGGTAATTGATGGGAATGGGATTTCGTTTATGGGGGAGGAATTAAGTGACTCGTATGTTTTAAAACCTTTTAATATTGTGGATCCGAGACCACATTTGCTTACACTAACCGGTTGTAATAAACTGAATATAGATGGAGTAACTTTTCAAAATTCTGCTTACTGGACGGTTCATTTGGTGGGCTGTAATGATGTTTCCATATCAAATATCACATTGCTGAACAGCATAAAAATCCGTAATAGTGATGGTATTGACCTGGATCACAGTAAAAATGTACGGATTACCAATTGTTTCATAGAATCAGGTGATGACTGTATTTGTTTAAAAAACAGGCGCGAGTTTGAAGAATATGGTGCGTGCGAAAACATTGTGATTAGCAACTGTACCATGACCTCCAGCTCGTGTGCCATCAAAATAGGTTCTGAAAATATGGACCGGATCAGTAATGTACTCATTAATAATTGTAATATCAGAAAGAGCAACCGAGGTATTGGAATTCAGAATCGTGACGAGGGAACCGTGGACAATGTGGTTTTTTCAAACCTGTTTATCGAGTCGAAATTGTTCTCAGATGTATGGTGGGGCAAGGCAGAACCGATTTATATCACCGCTTATCCAAGAGCAACGAGCAATAATAAAGACGCTGGCTGGCGTTTACCAAAGGGCCAGACCAAAGGTAAGGTGGGTGCGGTTAAGAACATTTATTTCAGTAACATCAGGTGTACAGGAGAAAGCGGTGTTTACATCAGCGGCGAAAGCCCGGATAAAATTTCTGAAATCTATTTTGACCAGGTGAGTGTTTATCTCGATAAAACAACTAATGAAGCAGGGGGAGTATATGATCGCAGACCCAGCAATGTTGAAGGACTGGTTAAAAGTGCGGTTGCAGGATTTTATTTCGAAAATACAGGATACATCAGTTTGCAGAACAGTAATGTAGTTTGGGGTAAAAATAAACCAGCCTATGCAGGTAAGGCCCTGGAAAAAAAGAATGTAACTAAGCTTAAAACAGTTAATTTTAGCGAAACCACCGTTGAAAAGTAAGAGATTTTAATACCTTGGTTGCGCTTTAACGAACCAGGTACTGCTGTTTAAAGTGTAGATTGATCTGTTATTGGCTGCTCGTTATCCATGGCAATTTCAATCAATGCGTTATTGATTTCGCCGATGGTTTTAACACTGAAAACATGCCTGCCGGTTAACCAGCGATTGATTTCATCGGGATTAATATCCAATATGGAAGCCAGGTTGTTTTCTGTTGAACCCTTTGCAGCAAGCATTGCTATGGTTTTTTGGGCAACAGCAAGGTTTAACTGCGTTAATTTTTCAATCGCAGGATTTCCGGTTTCTTGCAACCAGATCGAAACAAAATCATTTTCTTCCATTTTATTCTTTACTTAAAACGTCAGCTTACTTTAGCAGCAGCTGGTTGTTTGGGCGACAAATTTAGCGATTAAGCCAGTTAAAGCAAATCAGAATGAAAAGAATAGTCTAACTTTACCGCAAGTTCAAGTCAAATCAATTTAAAAATGGCATCAGATCAGAAATTTGTAGATTTTATAATCGATCAGGTCGGTTATGCAGGGCAGATTACCTGTAAAAAAATGTTTGGCGAATATGGCTTGTATTTTGATGATAAATTGTTTGCACTCGTATGTGATAACAAATTATTTGTTAAACCAACGCAATCAGGGAAAGCATATATCAGTGATGTAGTAGAAGCGCCGCCTTATCCGGGCGCAAAAAATCAATTTCTAATTGAAGAGCAGCTGGAAGACCGCGATTGGTTGCAAAAACTCGTAGCTATCACGGTTGCTGAACTGCCTGAGCCCAAACCCAGAAAAAAGAAATAAGGAGATGAATGCAGGATTAAAAAAGTGTTCCTGTACTTATTTTTTATGGACGGCTAGCCAAAGAAACTATTTGTGTAAATTAAGAATTTGCATTTCTGGTTCAGAACCAGCAGAAATTTCACCTAACGGCGCTATGCCACAAGCTGCCCATATAAATTTAAAAATATTAAGGAATTCGCATTGGATGTCCCTGTCAGATTGTATTTCGTTTTCCATATTATGCCGCTTTAATCTGATTATCAAACAAAAAATGGCTGGTTTTCTTTGCACCAAAATAACGCTTTAATGTAAATATACTGTTCTGTAAAGGTTAAGGATATATTGTCTTTTTTAGCGGCCATTACTGATATAATCAAGGTGATGGCAAAAACCCTTCACCTGTCCTTACACGCAAATACAACGAAAAAAAAGACGTTATTTCATGCTTTAAAAAATAAAAAACATCATTCATATAGTGCTTTTTGGTTGAAATCAAGGTGTTTACAGGAAGTAAACCGATTTAAAATATAGTTTAAAATCCTGTATTTCTGTTTCTAAATACAATTTTTCCTGCCTAAACCTGAAGTTCAACTTCATTATAACTTCATAAAACTGTATTTATTTCGCTATCGAATTAAATCATTGCGTAACCATCATTTATTGAAATCAAAAAAGCATCTATAAACCGGTTGTGGAATGCTTTTCATAAATAAATGGTTACGCACGGAAACTAATTAGAGAAAAAATAAATCAGATTAAAACCACTCCAAAAAAATGAAAAGAGTTCTCATGTGCTTAGGCTTGTTTACTTTGCTTTACGCAACAAGTTGCACCTCGAAGAAAGAAGAAAAAGAAGAAGTAGCCACTTACGCGGTAACTTCCCCCGTACGAATGGACACTTCCTTTACCAAAGAATATGTTTCGCAGATCAAATCTGTTCGGAATATCGAAGTTAGGGCCCAGGAAAAGGGTTATCTCCAAAATATTTATGTAGATGAAGGCCAGCATGTAAAAGCAGGCCAGTTGTTGTTCAAAATTATGCCTAAAGCAGCACAATCTGAATTGTTAAAGGCACAGGCAGAAACCAAATCGGCTCAAATTGAACTGGAAAACACCAAATTACTTTCAGATAAAAATATCGTTTCCAAAAATGAGCTGGCCATGGCCAAAGCAAAGCTGCAATCGGCAAACGCCGAAACTTCTCTGGCGAAATTCCACCTGTCTAATACCGAAATCAGGGCACCTTTCGATGGTACGATCGATCGTATCCCTTTAAAATTGGGAAGTTTGGTTGATGAGGGGACTTTATTAACCAGCCTGTCAGACAATAGCCAGGTTTTTGCATATTTCAATGTGTCAGAACCTGAATATTTAAACTACCAGAGTGCTGCAAAAGCAAAAGGTCAGCAAGAAGTGAGTTTATTATTGGCAAACGGCGAATTTCTTAAAGCGAAAGGTAAAGTAGAAGTTATTGAAAGCGAATTTGATAACGAAACCGGAAATATTGCTTTCAGGGCAAGGTTCAACAACAGCGATAACCTGCTTAGAAACGGCGAGACAGGTAAGGTTCATATGGTTGTACCACTAAAAAATGCCATCATTATTCCGCAAAAGGCTACATACGATATACAGGACAAAACTTATGTTTTTGTGGTTGATAAAAACAATAAGGTACACTCCAGGGCCATTACCATTGCCGGAGATCTGCCTGACTTATACATTGTGGGCGATGGCATTACCGTTGATGACAAGATTCTGCTTGAAGGCGTACAAAAAGTTAAGGATGATGATAAAATTGCTTTTAAATTCCAGCAACCTCAGGAAGTGTTGAAACAATTGAGATTGAAAACAGAATAATCTAAACCCCTCTATACTTAATTTATGTTTAGTAAATTCATACAAAGGCCTGTCCTTTCTATCGTAATATCACTGGTAATTGTGTTTTTGGGGGTGTTGGCCATTAGCTACCTGCCTGTTACACAATTTCCAACCATATCTCCTCCCAAAGTAAATATCACTGCTGATTATCCGGGAGCAAATAACGAACTGCTGATTAAATCTGTAGTAATTCCGCTTGAGCGTGCACTTAACGGTGTACCCGGCATGAAATATATTGCATCTAATGCAGGTAATGATGGTGAGGCATCTGTACAGGTGGTATTTAACCTAGGTACCGATCCCAATCAGGCTTCACTTAATGTACAAAACCGTGTAGCTGCCGTGACCAATAAACTTCCGCCTTTGGTAATCCGCGAGGGGGTAAAAATCACGCGTGAAGAACCTAACATGTTGATGTATATCAACCTGTATAGCAAGGATCCTAAAATGAACCAGAATTTCCTGTACAACTATGCCGATATCAACCTGCTTTCGGAACTTAAGAGGGTTGATGGGGTAGGTTTTGCCGATATTCTGGGCGACAGGGATTATGCCATGCGGATCTGGTTAAAACCCGACCGTATGCAGGCTTACAAAATCTCAGTTGATGATGTAATGAAAGGTCTTGAAGAGCAAAGTTTAGAAGCTTCGCCCGGTAAAACAGGTGAGAGTTCAGGTAAACGCTCGCAAGCTTTCGAATATGTACTAAAATATTCAGGTCGTTTCAATACCAAAGAGGGCTACGAAAACATTGTGGTAAGGGCTACACCTGATGGCGAATTGCTTCACTTAAAAGATATAGCCGATGTAGATTTTAGTGCTTCGGCCTATAATTTATATTCCACCTTAAATGGAAAAGCATCTGCTGCCATTGTTTTAAAACAATCTTATGGTAGTAATGCCAGCCAGGTAATTAAAGATGTGAAGGCCAAAATGGCCGAAATTAAGGCCGCTTCATTTCCAAAAGGTTTAGATTACGAGATCAGTTACGACGTTTCCAAATTCCTTGATGCATCTATTGAGAAGGTAATCCATACCTTGGTAGAAGCGTTTATCCTGGTGGGTTTGGTGGTATTCCTGTTCCTTGGCGACTGGCGTTCAACGCTTATTCCAGCCATTGCTGTACCCGTATCCTTAATCGGAACGTTCGTATTTATGCAGTTCTTTGGTATCACACTTAACTTAATCACCCTTTTTGCATTGGTACTCGCCATTGGGGTAGTAGTAGATGATGCGATTGTGGTAATTGAAGCCGTGCATGCCAAGATGGAACACGATAAGCATTTATCGGTATTAAAAGCTACGCAGTTAGCCATGAAAGAGATCGGTGGTGCCATTATCGCCATTACTTTCTTAATGGCCTCGGTATTTATCCCGGTAGCGTTTATGTCTGGTCCTGTGGGTATTTTTTACCGTCAGTTCTCCATCACCATGGCAACGGCAATTATTCTTTCAGGTATTGTAGCTTTAACGCTTACACCTGCATTATGTGCCATTATGCTAAAAAATAATCATGATGCCCCTAAAAAGAAAACAATAATCGATCGTTTTCTGGATGGTTTTAACCGCGGTTTTGCTAAATTATCAGGCAGGTACGAATGGGTATTGAGTAGGGTAGTAAGCCGCAGATTGTTAACTTTTGGAGTATTAATTGCCTTTTGTTTGGGTATTTGGGCACTAAGTGGAAGTGTACCATCAGGTTTTATCCCTAACGAAGATCAGGGTATGGTTTATGCCATTATCCAAACCCCTCCGGGATCTACCTTGGAGCGTACCGACCAGATTGCAGAGAGATTTCAAAAAATCAGCGAACATGTTGATGGCGTTAAATCTGTTTCATCTTTGGCCGGATACGAAATCCTTAGTGAAGGTACAGGATCTAACTCGGGTACCTGTTTAATTAACCTTAAAGACTGGAGCGAACGTAAGCACTCTGCACAAGAAATCATTCAGGAATTAGAAGAAAAATCAAAATCTATCCCTGGCGCAAATATCGAATTTTTCCAGCCACCAGCGGTTCCTGGTTATGGTGCTGCAGGTGGTTTCGAACTTCGTTTACTCGATAAAGCAGGTAGTGGTGATTACAAAAAAATGGAAACCGTTGCCAATGATTTTGTGCGGGAATTAAATAAACGCAAAGAGTTATCATCTGTATTTACCTTCTATAGCGCCAGTTTCCCGCAATACATGTTGGATGTGGATAACGATATTGCGCAACAAAAGGGCGTAAGCATTGATAATGCGATGAATACCTTGTCTACTTTTGTAGGTAGTGATTACGAAACCAGCTTTATCAAGTACGATCGTCAATATAAGGTAATTGTACAGGCATTACCTCAATATCGCGCTTTACCAGAAGACATTTTGAAACTTTCGGTTAAAAACAGCCGTGATGAAATGGTGCCTTTATCAGCATTTATCAAAATGAGAAGGGTTTATGGCCTTTCTGAGATTACCCGTCACAATATGTACAATGCTTCTGAAATCAGCGGACAGGCAGCGCCAGGTTATAGTTCCGGTCAGGCCATAGAGGCTATTACAGAGGTAGCACAGAAAACCTTGCCAAGGGGCTTTGGTATCGACTGGGCAGGTATCTCAAAAGACCAGGTATCAAGGGGCAATGGTGCCATTTATATTTTCCTGATCTGTTTAGGTTTCGTTTACCTGGTATTGGCTGCACAATATGAAAGTTTCATCCTGCCGCTTTCCGTAATCCTTTCTTTACCTGCTGGTATTTTTGGTGCATTCCTGTTCCTTAAGTTATTGGGTTTGGAAAACAATATCTACGCCCAGGTAGCCATGGTCATGTTAATTGGTTTACTTGGTAAAAATGCGGTATTGATTGTGGAATTTGCCACACAGCGCCAAAGTCAGGGGTTATCAGTACTTAAAGCGGCAATGGAAGGGGCAAGCGTGCGTTTCCGCCCGATTTTAATGACTTCTTTTGCCTTTATTGCCGGTCTGATTCCGCTGATGATTGCAACCGGTCCGGGTAAAATCGGTAACCGTACCATTGGTTCTGCCGCTGCAGGCGGTATGCTTTTCGGTACCATTTTCGGGGTAATCGTGATCCCTGGCTTATATTATATATTCGGATCAATTGCAGCAAAACACAAGCTGATCAAAATTGAGGAAGAACATCCGTTAACTGAAGAAATTGAGAATAATGTTTAAGAATAAATTATATAAAGGCCTTGGACTGGCATTAATATGCGCTGCATATACCGCCTGTAAGCTACCAGAAGTAGCCCAACGTGCAGAAAATAAAAATACACCTGTGAGCTTTAACGGCTCGCAGGATACCCTGAGTTCTGCCAGTATACAGTGGCGTAACTTTTTTACAGACCCAAACCTGATTAACCTGATTGATACTGCACTGAAGAATAACCAGGAGCTGAATATTACCCTTCAGGACATTGAAATAGCCAAAAATGAAATAAAGGCCAAAAAAGGTGAACTTTTGCCGAATGTAACCTATGGTGCAGGAGCAGGTTTGGATAAAGTTGGCCGTTATACCAGTTCAGGTGCGGGCGATGCTTCTACAGAAATTACACCGGGCAAAGGTGTGCCGGAAGTATTGCCTGATTATCGTTTTGGTCTACAGGCCAATTGGGAAGCAGACATCTGGCATAAACTGCGTAATGCTAAAAAAGCAGCGATTAATCATTACCTGTCTACGGTAGAAGGTAAGAACTTTGTAATCACCAATTTAATTGCTGAAGTCGCAAATTCATACTATGAATTACTGGCATCTGATAATCAATTGGAAACAGTAAGGAAAAACATCGAGCTTCAAAGCAATGCGCTGGAGTTGATGAAAATCCAGAAACAGGCTACAAGGGTTAATGAACTTGCTGTACGTAAATTTGAGGCAGAGGTATTAAGCTCAAAAAGTTTAGAATTCGATATTCAACAGGATATTATTGAAAACGAGAATAAAATTAATTTTCTTTTAGGCCGCTTCCCTCAGCCCATTATCAGGGATAAATCCAACTTTACTGATCTGGTACCGGCAACCGTACACGCGGGTTTACCAGCGCAATTGCTGGCCAATCGCCCTGATATTAAACAAGCAGAGTATGAGCTTGAAGCGGCTAAATTGGATGTAAAAGTGGCTAAGGCCCAGTTTTATCCTTCACTGGGAATTTCTGCGGCCATCGGTTATCAGGCTTTTAATCCTTCTTACTTATTGAGAACACCAGAATCTCTGATTTATTCGCTGGCAGGAGATCTGGCCGGACCGCTGATCAATAGAAACGCCATCAAGGCGGAATACGCTTCTGCAAATGCAAAACAATTACAAGCTGTTTTTGATTATGAAAAAGCCATTCTAAACGGTTACATTGAAGTAGCCAACCAGCTGTCGAAAATCAGCAACCTGCAAAAAAGCTACGATCTCAAATCCAAACAGGTTACCGCCCTTACACAATCCATCGATATTTCGAACGATTTGTTTAAAGCGGCGCGAGCTGATTATTTTGAAGTATTGATGACCCAGCGTGATGCTTTACAATCAAAATTGGAGCTGATTGAAACCAAAAAACAACAATTAAATGCGGTAGTAGATATTTACCAGGCACTTGGCGGCGGCTGGAAATAGGCAGCACCAGCCTGGAAAACCATAAAACATAGTAAAGTAATCCTTATATTCTGTAAGGCTGTTCCTAAATCCGGAGCAGCCTTTTTCTTTTCTGGCCTTAGCTTCTCTTTCTGTCTTAGCGTCCCGCTAAGACCTTTTTTTAGTAGTGGTGTCAGATGTTACCATCTGACACGTATTAACCTGAACTTTTTCTGGTCTTAGCGTCCCGCTAAGACCTTTTTTATCAGTGGTTTCAGATGTTACCATCTGACACCTATTAGTTTAGTTATTATATCAGTTCCTCATTTATTTATCATACCAGTGGTGTCAGATGTTACCATCTGACACGTATTAGTTTAGTGAGTACATCAGTTCCTCATTTATTTATCATAAAATTCGTTTGGAAAACAATGCGATTTACCTGTGGTTATCTTTATCGTAGAATTTATCATTATATCTGAAATAAAATGGGAAAAACAACATTTAAATTTGGCGGGTTAGAGGTTAACCGTTTAGGTTATGGCGCCATGCAGTTAACGGGTAACGGTGTTTTTGGAGAAGTAGCAGAGCGCGAAAATGCAATAACCGTTTTGCGCGAAGCAGTAGCAAATGGCGTTAATTTTATTGATACAGCAGAAGCTTACGGGCCGAAGTTTAATGAATCGCTTATTGCAGATGCCTTATCACCTTTTCAAAAAGACCTTTTTATTGCTACCAAAGGTGGCTTCGACCGCCCAGGCCCTAATAAATGGGTACCTAATGGAACACCTGAAAAAATCAGACAGGATATTGAAGGCAGTTTGCAACGCTTAAAAGTAGATTCAATCGACTTATGGCAGCTGCATCGCATTGATCCGAATATTGAGGTTGCCAAAACCCTGGCTCCGGTGGCAGAAGCGGTAAAGGAAGGTAAAATAAAACATGTGGGTTTATCAGAAGTAACCATTGATCAGATTAAGCAGGTTCAGGATATTCTTCCTGTAGTTTCTGTTCAAAATTTATACAACCTTGGCAACAGGCAATGGGAGCGTGTTTTAGATTTTACTGCAGAACAAGGTCTGGCCTTTATCCCATGGTTCCCTTTAGCTTCTGGTCCGCATAAATTAGCAGATAAAATCAAAGCGATTGCCGAAAAACATAAAGCCACTACTGCTCAGATTGCTCTGGCCTGGTTGTTAAAAAGATCATCAAATATCCTTTTAATTCCCGGAACAAAATCTGTAGAACATTTAAAAGAAAATTTAAAAGCTGCAGAAATTGAATTGACTCAGGAAGAATTTGAAAGTTTGGCAAATTAACATTGTCATTCTGAGCGCAGCGACGAATCTTTTTTACCTTGTTAGAATGATCTGGTCTTAGCGTCTCGCTAAGACCTTTTTTCTGTGGTGTCTGCTGTTACCAGCTGACACTGATAAAACCCTTTCATTTGTAAATAAGCCATGACGCAAGCACTTAAATTACCGATATTCTTTTCTGGTCTTAGCGTCTCGCTAAGACCTTTTTTATTAAAATGGGTCTTTCTGAGGAAAATTTATGATGTAGAGATCAACCAGCGACAGGTTTTTTACATCATATTTTTTCCGTGGTGTCTGCTGTTACCAGCTGACACTGATAAAACCTTTTCATTTGTAAATAAGCCATGAAGCAAGCACTTAAATTACCAATATTCTTTTCTGGTCTTAGCGTCTCGCTAAGACCTTTTTTATTAAAATGTGGCTTTCTGAGGGAAATTTATGATGTAGAAATCTATCTAAGTGACTGGTTTTTTACATCATATTTTTTCCGTGGTGTCTGCTATTACCAGCTGACACTGATAAAACCTTTTCATTTGTAAATAAGCCATGACGCAAGCACTTAAATTACCAATATTCGCATTTAAGTGTGATATTTAGGCATGAAACAAATCATCCTGACCGCTGGCATGCTATTGTCTATTATTTTTCAAAAAACCATGGCCCAAAATAAAACCGAAAACACCCCCGCTATTTTAAATCACATCGCTGTTTATGTGTCAGATCTGGGCAAAGCCACTACTTTTTACCAAAGTGTATTTAACCTTAAAATAATTCCTGAACCTTTTAAAGATAATCGGCATACCTGGTTTACCTTAGGGCCTGCCGGACAGCTTCATCTGATACAGGGCGCAAAAGGCAATGAAACTTTCGACAAAAACGGACACTTATGTTTCAGCGTTCCATCAATTGATGATTTTATAGCAAAACTAAACGCCAAAAACATCAGCTTTGAAGATTGGGCCGGAAAAGAAAAAGGCATTACGCTTCGCGTTGATGGTGTAAAACAGATTTATTTCAAAGATCCGGATGGCCACTGGCTGGAGGTAAATGACGACAAATAATTTCCTGAAATACTTCAGAACTTTTTCTACTATACGATCTATGTTCATCTTACCCTGCAAGCTTATGAAATATAAATACTTTTATTTACTACTACTAATCGTTGGGTTAAGCTCAGCAGTTCAGGCACAGCAGGAAAAAGCTGAAGCAGATTTTAAATCGGTAATGGAAAAATATAATGCAGTTGGGGCTTCAGTAGCTGTGGTAAAAAATGGCCGGATAATTTATAACCACTCTTTCGGTTTAAAGGATCTGGAGCATCAGATCCCATTAAACAACCAGGATATTTTCAGGATTGCATCCATTTCCAAATCTTTTTCGGCAACTGCCATCATGCAGCTGGTAGAGGCAGGTAAAATTTCGCTCGATGATGATTTTGGAGATCTGGTGGGTTTTAAAGTCAGGAACCCAAAATTTCCCGATCAGAAAATTACCTTAAAAATGGCATTATCACATACTTCCGGTTTAAACGATTCGCAGGGATATTTAAATTTCGATGTGATCAATCCTGATAAAAATCCAGACTGGGCCAAATGTTATAATGATTATGCCCCTGGAAGCAAATTTGATTATTGTAACCTTAACTTTAATATGATTGGTGCTGTTATCGAAAAAATATCTGGTGAACGTTTTGATAACTATATAAAACAACATATCATAAAGCCGTTGGATCTTTATGCAGGGTATTGTGTTGATTCGTTAGATAGTACACGTTTTGTAAAACTGTATGAATACCATCCTGATAGTAAAAGTTATACACTGTCATCAAATGCTTATGCGCCGAGGCGAACCGAGATTGCCAATTATGTAATGGGCTACACTACACCTATTTTTTCGCCAACCGGCGGAATGAAAATTTCTGCTCATGATTTGGCCAGATATATGATCATGCACATGAACTACGGAACATCAGATGGCGTGAAAATAATAAACAGAAAAAGTGCGAAAATAATGCAAACGGCGCTAAGTGCTGATGAGGGCTATGGTTTGGCCATCAGGACTGCAGATGATTTGATACCGGGAGTTAAGCTAAAAGGGCATACCGGCTCAGCCTATGGTTTACACAGTACAATGTTTTTTAATCCTAAACATAAATTTGGATTTGTGATCATTACTAATGGAATAAATGCGACTTATACAGACGGATTACCCGACTTTAGCCGTGCCGCTATAAACAGCCTGTACCAATCGTTCTTTAATTACCTAAAGTAAGTTAGACAATCCATTTTTATGAAAAAATACCGATAACGTTCTGATGCCGGCATTTGGATGGCTTAAGTTATTACCTTTAATTTTCCGGTTTAAAACACCTTTAACGGGTGGAAGATCAATCAGGTGCGCATATTCGGTAATGGTTTGCTTAACCGCTACCATATTTTTGCTTTCATTGTTGTTATTCATATATCGGTTATTGATTTACAAAACGCTGATAGGTACTTCCGGATTTAATTTTTTCCATCATGAAATGTTCCTTCAGTTTTGAAAATTCCATGCTGTGTAATGCTTTTACGGCTGATTTAAGCTTTTCAGTACTGATGCCTAATCTTGCGGCCCAGTAATTGCGATCCTGCTCATCTGCGATTTCGATAAATTCTTTCCTGGCATTCATCGAATTAACTTGATATTCCATGTCTATAAATTTTGGTTAGTAATCATTTTGTTTAAACAGGCAAAATTCCATTTGGTTTTAAAGTTTTGTCAGTAAATTCTCAGAAATATGGTATAATAACAGGTTCTGTTTAAATTATAGGTCAAACCACGATTTTTTCTAATAAAAAGTCAGATTTTAATGCATCATTACCCGTGTAGTAATTTTTTTGCATTTAACCCGCATCACTTTCATTCATAAAAACATTAGGTTTTGTCGATTTTCGTTTTTATAATTGTATTGTAATATATTTTTTACAAATGCTAAATTATTTTCTAGCCAGCAATCAAAGTTTGCCTTCAGGTCGTAAGTTCTATCAAGACAATCGTTTTGTGTTGTTTATCTGGGTGCTGATTACCCTTGTTTTTGTAATAGATTCCTGGATAACACACCGTTACAATAATTATCTGATTTTCGAAAATACATTCAGAAACCTACTGCATGAGCGTTCACTCTATGCAAATTATCCGGCTTACCATGATGATTCCAATCACTATGGCCCTGTTTTTAGTGTGTTGATTGCTCCATTTGCCATTTTTCATAATTGGATAGGATTATTGTTATGGAACCTGTTTAATTGCTTCTTCCTTTTTAAGGCCGTGCAAACCTTGCCCTTAACCGAAGATCAAAAAATAGCTGTAGGTTATATCGCTATTCCCTGTTTAATAGAGTCGATGCTCAATCAGCAGTTTAATGCCGGTGCGGGGGCATTAATGGTATTAAGTTATACCCTGCTCAATAAAGATAAAGGAATATGGTCTGCACTTTGCATTATACTGGGTACCTTTATTAAATTGTACGGCATTGTGGGGCTGGTTTTTTTCTTTTTTTCTAAAAATAAGCTCTCTTTTGTGTTGTGGTTGCTTTTATGGTCGGTGGTTGTATTTTTGTTACCAATGCTTATCGCTTCACCAGGTTATGTGCTGCACAGTTATGTAGATTGGAAAAACTCTTTAATGAGTAAAAATATGGTAAACGTACTGGGAGGGGGGATTGATATTTCCATTATGGGTTTCTTCAGAGCACTTTTTAATGAAAAGAATATACCGAACTTTCTATTTCTGAGCTTCGGTGCATTATTATTCAGTTTGCCTTTTATAAACCTGTCGCGTTTCAAAAAAAGCCGCTTCCAGTTAATGATCCTGTCATCGGTTCTGATTTTTCCGGTATTGTTTAGCACAGGTGCAGAAGACTGCACTTTTATCATTCCCATTATCGGGGTAGGTGTATGGTATGTGAAAGAAAAGAATGAGGTGATGAAAAGGATACTACTACCCATTTTATTGTTAATTACCTGTAATTTCCCGCTGTTGTTATTCCCGGTATTCGCAAAATCGCATCCGTTATCACTGGCAATCATCAGCTTTCCTTATTTTCTGGTTTGGTTGAGGATTATTTACAGTGCGACCTATAATAGTTTCTGGTATGCAGAAGAAACAAAACCTGAAATGGTTACTGCGTTAGCAGATTAAATTTTAAATGTTTGTTTTTTTTAGGTTTTAACAGCTGTTTGCACAAACGGAGGTTAAAACCTTTTTTGTTATGGGGCTGTTTTATAATCATCTAATCAAGAACAGTTATGGATGATAAACAAAAAACAGGTAACCCTGATCGCGCAAGGATCAATGTTAATGAAGGTTATGAGCTGGATTATTGGTCTAACAAATTTGGTGTGAGCAAAGATAAACTCAAGGCCGCCGTAGAAACAGTGGGTACCGCTGCCAGTGCAGTTGAAGATTATTTGAAAAAGTAAAACATTAATTCTATGAGTCTGAAAAAGTATGTTTCCAAACGCGATTTCTCCAAAACTACCGAACCGAAATCGGGTAAAAGCAGCGATCGGAATAAATTACATTTCGTCATTCAAAAACACGACGCGTCGAGGTTGCATTACGATTTCAGACTCGAAATGGAGGGCGTTTTAAAGAGCTGGGCGGTACCAAAGGGGCCTTCAACCGATCCTAAAATTAAACGCCTGGCCATGATGGTAGAAGATCACCCTTATGATTATAAAGATTTTGAGGGGATTATACCAAAGGGCGAATATGGCGGCGGAACCGTTATTGTATGGGATGAAGGTACTTATGAGCCGATAGAAGCCATTAAAGGCAAAAAAGCACAGGAAAAACATTTGCTGGGCCAGTTAAATGATGGTTCTTTAAAAATCAGGCTGAATGGAGAAAAACTTCAAGGCGAATTTGCACTTGTTAAAACAAATGGCATGGGCGAAAATGGCTGGCTATTGATCAAACATAAAGACGACTACGCTTCAACGAAAGATATTACCAAAGAAGATAAATCTGTGCTGTCTGGTAAAACAATCGAAAAGATGGAAAAAACATCAGATAAAGTTTGGAAAGCCGGAAAAGAGCAGGATTTGAAAACGGAAAAAAAAATCCCGAAACCAAAGGTAAAGAAAGAAACCAAATCCGTTGGTGATGAAGTTACCGTAGATGTTAAAAGCATTCTGAAAAAGGCGCCGAAAACTGCTATCCCTACGGGCATAAAGCCCATGCTGGCCACCCTTGTTAACGAACCGTTTGATGACCCCGACTGGCAATACGAGGTAAAATGGGATGGTTACCGTGCCATGGCCTTTCTTAACAAAGGCAAGGTTGACCTGTTATCCAGAAATAATAAATCCTTTAACGAAAAATTTTATCCCATTTACGATCTGCTTTCAGACTGGAAACTGAACGCAGTTCTTGACGGCGAAATTTTGGTGTTAAATGATAAGGGCATATCTAATTTTGGTTCACTGCAGAACTGGAGAAGCGAGGCAGATGGCGAACTCGTTTTTTATGTGTTTGATATCCTGTGGTATGAAGGCAAGAACCTGATGGAACTGCCACTTTATCAGCGCCAGGCCATATTAAATGAGGTTTTACCCACAAACGATGACCGGATACGTTTAGGAAAAGTTTTTAAAGCAAGCGGCGTTGATTTTTTTGATGCGGCCGAAAGGATGGGCCTGGAGGGGATCATCGCAAAAAAAACAGACAGCACCTATAGCACAAATTACAGGTCTAAAGAGTGGCTTAAAATTAAGGTACATAAAAGGCAGGAAGTGGTTATTGCAGGTTTTACAAAAAATGCCGATACCAGCAAATCTTTCAGTTCTTTGCTACTGGGCGTTTACGAACAGGGAAAACTGCAGTATGTAGGCAAAGTGGGGACTGGATTTTCAGACAAGCTTCAAAAATCCATGATGGAGCAGTTTAAGCCGATTATTGTGGATAAGAGTCCTTTCGAAAGTATTCCTGATGTAAATAAACCCTCGCGTTTCAGGCCCAATCCGCCAAAGGCAAAAGCCACCTGGTTAAAACCCGAACTGGTGTGCGAAGTTGCTTTTGCTGAAGTTACAGATGATGGGGTTTTCCGTCATCCTTCCTTTCAGGGCATGCGCGAAGATAAAAAAGCCAAAGATGTGGTCAGGGAGGTAGAAATGCCAACCGAAAAAGTAGTGGAAGATGCAGAGACCCAAAACCCACATGCAAAAGCAATTAAAGCACCCGAAGGCAAAGTACCAAAGACCTTGTTAAACCCAAAGGATGAAACCCAGGTAAGGAAAATTAAAGGGCATGAACTTAAATTTACCAACCTGAGTAAAATATACTGGCCCGAAGATAAGGTGACGAAAAGAGATATGTTTAATTATTATTACCAGGTTGCTGAATATATTTTGCCTTATCTGAAAGACCGTCCGCAGTCGCTTAACCGTTTCCCTGGGGGCATACATGGAAAAAGTTTTTACCAGAAAGATGTAAAGGGGAAAGCACCTGATTGGGCCAAAACCTTCCCTTATGAAAATGGCGACGGTGAAAAAAAGGAATATCTGGTTGGAACAGATGAAGCTTCTTTGCTTTGGATGGCCAGTTTAGGCTGTATAGAAATGAATCCCTGGTTTAGCAGGATACAAAGCCCCGATCATCCCGATTATTGCGTAATTGATTTAGATCCCGATAAACAATCTTTCGATCAGGTAGTGGAAACCGCGTTGGAAACCAAAAAGGTACTGGCCGCGATTGATGTACCCAGTTATTGCAAAACATCAGGCTCAACCGGGATACATATTTATATTCCGTTAAATGCAAAATACAGTTACGATCAAAGCCAGATGTTTGCCAAAATAGTGGTGAACCTGGTACACCAGCAAATACCCGAATATACTTCCCTGGAGCGGATGATCAGTGCCAGAAAAGGCAAAATGTATCTCGATTTTTTACAGAACAGGCCAGGGGCAACCATTGCCGGGCCTTATTCTTTACGTCCGAAAATTGGTGCAACGGTATCAATGCCATTACATTGGGATGAAGTTAAGCCAGGTTTGAAAATGAAAGATTTTAATATTTTTAACGCCATTGATCGACTAAAGGTTGAAGGAGACCTTTTTAAAGGCGTTTTAGGCAAAGGAATAGATTTGATCAAGGCGGTAGAGAAAGCTAAAAGTGTTTTTGGATAAGCGTAGCTTCTTTAATGCTTTCCTTTATATTTGGTGAAAAATTTAAAGATGATCGCACACCACGTTTTATTCTGGCTAAAAGCCGATACCACCGATGAGCAGAAAGTTGCTTTTCGCAACAGCTTACAAACATTGGAAAATATTGAAGTAGTAAAAACTTTTCATGTCGGTGTACCGGCACCCATTGAGCGTGCTGTTGTAGATACCACTTACACCTTCAGCCTGCTTATATTATTTGAAGACCTGGCAGCACATGATGTTTACCAGGTTCATCCATTGCATAAAGCTTTCCTGGATGAGTTCAGGATCTACTTTGAGAAGGTTGTAATTTACGACGCAGCATAGACCCCCCGTCGGGGCTGTACCATAGGTTAGATATAAAACTAATCTGTCGGGTTTACCGCTCAAGGCAAGTAACCGAAGTGCCGTTAAAATATTAAAACGGCACTTTCATAAATTAATGGCGATGATTTATGGATGTTATGGCTTTTTCACCCTCAGGGCAACATATCAATAAGATCTGTATCGTATTTGCCTACTGCAATTTAATCGCCAGGCTTTAAAATGTGTTCCAAAAACTCAAAAAAAGCCAGGTTTTTTCTAACCCATGTTCTGAATAATATGAGAAGTATAAAATCCAGTTATCCTATTTTTTTAACCGGCCTGATTTTTACCATATGCTGTGGTTTCATGCCGGATAAGCAAGATTATCCCCGTTTAGGTATCGTATCTGGTTTAGCACAGGATAGTTTAGCTTATGCTTCAGGTTTTAAAATGATCGGCGAATCAGTTCCGAAAATGCTTTCGCCTCAGTTAACTGATGAGCAGTTCAATGCTAATCTCGAAAAAATCAAGGCAGCGAAATGTAAAGTGTTAAGCTGTAATCTTTTCTTTCCATCAAATATCAAAATTGCCGGACCTGATGTAGATGAAACGAAAGTTTTAAGATATACCGAAACGGTGCTTTCAAGAGCCGGGCGGGCAGGGGTTAAGTTTATTGTTTTAGGAAGCTCGGGCGCCAGGAGTATTCCTGCTGATTACAATATGGCGAAGGCAAAAACAGATTTTATTGGTTTATGTAAAAAGCTGGCCCAAATTGCAGGCAGATATGAGGTTACAATCTTATTAGAAAACCTGGAAACTACCGAAACAAACTTCATTACCTCATTAAAATCGGCAGCTGAGGTGGTAAGGAAAGTTAACCACCCAAATTTCAGATTAAATGCTGATATATTTCATATGATGCGCGAGGGCGAGGCTCCTGATGAAATTATCAAGGCCGGTAAATGGATTGGATTTGCAGAAGTTGCTGAAAAAGAAAAAAGGTCGCTGCCTGGTGTAATGGGCGATGATTTTAAACCTTATTTAAGGGCTTTGCACCATATAAAATATAAAGGATTTATTTTTATTGAAGGCAACATCAAAAATGCAGCTGCTGAAATACCACTTGCCTTTACATATCTTTCAGCACAGATTGCAGCCGTATATACAGCGCCTAAACCTTGATGATTGAACCAGATTTTTTCTTTCAGCTGCCTGATGTACATACGGTGCAATGCAGATTAAACAACTCAAGGAAGCCAGCGCCTGGACTGTGTTAAAGTTTAAAACCCTAATGTTGAACCAGATTTTTGTAAAGCAGCTTCACCAGAAGAATGAAAGCTCCAGTTACCAGGCTATTTAGCATCGATAGTTAGTTTTCCTTGCCAGTTTGATATGGCACTTAATTGTATTTAAGAAACTCTTAAATAATTAAACGGTGATAGCCTGTTCAGCTTTCATAAGTTTAGGGGCCATGTTTAGTGCTGATAAAGAAATACTGATGTTTACCTGATAAAAACCTTCTTCATCAATTCCGGCAGTGATTTCGGCATCCTGATGGTAGGCATAGTTTAAACGGTTACGGATATTATCCATACCGGAGCCAAAGCCTACTTTACTTTTTACCAACCTGGGTAAATTACGGCTTTCGATGTGTAGTTTACCCTCAATAGTATAAACAGCTATACTGGCCTTATTTTCTACATCGCTTAGGTTTCCATGTTTAAACATATTTTCCAGAATGGTGAGCAAAACCAGTGGAATCAGCTTAATTTCATCAAGATCAGGTCCGCTGGCCATTTCAATATAAATTGCTCCCTGTGTAATATGATGCAAACCAATCAGGTTTTCGCATTGTGAAATTTCTTCACTTAAATATACAAAACCTTCATTATGTTGAGTATTGGCAGCAAAACGCATCATATCAGAAAGGTAGAGCATTACTTTCGCATCCTCCGGAGAGTAGGTGCTCAGCTTTTGGTGTACAAATTCAAACGTGTTAAAAAGCAAATGCGGGTTAATCTGTGCTTTCATAAATGCGTTTTTAGACATGGCCAATTCCTTTTCCATTTTCTCTTTTTCAAGAAGCATCTGAAAACGCTGTTTCTCGATCCGGGATTTTTCGGTTTTTTCTTTAATAAACCGTTTTAAGAAATAATAACCTGTAGAAAAAAGAAGAAAAAATGACCCTCTATAAAGTACCTTGCTTATTCTAACCTTAAGACTCGGCAGTTCTCCGGGCAAAATATTGGTGTAGGTATTTAGCAAAATGTCTACGCCGGTAACTGTGCCTAAATAAATCAAAATGGTTGACACCACAACTACCGGAACTTTCCATAATGCACCATTAGGAAATGTGGTTGCTTTATCCAGCAGTAGGGCATAGGTATAAAATAAAGTGATATTAAGGGTATAGTGAATAGCATAGTTACCAAATGTACCTAACTGGCCAAGAAAGTAAATCACCATCACAGTCTCCCAAAAGATAAATGCTGTCCAAACAATGATGTGTATACGATAAGTATGCAGCCATTTTTGCAGCATAGTCACGCTCCGTTTTAATCTATTCATAAAGGCATATCTACTATTTGTGTAACAACTAAAGTTATAGGGTGTACCCGCCGCTAGTTTTCGAAAAAAAACAATTATGAAAACTCAAAAACTAGCTAAAAGAACACTTTTTGTATTTAAAAAAAAACTGTGCAGAAACATCAATAAACCAACATCCAGTTCTGAACCCACTACTACAACGTTTACTACGCTTACTGGTCTAAATTAAAATCAATAAACGTTTTCATCAGTAGCCGTCATTTCTTGCGGCTGCTGATAATTAACCTTTCGGAAATAAAACTTTTAAATTCATGGTGATAAATGTCTCCAACGGTAAAGCTAATGTGGTTGTTCATGGTAATCCGATTGCCGTCTATATGCAAAATTTTATCAATAGCCACAATATAACCCCGGTGTAACTGTATAAAACCTTTTTTAATGCTAAGCTGTTCGCGAACATCTTTTAAGCTTAAGTAAGCAATAATTACTTTAGTTACGGTATGTAGTTTAATGTAATTGTGAAAGCTTTCAAAAGCAATAATATCCTCATATTTCACCATTACCGCACGGTGTTCTTCTTCCTTATTTTTAACCAAAAAATAGTCTTCATTTGCTCCGCCCGTCATTTCATGCCCAAAAAGCCTGGTAATGGTTGTTGCAAATTTAGCATAGCTATATGGTTTTAGCAAATAAGCATCTCCTGCAGCCTCAAAAGCATCAAAAGCATATTGCTGATGAGAAGTGGTAAAGATGAGTTTTCTGGTTCTGAAGCGTATGGCTTTGGCCAGTTCGAGGCCTGAAATCTGGGGCATTTCCACATCCATAAAAATAACATCAACTGTTTCTGAGCTGGCTAACTCTCTTAAAGCAGTAATGGGATCTGTAAATTGCTGCACTAGCCGCATGTTTGGTGTATCTTCTATATATTTTTGTAGCCCTGCTAAGGAACTGTACTGGTCATCTATGGCTATGCACTTAATCATCTTCAAAATATCTGGTTCTCTTATAACGAAATTACGCCTTTTTGTAACGAAAAACGTACTATCTGTACGCAATAATTTAAAGTTTCTCCCTTGTTTATTAATTTAACTAAAATATTTGTCAATTAAGTTCGATTGATGCGGGCAACAGCCATAATCCATAAAATACGCTACAATAAGGGCGTTTACAGCATCTAATTGATTTGCTATCAATATAATAAGTTTAATCAACTTAAGAGCGCCTGCTCATCTGTTTTGTTACCAGAATATACAAACTCCTACAGTGCTGTAACGGGTAATGTCTGATTCAGTTTTTTTGTTTTTTGCATCAGATCCTCTTGTGGTATTGCGGGTTGTGTTGGCTAAGCGTCATAAGTATTCATTTAAGGCAGACTTGGTTTTATTAAGGATATTTTTGCAATACAGATTTATCTTTTTTAGTTTATGGCTGATCACTTATTGAAAAATATACCTTATTCCGTTCTCGATCTTGCAACCGTTTTAGATGGTTCTACTCCTTCAGATACTTTTAAAACCAGTTTAGATTTAGCAAAACAGTCTGAAGCTTTGGGCTATACACGTTACTGGTTTGCCGAACACCATAATATGGCCGGCGTGGCCAGTTCGGCCCCGGTGGTATTGATTGGTTATATTGCGGGTAATACCACCCGCATACGGGTAGGCTCCGGAGGCATTATGCTGCCTAACCACGCGCCTTTAATAGTGGCCGAACAATTTGGAACACTGGCTTCGCTATATCCTCACCGCATTGACCTCGGTTTGGGCAGGGCGCCTGGCACCGATCAGGTTACGGCAATGGCCATCCGTGGCGAAAATTTTAATGCCGTTCATAGTTTCCCCAGGGATATTGAAAAATTACAGCAATTCTTTTCTGCCGGCAATAACCGGGCGGGGGTAAGGGCCATACCTGGCGAAGGATTGGATATTCCGATATGGATTTTGGGTTCAAGTACCGATAGTGCCCGTTTGGCAGCAGAAAAAGGACTTCCGTATGCTTTTGCCAGCCATTTTGCCCCAACGTATTTCGAACAGGCCGTTTCCATTTACAAGAATAATTTTAAACCGTCACCGTTTTTGAGCGAGCCTTATGTAATGGCTTGTGTAAATGTGGTTGCTGCAGATACCGATGAGGAGGCAGAACGTTTATCGAGTTCGGTAAAGAGGATGTTTCTTGGTGTAATTACCGGTAAAAGAGAAATGCTCAAACCAGCGGTTGATGATATCAATATGTATTGGGACCGTATGGAAAAGGAAGCGGTTGAGCAGATGTTATACTACTCTTTTATTGGCAGCGCCAAAACCATTCAGGAAAATTTAACAGCTTTTGTAGCAAAGTATGGTGTAAACGAGATCATGAGTACCTCGCATATTTACGATCATCAGGCAAAGTTGCGTTCGAATGAAATTTTTGCAGGTTTGTTTAAAGGTTAAGGTAATATTTGAAACGATGAGGGGAACCCCTGGCTGATTTAGGAGGGGTGGGGGTGGTTATGAAACAGAATTTATTCTGCTCGCCTTTTGTTGGCTTGTCTCATTGTTTTTCCGTCATCCTTGAGTGCAAGATTTTTTAATGCCTTTATCGCGAAAAATCCGTCATCTCGACCGCAGTGGAGAGATCTTTTAAGATCGCTCAAACATTTCTCCTTTTCATTGCGTTCCAGTCGGAATCAAGACCGGTTATTAACAAGAAAATCTGCGAGGCCGGGTGGCAGGGCGCATACAGCATGGAGTATAAACATTATCCATGGATCAATTACTTTGAAACTCTGAGGGGAACTCCCCTCCTGATTCAGGAGGGGTGGGGGTGGTTATTAATGGAATCCTCTTCTAGTCCGTTCCACTAGTTGGGCTTGCCTCGGTTAGCCACCGAAGGGCTTTTACTTTTTTCAGTGGTTGTTTATGTTTTTATCTGTCTTTAATCTTGCTTCGCAGGTTTCTTGATGAAAAAGTAACAAACCTGAGCGCAGCGAAAGCATGCCTGCCCTAAAAAACAACAACAGAAAAGGCATAACTGAAAGGCTTGCATCGTTTTTTATCAGATCATGTTGTTTTTATCGGTATAAAAGATTGCTACGCAATTCCTTGTAAAAAGCTACGGAAATCTTGATGGCGGCAGCATCGAGGCTCTTAGCCCTGGCTTTGTTCCACTACCGATGTAAAATCGGTACGGCTACACCGTCGCTTTGATCCTGCCTTGGGCTGTGAGGTATGAGGGGAACTGCACAGATTTCCGTGCTTTTTCCGGCGGAAATCTGCCAGGCCGGGTGGCAGGGTGCAGATCGCATGGTACGGATGGACTTCCCATTTTGCTGTCATCCTGAGGGTTAATTAATTGTTTAAAATCAATATGAGTGACGTATAATTGTCTTCTCTTATCCTACGGCGCAGTCTTGCCTCGGCTCGCCGCCGCCGAAGGGCTCTTTCTTTTTGGTGTCAAAAAGAAACAAAAAACACCGGCTGAAAATTTTTCTTTCGAAGCTAGTAGGTTGGCTTGGGCAGTGCAGCCCGAAAAATTTGTTAGGCCGGATTTAGGTAGAACGGGGATACCGTGCTATGGCCTAGCTGGATGGAAATGCAAAAGCAGTTAAAGTGTTGATTATTAATGATTTTCAAAATAACGTCAATGGTAGGTACGAAGGATCTTTTGATTGCAGGTTATCGTGAAAAATCCGTCATTTCGACCGTAGCGGAGAAATCTTTTAAGTTAGGTTAATAGTACATTCTTTGCCCTGTGTCTTGCCTCGGTTAGCCACCGAAGGGCTTTTACTTTTTTCAGTGTTTGTATATGTTTTTATCTGTCTTTAAGCTTGCTTCGCAGGTTTCTTGATGAAAAAGAAACAAACCTGAGCGCAGCGAAAGCATGGCCTGCTATTAAAAAGGAACTGCAAAGCTTTCCGTGCTTTTTCCGGCGGAAATCTGCGAGGCCGGGCAGCAGGGTGCAGATAGCTAGGGGCATAAAATATTTATGTATTGATTACTTTGAAACTCTGAGGGGAACTCCCCTCCTGATTCAGGAGGGGTGGGGGTGGTTAGGAAACAAAATTTATTCTGCTCGCCTTTTGTTGGTTTGCCTCATTGTTTTTCCGTCATCCTTGAGTGCAGGATTTTTTAATGCCTTTATCGCGAAAAATCCGTTATCTCGACCGCAGTGGAGAGATCTTTGAACTTGCGTCAAAACGATGAGTAACACCTCCTCCTTCAGGAGGGTGCGGGAAGGTTCGCCCACTTTACCGGCATGTTCCCACGCAGCTATAGACCGAAATAACCCTAAAATAAGTTTCTCCTTACCTTTTATTTAGTTCATGTTGACCCGCCAACCGAAAGCGATACAAATCTTTGCTATCGCTGACCTTCAACTTGGCGCTGTTTCAACTAAAGCAAGTCCGAAGCAGTAGGCAAGTTAGTGTACAGCAGGGGATAAGCAAACCTGGCCGGAAGGTGGGGTAAACGTGGGATAGATGTGGGGTGAAGGTGGACTTTAGAATATTTTTTTTGGGATTTTTAAATCAGATTGATTAAATTGAGTGATCATCCCTTTTGTTTAACCTAATATACTAAAATTATGGCTAACCAGAATGGAATTATTAAAATCAACGGACAACTCGGCGATCTTGTTTTTTACAAACGCGGAAATAAAGATGTGGTCAGACAAAAAGCGGCCAGCAAACAGCAAACCGAAGCGAGCAAAAAAAGCAGTCGCGATTTTGGCAGCGCCAGCAGAAATGCCGCTTACATCCGTAAAGCATTTGCCCCACTAATTAAACTTTATGCCTATGGCGATCTTGTCAACCGCCTGAACAAACGTTTTATCGAAATCTTTAAAACCATCCCTGCCGAACACGCCGGAAATAAAAGGTTGATGGATGGTAACATCGCCCTGCTTAAGGGTTTCGAATTTAACAGTTGCAAATCCCTTGATCAGTTATGGCTTCGCGAAGCCGATTTGCGCATCGAACCCGGTGGATCAGTAAAACTGATGCTGCCTGGGGGCAAAACAAAAAGCCTCCTGAAACCACGTCCTAAGGCAACTGAAGCCCGTTTGCAGCTCATGGGCTTCCATTTCGACCTGGATGATAACGGCGGCTACGAAATGATGGAAGTAAATGATCTGGTGATCCCTTTACATCAAACCCATTTTCCGAAAACAAGCTTAGCCTTAAAGCTCGATCACCAGGGTAATAAAGCGTTGATTTTTGCCATGGGCATTTCTTTTTTTTCCGGCAGCGCGCGCTATACCGACCGACGTTATAATGCGGCTAAAATTATTCACGCCCTGCACGTAAAAG
The DNA here is from genome assembly GCF_042464845.1 of Pedobacter sp. BG31. Taxonomy (NCBI): domain Bacteria; kingdom Pseudomonadati; phylum Bacteroidota; class Sphingobacteriia; order Sphingobacteriales; family Sphingobacteriaceae; genus Pedobacter; species Pedobacter sp. BG31. The sequence goes on from NZ_JBHNZK010000006.1 coordinate 249,485, forward strand.
ATGGTCTAATCGTCAATTTTGTGGCGCAACCTCAAGTGGAAAGCGAGGTAATGGAGCAGGGAGATAAGTTAAGCTGGAAGGTGGAGGAAGAGTGAGTTTGCTGTTATTTAATCACGGGTTTTAATTAAAGATAGTTTAATTACCCTTGTTTAGGGTACGTGAAACCGTATAGTATATTTAAAAAAACTATCAAATTTGACTCTTGTTTTATCGGTGGTGTTTAGTTTAATCGTTCAAAAAACGCTAATTTGTGGCCTTAAAATCATACAATGAATTACGGAACCCGCAAGCCTCTGTACATAATGGATTAGTTTATTTACTGGTGACGCAGGTGGTGGCGAATTAACATCCGCAGGTATAGTACCGTGAAATTTTAAACCTTGCTTAATATGAATTCTGAATTAATTTTATACCAATCTGAAGATGGGCAAACTAAAATACAAACCCGTTTAGAAAACGAAACCGTTTGGCTTACGCAAGATCAAATGGCCTTACTTTTCGGAAAGGCAAAATCGACCATAAACGAACACATTAAAAACGTTTATGAAGAAAAAGAGTTGGAAGAAAGCACCACCATGCAGAAATTCGGAAATTCCGAATTTCAGCAAAAACCGTTTAACTACTACAACCTTGATGTAATTATTTCTGTTGGTTACCGCGTAAAAAGCTTGCAGGGTACCAAATTTAGGCAATGGGCAACAGCCCGGTTACGGGAATATTTGGTAAAGGGCTTTACCATGAACGATGAACTGCTGAAACAAGCAGGGGGTGGCGATTACTTTGATGAGTTATTGGCTCGGATTAGAGACATCCGATCATCAGAAAAAGTATTTTGGCGCAAAGTATTAGATGTATATGCCACCAGTGTAGATTACGACCCAAATACCGAAACCTCGCAAACTTTTTTTAAAACCATACAAAACAAAATGCATTGGGCAGCACATGGACAAACCGCTGCAGAAGTGGTTTATAGTAGAATTGATGCTGCAAAACCTTTTTTAGGTTTAACTAACTTTAAGGGCGCACAGCCTACCGAACAAGAAATTGCTATAGCCAAAAATTATTTAAATGAGCAAGAACTTAATGTATTGAACCGCATGGTCACTGCCTATTTAGAGGTGGCCGAATTACAAGCCTTAAACCGCAAACCCATGTACATGCAAGACTGGCTGCAACGGGTTGATGACTTTTTACAAATGACAGGTAATGATATTTTAACTCATGCCGGTACGGTTAGCCATCAACAAGCCTTAAACAAAGCTAAAGAAGAATATATCAATTATAAAGAAAGCCTGAAAAACGAACTTTCTAAAGTAGAACAAGATTTTGTGCAGCATTTAGAACAAAGCACTAAACAGCTTAAAAAGAAAAACAATGGAAATTAAGCTGAAGAAATACAATGCCTGTAAAGATTGTGGTTTGGAATGGTTGGGAAGTTAGCATTTAGATTTGGTAGCGCAATTGGGTTCGGGTATTCCGCGTATTAGAAAGTTACCCTAAAAATTGTTCAAATTCTCTGATCATTTTCTGAGATGACATTTCCGATCAGCGACCAATTTAAGGCAAAAACCTTATTGAACACTTGAAAACTAAAAGTAGTGGATATTTTTTTTAAAAGAATGGGGGAAACCGTAAAAAGAGGTGTTATGAATTGGAGAGATTTGAGATGTATAGTTTAAACCAAAATTTATGGCCAGTTACAGATTAAATTTGAACCAGCAATCCAATGGCGATTATGAGGTTCACAAGGATGATTGCCAATATTATCCTTCGCAGAATTACGATTACTTAGGGTTATTTAGCTCCTGTGCACCAGCAGTTGTCGAGGCGAAAAGAAAACATCCCTATAAGAGGATTAATGGGTGTAAGTATTGTGCGAACCCGTGCCACACGAGTTAATGATGGAAGGGACAACAGTGATGATTGTCCCTTTTACTTTTAATAAAAACCTATCCGGCTTCCTTTTGCTTATCAATTAGAGAGCCTATTATTTTTTATTATAAATTGTAATTACTTAAATATGAACGATCCAGAAATAAGGTTACGATATTTCGGCTTCTTTTAATAATTTAGCTAAATATTCTACCTGCTGGTTTTAATTTAAGCAATTATTGCTAAATTATGTCGAGCCTAAATTACTCAAAAGATAAATGACTTTGATCGTTAACGAGCCTCAAGTTGAGTACGGATTTATTGGAAAACTAACCGATTTGAAATATACGTATCGGGCAGATATACGCGACCGTAATGCTTTGGAATTAAACTTCCGTCGGAAATTTGACGCATTGAATCGTGTAAACCTATCAGACGCTGAATTTGCGCGATTACGGGATGAAATTGTTACGCCAGATGTTTTTATAGCATCTAAAAACTTACGTCAAAAAAATACTTTTATCCGTGAAGATGGCACACCACTACAATATACTTTGGTTGATATTAAAGATTGGTGTAAAAATGAATACGAGGTAATTAATCAGTTACGGATCAATACAAAGGATACCAACCATCGATATGATGTTATTTTATTGATTAATGGGATACCTGTAGTACAGATTGAATTAAAAACATTGCAGATTAGCCCCAGAAGGGCCATGCAGCAGATTGTTGATTATAAAAATGACCCGGGTAATGGCTATAGCAATTCGCTGTTGTGCTTTATGCAGTTGTTTATTGTGAGCAATCGTTCTGATACCTACTACTTCTCCAATAATAAAAATCAACATTTTGCTTTTAATGCCGATGAACAATTTCTACCTGTTTACAAATGGGCGAGAGAAGATAATTCAAAAGTTGACAATTTATACGAGTTTACTGAGATATTTTTAGCGAAGTGTACTTTGGGCGAAATGATCAGCAGGTATATGGTGTTGGTAGAAAGTGAGCAGAAATTAATGGTAATGCGCCCATACCAGATTTATGCGGTTAAAGCCATTGTGAATTGCATTCAGCAAAATCGTGGTAACGGTTATATCTGGCATACTACAGGGAGTGGTAAAACCTTAACCTCGTTTAAAGCTTCAACGTTGTTGAAAGACAATCCTGATGTAGAAAAATGTTTGTTCGTAGTAGATCGTAAAGATTTGGACAGACAAACCCGGGAAGAATTTAACAAGTTTCAGGAAGGTAGCGTTGAGGAAAATACCAATACAGATACGTTGGTTAGGCGTATGCTTTCAGAAAGTTATGCCGATAAAGTGATCGTCACCACGATACAAAAACTAGGCCTGGCATTAGATCCTAGTCACCGTAAAAACTACAAAGAGCAACTTAAACCTTTAGCGGGTAAAAGAATGGTGTTTATCTTTGATGAATGCCACCGTTCGCAGTTTGGCGATAACCATAAAGCCATTAAGGAGTTTTTTCCGAATGCGCAATTATTTGGTTTTACAGGGACACCTATTTTTGATGATAATGCCACTTACAAAAAAATAGATGGGCAGCAAGCTTCATACTTAACAACTGAAGAAGTTTTCCAAAAACGCTTGCACGCTTATACCATTACACATGCTATAGAGGATGAAAATGTTTTGCGTTTCCATATTGATTATTTTAAAAGTCAGGGAGAATATGAACATAGGCTGGATAAAACCTACACTAAACAAGCTATTGTAGAAGCCATATCTGATAAGCATAGTGCCGCAACACATTCACGCAAGTTTAATGCGGTGCTGGCCACAGCTTCTATTAACGATGCGATTGCCTACTATAACCTATTTAAAGATATACAATTAAAAAAAGCAGCTTTATATGACGATTTTTATCCATTAAATATTGCTTGCGTTTTCTCGCCACCTGCAGAAGGTAATCAGGATGTAAAACAATTACAAGATGATTTACTACAGGAGAAAGCAGATAACGAAGTAGCACCGGAAGAGAAGAAACTGGCACTTAAAAGCATTATTAATGATTATAACAAACAATATGGTACCAATCATACCATTACAGAGTTTGATCAGTATTATCAGGATGTGCAACAACGCATTAAAGACCAAAAATATACCAATGCAGATTATCCGCATGCCAATAAAATAGATATTCTCATTGTGGTAGATATGTTATTAACTGGTTTTGATTCTAAATATTTAAATACATTATATGTAGATAAGAACCTGAAATACCACGGTTTAATACAAGCATTTTCAAGGACCAATAGAATTTTAAATGCGAGTAAACCTTATGGGCATATTTTAGATTTTCGTAACCAGCAGGATGCTGTTGATTATGCCATTGCTTTATTTTCTGGAGAAAACACCAGCAAGGCCAAAGAAATTTGGCTGGTTGATGCAGCACCTGTGGTGATTGGTAAATATGAAGAAGCGGTTACAAAGCTTAATCAATTTATGCAATCGCGTGGTTTAGTAACCAAACCTGAAGAGGTGAACAACTTAAAAGGCGATATGGCCCGTGCCGAATTTATTACCTATTTTAAGGAAATACAACGTTACAAAACACAACTAGATCAATATACTGATTTAAAAGAAGCCGAGCAGAAAAAAATAGAAAGTTTATTGCCAGATGAGGATCTACGTTCTTTTAAGGGCGCTTATTTAGAAACGGCTAAACGCCTGAAAGAGAAACAAGATAAGGGGGGCGAAGACACCAATGCGGATGTACAGGAACTGGATTTTGAATTTGTACTGTTTGCCTCTGCTGTGGTTGATTACGATTATATTATGGGCTTGATAGCCAAATATACGAACGCCAAACCATCTAAGCAGAAAATGACGCAAGAGCAACTTATTGATTTGTTGAGCTCAAGTGCCAACCTGATGGATGCCCGTGATGATATTGCAGCATATATTAAAAGTTTGGAGGTTGGGAAAAGCTTGTCTGAAAGTGAAATACGTGAGGGGTTTGAGCGATTTATAGAAGAAAAATCTGCTCAGGAGCTTACGATTATTGCCCATAAATACGGTTTAGCCGTTAAGCCCTTAAAAACTTTTGTGGAAAGCACGGTAGACCGGATGATATTTGATGCGGAACAATTAAGTGATTTGTTGGCGCCACTAGAGTTGGGTTGGAAAGATCGGGCCAAAAAGGAATCGGCCATTATGGAAGATTTAATGCCCCAATTGAAAAAATTAGCCAAGGGAGGCGAAATAGCGGGATTATCTGCTTATGAGTAATCAATTGCAAATTCAAAAATGACTAACAAATCTCAATTAAACATAAACGATTCGGCTTACAGCGAGATTTTACATCAGGCTATAAGCCAGATCAAGGTTGCACAGACGTTGATTGCAAAGCAAGTAAACAGTGCATCAAACTCTGTTTATTGGAATTTGGGAAAATTACTCTTTGAAAAACAACTGGAAGAAGGCTATGGTAGTGGCGTGGTGAAGCAGTTATCTATCGATCTCAAAAACGAATTTCCTGATATGGGCTTGTCGCCCCGTAATTTATGGAATATGAAACGCTATTATGAGCGTTATTATCAGGTAGATACAAAACTGCTACAGCGCGTAGCAGTTTTGCCATGGGGGCATAACTTGCTTTTGCTTGATAAGATACAATCAGCCGAAGAAGCTAATTTTTATGCAAACGAAGCAATATCCAAAGGATGGACGAGGGATTTATTGCTCAATGCCATAAAAATGGATACTTATGGCAATATACAGAAACAAATAAAATCAAACAATTTCGACCAGACACTTCCGGTAATACATGCAAACTACGCCAATGAAGTGTTTAAAAGCTCATATAACCTCGGTTTTTTAGGCATTACCACGCCAATAAAAGAGCTGGAATTGGAAAACAGGTTGATAGCCAAAATAAGGGCTTTTGTATTAGAATTGGGCAAAGGTTTTTCATTTATAGGAAACCAATACCGGCTGGAATACAACAACAAAGAATACTTTGTAGATATGCTTTTCTTTCATAGAGGCTTACAGGCATTGGTTGCTATTGAGTTAAAAATAGGGAGTTTTAAAGCCGAATATGTGGGGAAAATGAACCTTTATCTTTCACTCCTCGATAAATTGGAAAAGAGAGCAAACGAAAACCAATCTATTGGGATTATCCTCTGCGCAGATAAAGACCATTTAGATGTAGAAATAGCACTTCAAGACATCAACAAACCAATAGGCGTAGCCGAATACCAGCTTTTATTGCCTAAAGATGAGTTGCAAACCTTAGTATTAAACGAAATAAATGCATCAGAAGAAGAAAATGAGCAAGGAAAATAAATTGGTGCCAAAGTTGAGGTTTCCTGAATTTGAGAATGAGGAGGGATGGTATGAACAGCCGCTGGGTAAAATTTGTAAGTTAGTAAGAGGACCTTTCGGAGGGGCGTTAAAAAAAGATATTTTCGTGAAAAAAGGTCATGCCGTTTATGAGCAGTCTCATGCTATATATGAAGACTTCAGTTCCTTTAGATATTATATCAATGACGAAAAATTTTCAGAATTAAAAAGATTTTCTATTACTAGCGGTGATTTGATAATGAGTTGCTCTGGAACAATGGGTAAGTTTGCTAAAATTCCACAAAATTTTAAAAAGGGGATTATAAATCAAGCTTTGTTAAAATTGTCGGTTAACGAAAATAAAAGTATTGATTTTATCAAATTGTCATTAGAATTGCCGATAAATCAAGAGAAATTATTATCACAATCAGCTGGAGGTGCAATTAAAAACGTTGTCTCAGTTGACCAAATTCGAGAACTAAGTATATCAATACCAAATCCAGAAGAACAACAAAAAATAGCCGACTGCCTTTCTTCTTTGGATGATTTAATTACTGCAGAAAACGAAAAGCTAGCTGCATTAAAAAATCATAAAAGCGGTTTAATGCAACAATTGTTTCCTGCTGAAGGAGAGAAAGTACCCAAATTGCGTTTTCCTGAGTTTAAGAATAGTGGGGATTGGGAATTTGCTCCAATAGGCATTAAGATTAATTTGTTATCTGGCTACGCTTTTAAAAGTCATGAAATATCGGATAACGTAACTGGCACAAGATTGGTAAGAGGTATAAATGTTACAGAAGGCAGAATTAGGCATAGTATTGAAATTGACCGTTATTTTTTAGGTAGCTTAGAAAAACTTGGGAAATTTAGGGTTCAAAAAAATGATTTAGTAATTGCAATGGACGGCTCTAAAGTTGGAAAAAATACTGCACTTGTTACTGCCTCTGATGAAGGTGGATTATTAGTGCAACGTGTTGCAAGACTTAGAGCTGATTCGGAATCACTAATTAAATATATTTTTCATCAAGTTAATTCAGTAAAATTTCATAGTTATGTTGACAGAATTAACACAAGTTCTGGCATTCCACATATAAGTTCTGAGCAAATAAAAAGTTTTCAAATTCATTTTCCTCCTCTTGATGACGAATTACAAAAAATCGAAAATTTTATAAGTTATTTAAACAGTGAGATAAGTGAACAGACAAAAAAAATTGAAAGTCTCAAATTGCATAAACAAGGCTTGATGCAACAATTGTTTCCAACCATAAATTAATTATCCATGGCTAAAAAGATTTATAATTATAAAAATCTTAAAGAACTTGTGATAAGGCTCAGAGATGACCTGAAAACCTGTGATTTCATTTTGCTTTATGCACATAATGGCACAGGTAAAACCAGAGTATCTATGGAATTTAAGGAGCAGGGTAAAAAAAATAAGCTGAAGCAGGCTGATACCCTCTATTTTAATGCCTTTACCGAAGATTTATTTAGCTGGGATAATGATATCGTAAACGACAGGGAACGGGTTCTAAAAATTAATTCTTCATCTAAATTTTTTAGTGGCTTTCAGGAGTTAGAGTTAGAGAACAGAATTCGTCCTTTTCTAAACCGCTATGCAGATTTTGATTTTTCTATAGATTATGATAAATGGCAAATCAGCTTTAGCCGGGAGGTTCGTGTAAAAACGAATGTAAAGGGAGAAGTTCGGGAAAAAACAGAAACCGTTAACAGTATTAAGGTATCACGCGGTGAAGAAAATATGTTTATCTGGTGTGTATTTTTAGCCATTTGTCAGTTGGCTATAGATGGGGCAGAGGCTTACAATTGGGTTAAATACTTTTATATAGATGATCCTATTTCCTCTTTGGACGATAATAATGCCATTGCGGTAGCCAGTGATTTATCACAACTGCTGTTACAGGCTGAAGGAAAAATAAAAGTTGTCGTTTCCTCACACCACATTCTTTTTTACAATGTAGTTTGCAATGAAATTAAAAAGAAACCACACGAAAAATATTTTTTATATAAAAAGGCCGATCAATCTTACAGCTTAAGAAAAACTACCGATACACCTTATTTTCATCATGTAGCGTTGTTGAGTGAACTGAAGGAGGCAACGGTGTCAGGAAATATCAAAACCTTTCATTTTAATATACTCAGAAGTATATTGGAAAAAACCTCTTCATTTTTTGGCTTCAACGATTTTGGAAAATGTATTTATAATGTAGAAGATGAGGTTCTTTTTGAAAGAGCGCTAAATCTACTTAGTCATGGTAAACATTCAATTTATGAACCAGTTGATATGAATGACGATAACAAAGAATTATTTAAAAGGATATTGGACGCCTTTTTGGATAAACATCAATTTGAATTACCAGAATTATTAAAAGATAGTACCATACAAAAATTATAACATGACCGCATTAGAACAACAACAATTAGGGAAAACGCTTTGGGCAATAGCAGATGATTTACGTGGTTCGATGAACGCAGATGATTTTCGCGATTATATGCTCTCCTTTCTTTTCTTACGTTACTTATCCGATAATTATGAGCAAGCAGCCAAGAAAGAGTTAGGAGGGGATTACCCGATACTAGGTTCGGAAGATAAACGCACACCACTGGCTGTGTGGTACGAAGAGAATGCTGCAGATGTTTTGGAATTTGAAAAGCAAATGCGCCGTAAGGTGCATTATGTTGTAGAACCACAACATTTATGGACGAGTATATCAGAATTGGCCCGTAAACAAGACGGAGAATTACTTACTGTTTTACAGCAGGGCTTTAAATATATAGAAAATGAATCTTTTGAAAGTACCTTTCAAGGTTTGTTCTCCGAAATCAATCTCGACTCTGAAAAGCTGGGTAAAAACTATACAGAACGCAATAAAAGGCTTTGCACCATTATTCAAAAAATTGCAGAAGGTATTGCCAAATTTTCTACCAATACCGATGTTTTAGGTGATGCTTATGAATATTTAATTGGGCAATTTGCAGCAGGTTCTGGTAAAAAAGCTGGTGAGTTTTATACCCCTCAACAGCTATCAACGATATTATCTGAAATTGTTACTTTAGATAGTCAGGATCCTTCGCTAGGTAAAAAGAAAAAGATAGATAAAGTACTTGATTTTGCCTGTGGTTCGGGTTCTTTGCTTTTAAACGTTCGCAGGCAGCTGGGGGCATTTGGCATTGGCAAAATTTACGGACAGGAGTATAATATTACAACCTATAACCTGGCACGAATGAACATGCTTCTGCACGGTGTTAAAGATACTGAATTTGCCATTCACCACGGAGATTCGCTAGCTAACGATTGGGATATTTTAAACGAAATGAACCCTGCAAAGAAGATGGAGTTTGATGCTATTGTGGCTAATCCACCTTTTAGTTATCGTTGGGAACCAAACGAGGTAATGGGCGAAGACTTTCGTTTCAAAAGTTATGGATTGGCACCAAAATCGGCTGCTGATTTTGCATTTTTACTGCATGGATTTCATTTTTTGAGTAGTAATGGTACAATGGCAATTATTTTGCCACATGGGGTATTGTTCCGTGGAGGTGCTGAAGAGCGTATTCGAACCAAATTGTTAAAAGATAATCATATTGATACTGTAATCGGATTACCACCAAACCTGTTTTTTTCTACAGGAATACCGGTTTGTATCTTGGTGCTTAAAAAATGCAAGAAATTTGATGATGTACTGTTTATCAATGCCAGCGATCATTTTGAAAAAGGGAAAAGACAAAACCGCTTGCGCGATGGAGAAGGTGACGAGCCAAACGATATTCAAAAGATCGTAGAGACCTATAAAAACCGTTTAGAAGAAGTCCGCTACTCTCGTCGTGTTTCAATGGAGGAGATAGCGCAAAACGGTTATAACTTAAACATTTCCCGTTATGTAAGTACCTCTGTTGATGAAGAAATTATAGATTTAACAGAGGTGAACAAGCAACTGGTTGATATTGATAAGAAAATTGCAGATGCCAGGAATAGGCATAATGCGTTCTTGAAAGAATTAGGATTGCCATCTATTTAAATTTTATTAAAATAATGATTTCAAATTATCGCTCTCTACTTCTTCAGGTCAATTCTCTCCAAGATAAATACCGAACTATTTCTGAAATTACTGGAGAAGATTTTAATGTTTTTAAGATTCTTAAATTGCAAGCTTCAGAAACTCGACTTCATTCTGCATTTTTGGCCGAGTTATTAAGTCCTTTAGGCTCTCACATTCAGAAGAGCAGATTTTTAGAATTATTTGTATCAAAGGTTATTGCCGAAGAATTCGATTTTGATATAACTACCGCTAAAGTTCGCATAGAACAACACATTGGCTTCATAAATGAGGAAAAAACTAAAGGCGGAAGATTGGATATTGCAATTAAAGACGCCAGAGGTAATGAAATATTAATCGAAAATAAGATTTATGCTGGCGATCAAGAAAATCAGCTATTAAGATATCATCATTATAATCCTAAAGCAAAGTTATTATATCTGGGCTTGGACACAAGAAGAGTATCTGAATTTAGTTGTGGACATCTAAAAGAATTTGAACATTTTCAGGTCATCACCTATAAAGATGATATTTCAAGTTGGTTGGAGCTATGCAGAAAGGAAGCGGCATCTTTCCCGATTTTACGAGAAAGTATAACTCAATATATTAATCTCATAAAACTGTTAACTGGACAAAACACAAATAGTAAGATGAATAGCGAACTTGCAACACTACTTAGTAAGGATAAAGAAAATTTGGAATCATCATGGGCAATAGCTAATGCATTGGATGCTGCTTGTGATTTGTTATTAGGGAAATTTAAACTACAATGTGAAGAGATAGGTACTGAATTGGGTTTAGAGTTCGAATTTGGTATCAATTGGAGTAAGAGATATTCAGGATTTTTTTTCTGGGATAAAGATTGGAAAGATGTGTGTATTGGCTTTGAATTTCAAGGAATGGCTAACGGTCTAATTTTTGGTATACGTTGGCAATCTGATGATTATAAAAATAAGGAGAAAGCAAGCGAATACTTTGATAAACTTAATGTAAACAATATTGGCCATAAGACGGACTGTTGGCCTTATTATGAAAATATAGAATCTCCATTGGATAATTGGGACAATAAGGAACCGTGGTTAGGAATTATTGATGGTACTTTGAAAGAATATATTTTTGAAAAAATAAAGTCAATAAAAACGATTTTAATTGATTAAATGAATAAATAAAGAAAATTTTTTTATGAAAATGCTAACCGAAAATCACATAACAGAATTATTTGTAAACTATTTAAAGAAAAATAACTTTACAGAAATCACATCACTTAATACCAAGCAAAAAGGTTTCGACATAACTGCTTTAACACCACAAGGAAAAAGGTTTTATGTAGAAGTTAAAGGAGAAACTAGTGCACATGAAAATTCCAAGCGTTATGGTCAGTATTTTACTGGTAAACAAATATGGTCTCATGGAGCAGTTGCATTGTTCACGACGCTACGATCAATGGATAAACCAGAGCATCAAGATGCTCAATTCGCAATGGCGTTCCCTATGAATCATGAGCCAATGATGTTGTACATTAAGAAATCTATGGATAAACTTGGTATACAAGTATATTTTGTATCGGAAGATGAGGTAAGAATGCTTTAAAAGTAAAAGCCCAATCATTCCGATCGGGCTATACTTTTTAATTTTTATATTTATTCTTCAACATCTTCACTTTGGCAGATATGTTGAGTTGTTGCTACTGTTGTTATGAAATATATTTGATATAATATTAAAAGCTTTTATTTTTCTATTGATTTAGAAAAATCCAGTAAATCAGATACTGATATTTTTAAATTGTCAGCAATCAATTTAAGGCTGCTGATAGACACGTTGGTTTCAGCTCTTTCAATACGACCTATTTGTCTCGTATCAATTTCGGTTAACTCTGCCAGCTTCTCTTGTGTAATTTTTCGAAGATCGCGAATTTCCACGATGCGTTTTCCAATTTTGACTAAATATTCTTGATCCCGATATTGTTTTCCCACAGTGCAAAGTCCAAATATTATTGAAAAAATATTAGGACTTATTTGTCCTTTTGTGATGGTTTTATTATATTTGGTTAATTAATAAAGAGTTATAAATAAGAGTTTTGCAGCTCCACATCTCAGGCCGTTGATGCAAAACAGTAGATTTATAGCCCATTCTTGTGTAGTTTATGCTATTTTAGCATTTCTAAATGAGAGTGGGTTTCTGCTGTAATTCCATATCAACGTAAGGCCTGAGAAACTTTAAGGAGCTATGGTAGGTAGAAGCCCACTTTTATATTTTACCCCAACAAGACTCGTAAAACCATACGAGTATGAAAACTAAATCCATTACAATTGCAGGGAAACCGCTTTCGCGGTTTTATCAACTGCCTTTTGAAAAGGGGAGCAGGGTGTTAAGGTTAGCGGTGCTGGAGCAGATCGTTAGCGATCCGATAGTGATCGGATGGCATAGTACATTTAACGTAAGTAAAAAGCCTGAGCCCTTGGCCATACAATCGCTTTCTTTTGATCAGGGTTTGTTAACGGTTCATGTTAAATTGGAAGGGGAAGAGGCAAGGGTTTACATTGCGGTAGAATATGATTGCCTGCTGGTGAGCTGCAGTGTTGATACGGATGAAAGCTACCTTGGGCGTTATGCTTACCTTACTTTGCGCGCCATGATGCGGAATGGTTACTGCGATTTCCAGGAATATTACTGGCCGGCATGTTTTGCTTTGGGCAATAAGCGGTCGAGATATGTAGATGTGGTTAAAAAACCGGGCGGTTTCGCTATTATCTTGAAGAAAAAGTTTAGCGGTTTGTTTAGGCCTGGTGATGATTTGCCTGATGTTACGGAACGGGTGGTGGTACCGCGTGAAAGGTTATTGTATAAACAGGCTATGGCACGTTTGGCACCGGTTAGCATTGGTTATTGTTTCGCCAATACCGATGTGCTGAATTTCCACAGCAACCATTATCCTTTTTTAATTCCTTATGTTTTTGCGGCCACGGCCTACCTTAAAACGGTTAAATCTTTTAAACGCTTTGTGTTGAATCTGCATGATGTGGAGGGTATAAGCCTCTCGCCACAACAGGAGGAGCTGAACAGCATTTGCTTCGCCATGAAAGAAATAGCTGCCATCCGCTTTAACGCTAACGCCCACCTGCCCGAAAAGGTAGCCGAAACCCATACACTTAATGAGGCTAACCAGCTGGCGCTTTTAAAGTTATGGAACAAGGCTTTGCCGCTATTGATGCAACAGCGTTTTACACACTACCTCTACACTTATGGCATGCGCAATGTTACCGGCAAACCGGTAATGCGGGATATGAAAATGGTTGAATTTGCGATGGAGGTGCCTGTTTTAAGTTTTGTGTTAAAGGACGAGGGCGATTATTATGAACTGGAATTGAAGCTTAAGGTGAAAGGGAAGTTGTTGCATCTGAGTACCGATCAGCCCGGGCTGTTTTTGGTTTGCGATAGCGCTAAACCGTATTTATGGTATTTGCTTGAAGCTGAAATGGATTATAAACTGGTTTGGTTTTTTAGCAGGGTAAATTTTAAGGTGCAGGTGATTAAAGGGTATTATAGGGAATTTTTTGAGGGGTTTGTTGAGGGGATGGAGAAGTGGTATGAGGTGAGGAGGGGGTAAGGGGGTGTTTAATTTTGGTTTTATAAGTATGGGTGGCAGCTCCCCTCCTGCAGGAGGGGCTGGGGAGGTTTTGCCCTTCGCTCGGGCTTGCCTCGGCTCACCGCCGCCGAGGGGCTCTTACCTTTTTCTTGATAAAAAGGTAACCAAAAATCAAGGCTTGCATCTTTTCTTGTAAAAAGCTACGGAAATCTTTATTGCGGCAGCATCGAGGCTCTTAGGCCTTGCCTTGTCCCACTGCTCCCGCTTTGATCCTGCCTTGGGCTGCGGGGTTATGAGGGGTAAGTGAAAAGATTTCCGTGCTTTTTCCGGCGAAAATCTGCGAGGCCGGATAGCATGGTTCAGAAAGCGAGGTGCATAAAAATATTCATGTATTGATTCTTATGAAACTATGAGTGGAACTCCCCTCCTGATTTAGGAGGGGTGGGGGTGGTTATGAAGAGAATTCCCTTTAGTCCTTTCCATTTCAGGGGAAAGGTGCCGTTTGGCGGATAGGGGTTTAAGACGCTCGCTATAACGTGGTTCAAAGATTTCTCCATTCCGCTGCGCTACAGTCTAAATGATGACCGATTGTTACTCAAAAAATCTGCTAGGCCGGGTAGCAGGGTGCAGATAGCATGGTGCGGAAATGATATTCACGTATTGATCATTGTGAAACTATGAGGGGAACTCCCCTCCTGATTTAGGAGGGGCGGGGGTGGTAAATAGTCGTTGTTCCATCAATAAATCCGTCATTCCCGCGCATGCGGGAACCACGTAGTGCTCAGCTAAGCTAATCTTAAAGCGGTTGCTATTTTCTTGCCCATTGCTCGGGCTTGCCTCGGCTACCGATGAAAAATCGGTACAGGTCCACCGCCGCCGAGGGGGCTCTTACCTTTTTCTTGATAAAAAGGTAACCAACCTGAGCGCAGCGAAAGCATGCCTGCCATTGAAAATAACAAACACAAAGGCATAACTGAAAGGCTTGCATCCGTTTTTTATATGATCATATTGTTTTTATAGGTATAAAAGATTGCTATGCATTCTTGTAAAAAGCTACGGAAATCTTGATAGCGGCAGCATCGAGGCTCTTAGCCTGGCTTTATTCTACTACCGATGTAAAATCGGTACGGCTACACCGTCGCTTTGATCCTGCCTTGGGCTGTGGGGTTATGAGGGGAAGTGGAAAGATTTCCGTGCTTTTTCCGGCGAAAATCTGCGAGGCCGTGTAGCAGGGTGCAGATAGCATGGTGCATAAAAATATTCGTGTATTGATTCTTATGAAACTCTGAGGGGAACTCCCCGCCTGATTTAGGAGGGGTGGGGGTGGTAAATAGTCGTTGTTCCATCAATAAATCCGTCATTCCCGCGCAGGCGGGAATCTTAATGCAATCG
Source organism: Pedobacter sp. BG31 (assembly GCF_042464845.1). Classification (NCBI taxonomy): domain Bacteria; kingdom Pseudomonadati; phylum Bacteroidota; class Sphingobacteriia; order Sphingobacteriales; family Sphingobacteriaceae; genus Pedobacter; species Pedobacter sp. BG31. Next base: position 264,700 of record NZ_JBHNZK010000006.1, read on the forward strand.
CTATTTTCTTTTCCCTGGCTCGGGCTTGCCTCGGCTACCGATGAAAAATCGGTACAGGTCTACCGCCGCCGAGGGGCTCTTTCTTTTGGCTTGGCCCAAAAGAAACAAAAACCCAAGGCTTGCATCCTTTCTTGTAAAAACCTACGGAAATCTTGATAGCGGCAGCATCGAGGCTCTTTGCCCTTGCTTTATTACACCGCTCTCGCTTTGATCCTGCCTTGGGCTGTGGGGATATGAAAGGAAGTGCAAAGATTTCCGTGCTTTTTCCGGCGAAAATCTGCGAGGCCAGATAGCGTGGTGCAGAAATGACATTCATGTACCGATTCTCGTGAACTCTGAGGGGAACTCCCCTCCTGATTCAGGAGGGGTGGGGGTGGTTATGAAGAGAATTTTCTTTAGTCCTTTCCCTTTCAGGGGAAAGGTGCCGATAGGCGGATAGGGGTTTAGGGCGCTCGCTATAACGTGGTTCAAAGATTTCTCCATTCCGCTGCGCTACAGTCGAAATGACGGTCATTCTTCTAAAGACAAAAGCCGTAGGTCTTTCGATCTGCGGCTTTTCGTTTCGATGCATTAAGATCCCGCCTGCGCGAGATCTGATAGTAATCGGATGACGAATGCTGTTTTACATCATTACGGCTTCTTGCTAATATTCAAACGGATATTGACTTCGAAATCGCCATCGGTATAACCGCTGATAGCGGAAGTAGCCGTATTATAGTAGGCCATAAAATACAGGGTCGATTTGTAATTCATCCCGAAACCAACGGTAGCATTCTGAGTATTGTGGTACATGGCCATTACGTATAACTTATCGTTGGCAAAATTGGCGTTTAAACCGGCATCCCATAAATTATCGTAATTCTTGATGCCCCTGAACACGCCTTTAGGTTCCAGGCTGATGCCGTTAATGCCCGAGCCCAGCATAAACTTATAACCTACTGCCGAATAAAAGGTGGGTTTATTGGCATAGTTTAAATCATCTTTCCTGAAAACCGAACGCATGTTGGGCACGGCACCCTCAACGGTTAATCCTTTTGAGGTATAAGAGATACCGAAATCGCCATCGAGGTAATAACCCCTGTCGTTAAAACGGGCGATGGATGGATCGTTAATATCGCTGTTCCTTACGCTGTTTAAATCGAGTTTATCCTGACTGGCACCGAAAGAAATCCCGAAGTTTAGTTTCTGGTCGTCGCTGTTTAGCGGCAGGTGGTAAGCAAAGGTACCCACAGCCTTGGTGCGCTGTATGCCGCCCGATTTCTCGTTGTAGATGTTTACGCCCCAACCTACCTTGTTTACCTGCTGATCTAAAGTTACGCTTTGGGTAATGGGTGCGCCCGGAATGTTTGACCATTGTTTGCGAAAACTGCCGTTGATGTTAAAACCTTCGTTAATGCCTGCCATGGATGGATTAACCAGGTAACGGTTTTGGAAATATTGTGCATTGAGCGGAAGGATCTGTGCCTGTACAGATCCTAAAAATAATGTGCCTGCAGCAAATAGAAACGTTACGCGACGCATTTGCTTTATGTTTTTGGTAATTGCTCTCATGTCTGTAATTAGTCTCTAATGATGTTGATGTAACCTTTAAATGTACCAATGCCGTTCCCTAAATCGATGATGTAATAATAGGTTCCTTCGTTTAACGGGCTACCGTTTATGGTTCCGTCCCAATCGTTGGCATAGGTATGTTTAGTGTATAATATCCTTCCGGCCTTATCAAAAATCTTTAAGGTGTTGTTTGGATAGTAATCGATGTTCTTTACGATAAATTTATCGTTGTAACCATCGCCATTAGGGGTAATCACTGTACCGGCTTCGAGTTTATAATCTTCTATTACAGTAATGGCAATGTTCTGGTCGCTTACACAACCGCTTGCATTGGTTACGCTAACCCGGTAGGTACCGCTCTGTTTCGGGCGGATGGTTAGGGCGGCGGTGTTCTGTCCGCTAAGGATATCAGCGCCTGTCCAGCTGTACTGCCCACCACCTGTAGCGGTTAGTACCATTACATCTCCTTTAGAAACGGATAAACCTTTGTTGCTGCTGATGGAAACCACAGGTAAAGCATTTACGGTTATGGTTGCCGATCCGGTTTGGGGCTGGCCGCAGTTGGCATCTTTTACATTGACCAAATTATAGGTAAATGCCCCGGCTATATTGGTAGGTGCCGATACGGTTACCGATGCACTTGCTGCGGTAGTGCTTACCGTTTGGCTTGCCCCGCCGTTAATGTTGTAGGTAAAGGTATACGGTGCCGTTCCGTTTGCGCCGGTAAAGGTGATGGTTTGGCGCGTTCCGTTTAAACATACTGCAGCTGTACCTGTTACGGTTGCTGTAGCGGTTGAGGTTACGGTTAATTTAAAAGTGCTGGTGGTTTTATCTACGCCTCCAAAATCTGTTCCGCCATTATCCATTACGGTAACCGTGATGTTGGCCACACCCCTCACGTTGTTTTTTAAGTGGTACGTAACGGTTCCTTTATCTGTACCGTTTGCGGCTACGGTTAATACATCAAACAGGTTGGCATTATCTGAAGTTACGGAAAGGGTAGTGTTCTGCGTTGTTTCCGGACCGGCAGAAATTCCGGTTAAGTCAATATTCTGGTTGGTTGAGGAATAACAAACAGCCTGGTTGGCTACGGCATCGATAGTTGGTGCTCCATTGCCGAACAAATACCGCGTTTTAATGGGATAGTGATCGGTTGTGGTAGAACTGTAATTGGTTACCAGGTTTTTAACGGCATCCAAAACCTCGGCTGAGGCCGGAATGTAGTTGAGATTGAGGCTTTTGCTAATGATTACGTTATCGATTACGGTATTAAAGCCGGCTGTAGATTGTTTTCCGGCTAAACTTAAAGGCAGGGTAACCGGGAAATAGTTTGCTGCATCCTGTGTAAAATCGACATACGAAGTGCCAGTACCTGCAGGCATTGGGGCAATGGTTTTATCGGCATCCAATACATCGTTAAAATCGCCCAGGATGATGATTTTTTTGCCAGCAAGGTTGGCATCCAGCCAATCTTTCAATTGTTTGTTCCCTGCTTTTCTGCGATTGTAGGAATCAATCTGATCGGCAGTGGTTCCGGTATTGGCCTTGGCATGAATCTCGACGAAATAAACCGTATCCAGTTTATTGTTGATCTTCACCTGGGCCTGCATCATATAAGGGAAACGGCCCGACGACCAGTTTTTGTAAGGCGTACCATCGGCACTGGTTGAAGGTACAGCCGGGTTGTAGGTGTCTCTTAAAATGCCTAAAGTAGAAATGGGTTTAACTTGATCGGTGCGGTACATAAAAGCCAGTTTTTGTGCCAATGGAAAATCGGCGTCGGCTTTATTATCGGCGTATGACCCAAACTCGCTGAATACCACATTGTATCCTGCCGGTAAAACCGTATTCCTGAACAAAGTAGTATCTACCACCTCTGCAAATCCATAAATATCTGCATTGAGGTTATTTACAATCGTTTTTACATTGGCTGCCTGTAAGGCATCGTTTGATGGATCTTGCGCCGGGCTGCCAAACCATTCGATGTTCCAGTTTACTACTTCAAGCGTATTGGCAATATCGAAAGTATTTCCGCTTAAGGCAACGGTTTTGTTTGCCGAAGCGGAAGTGGTAATTGTTACATTGCCAGTGTAGCTGGTATTCACCGCAGTTGGCGAGAATTTGGCATAAACCGTTGGCGAAGTATTGTTGATATCGGCTTTTGGATAGGTAATGGTACTGGTATAGGTTCCGGTACTTGTTTTAGACAGTGTGAAATTGGCCGGAGCGTTTAAGGTAACATCGCCCGTTAAGTTACCTGCTGAGAAACCGAAGCTATTTGCAGCAGAAGTGGTATTGGCCGCCTGGAAGCCGAAACTGATGCTCGAAGGCGAAGTGGTAATATCAACCGCAGGTGGTGTGTTAGAATTGGTTACCGCAAAATCATCAACTGTCCAGCGGCTGGCCGATGAAGTGGTTGAATTGTATACAATGGCTACGTAAACAGGTGTAGCTTTGTAGGCTGATAAATCGATATTATCTGATTTGGTCCATTTATCGGAACCGGTTTCAGGGAATTTACCATCCAGGTTGGTCCAGGTGGCGAGTGCAGGATTACCTGAACCCGTATAATTGGTCGAGATTTTTAACTGCAGTTTATCTCCTGCGAAAGCAGATCTTGTCCAGAAAGATAAGATAGCGTAATTGAATGATGAAATATTTAAGGCCGGAGAGATTAACCAGTCTTCGTTCAGGATGTTCCCGCCCGAGTAACCATTAATCTGCAAGGCGTTACCTGCACTACCCGCACCGGTTGGGTCGGAAGCATCGTGACCAAAAGTAGTGGTACAGCCCCAGGTTTGCGGACCGGTTACGCTGTACTGGTAAAAACCATCTGATAAGGCTGCACTGCCCACCGTGGTACAGTTTTCGAAATTGAAGGCAGTTTGGTTAGGATCAATAGCCGGACCACTTAAAGCCAGTGAAACTGATGTGGCCCCTGCGCTGGCATGTATAATGGCTCCGTTTGCATTGCCAACTGCTGTTGGACTAAATTTAACATAAACCGTTTGGTTGGTGGCTAAATCTGCAATGGTATAGCTAAGGGTATTGGCAAACGTAGTATTATCTTTCGAAATGGAAAAAGGACCGGTTACCGTCAGCGTGGTGTTGTTGGTTAAATTACCTGCCGATAAAACATAAGTTTTGGCCGCAGAAGTGGTATTGATGGCCTGGTTACTGAAGGCCAGTGTTTTTGGCGTAACTACCAAATATGGACCTGATGTTGACACCGGTTCTGTTACCGAGCTGTTTTGTGGATTCGGTGTTCTTACAATAAAATCAGCAGCATTTTGATCACTATCATATCCGTTACCGGCAAATTCTTCTGTACCACCGGTACCCATGGTGTTGGCATCAGATGTAGCACTGGCTTTTCTTTCTATAGAAGAGGTATTGCTTGGTGCAGGTGCAGGGGCGGTACCTTCAAAGCCGTTGGCTGTAGCGCCAAAACCTACCAGATCGATAACTGTTGCGCCTGTTGGTAAACTACCGGTTTGCGCCGTAGTGCTATTGCTTAATAATACTTTACCTGCGGTACCACTCATTGTAATGGTGCCGATTTTATCAGGTATTGGCAGATTGGTGGTGCCGCCTGTACCTGCCGATTGCTGAATGAGGTAAAATCCTTTTGGTGCAATGGAACCAGATAATGTTGTTACCGTCCAGTTGCCTGTACCTGTTGCGCTGGCGTATTGCACGCTCCAGCCGGTTAAATCTACAGCGCTAAGTGTTGGGTTGTATAACTCGATAAAGTCGTTTTTATAAACTGCACCCGAGTTGCCACCGCCACCATAAACTTCAGAAATAACCACATGGTTAGCTCCTGTTGGCTCTTTTACTGATGAGTTTTGAGGATTAGGGGAAGTAACAACAAAATCGGTACTGTTGTTATCGGTATCGTAGCCGTTACCGTTAAATTCTTCAGCACCTCCAACCGCTAAGGTAGCTGCGGTTGAAGTGGCACTTGCTTTACGTTCAATGGAAGTGGTATTGGAAATTGCCGGTGTAGTTGCGGTTTCGAAACCTGTAGCCGTTGGGCCAAAACCTACTTTATCTACCACGGCTGCGGTTGATGGATTGGCACCTGTTAAAAGCACGTTTGAATTGCTTAATATTACTTTTCCGGTTGTACCCGATAAGGTTAAGGTTCCGATGGCATCTGGTGTGGGTAAATTAACTGTTCCGCCTGCGCCAACAGCTTCCTGAACTAAATAGAAACTTTTTGCCGGGATACTGCCGGTTAAATCTGTTTTGGCCCAGGTGCCTGTACCGGTAGCGTTTAAATACTGTACACTCCAACCCGTTAAATCAACCGCGGTATTACCCGGGTTATATAATTCGATAAAGTCGTTTTTATAAGTTGAGCCGGTGTTGCCGCCACCGCCATACACTTCAGAAATAACAACGTGTGTGGCCGCTACAGGAGGTGTTGTGCCTACGCCTGCCGTAGTGATGTTTTGTGTACTTGCGCCATTACTTGAGATACTGATATTGCCTGATTCAGGGCCTGTAGTTGTAGGGATGAAGCGTACGGAAACTGTTTTACTTGTGGCTAGTTCAGCCACGGTATACACTAAAGAAGTGCTATAGGTTACATTATCTTTTGAAAGATAAAAAGGTGCTGTAGTGGTTACATTAACCACATCCGTTAAACCTGTTGCACTCAAATTAAAAGTTTGTGCAGTAGAATTGGTACCTGTATTTTGAGAACCAAAATCGAAAGCCGTTTGGTTTACCGTTAAAATGCTTGATAGTCCGTTTCCGCTTACGGCAACGTTAACAGCGCTTGTACCGGTGCTGGTATTGGTAATATTGCCACTGGCATTACCTGCTACCGTTGGACTAAAACGCACATAAACCAATGGCGAGGCCGCAACCTCGGCGGTAGTATAACTGATGGCATTGCTGAACGTAACATTGTCTTTCGAAACAGAGAAGGGTGCCGTAGCATTTACTGCAACGTTTGCAGTAAGATTGGAGCCACCTAAAGTATAACTTTGTGCTGTAGAATTTGAGTTGATATTCTGATCGCCGAAAACCAATGCGGTATTTGAAGCTGAAAGAACCGGCGTTGCGGTAGCGCTGCCATTTGGGGTGATGCTAAAATCGTCGACGGCGTAAATGCCGTCGCTTCCTAAATCGTCGGTGTCTGTCCATCGGATATAAAGTGTGGCGCCATTTACCCATGTAATGCCGGTAATGTTTCCTGAAATAGCCGTTTGGTTTGCAGGCAGGTTTCCGTCAACACCAGCTGCAGCAGTTGTGGTGGTTAACTTTTCGTTAAGATCCATTCCGGTAAGTGGCAACCAGGTGGCATTTGCATCGGCAATGCCCGTAGCATTAAAACTATATTCGAAATTCAGTTTTTCGTTTACGGTGGCATTTGAACCGGTTCTCCACTGTTCCATTACACCTGATAAATCGATTGAAGTTACGGTAGCGCCTGTGTTATTCTGGAAGCCGGCACCAAATCTGGGTACTAAAGCACCAGAAGCCAAACTTCCAAAAGAGCGATCGGATGCCCCGGCAGTACCCACATTGTATGCCGCACCGCTGTTTGATGAAGTGCTGTAAACCACTAATGGTAAGGCCGAACCAACGGTTGCGGTATTTGTACCGCTGGCTTTAACGGCGCTCCATCCGGCAACGGTTGAAGTCCCGGTAGATGTCATACCGTCAAAATTTTCTGATTTAGCTGTGTTTATTGCCGTTAATGAAACCTGGGCAGATAAATAGTTAACAAAAACCAGAAGAAATAAAATAAACAGTAAAGGTTTTTTCATAGAATAAATTATTGTTTACAACAAATGTATATGCAATTGCCTTATTATCAGATTAATTTAATGTTAATTCGAAAAAATGTGGAAAAATAAATGTAATGTGGGGTAATTTTATGGTTGTGTAAACGTTATTTCGCTTTTTGAATGATATAGTAATGTTTAGTGGAGAGATCCTTGACCTTTTCATAAACACTGTTCGTCATTCCCGCGCAGGCGGGAACCACGCAGTGCTCAGCGAAGCTAATCTTAAAGCACTTTGCTATCCTTTATCCAAAGGCTCAGGCTTGCCTCGGCTACCGATGAAAAATCGGTACAGGTCTACCGCCGCCGATCGGCTCTTACCTTTTTCTTGATAAAAAGGTAACCAAAAATCAAGGCTTGGATCTGATGTCGGATAAATTCGTCAAAGCTTTGAGGTCGCCAGCACAAGCCCCGATGAAGAATCGGGGAGGGCGTGCTGCCTCTGGGCAGTGGTAGTTCGAAAGGAGGTACAAAAGCTTTAACGTTTTCTCCTTCCATCATATCCTAGGCCGGATAGCAGGGTGCAAATAGCAGGGAGCAAAAGGAATATTCATGGATCGATTAATTTGAAACTATGAGGGGAACTCCCCTCCTGATTTAGGAGGGGTGGGGGTGGTAAGCAGAACTGATTTAAAAGATCCTTCGCTGCGCTTAGGATGACACCAAAAAAAAACGCAGTTCTTACGATCTACGGCTTTTCGTTTAACATTAAAAGGGAACTACCCTCCTGCAGGAGGGATTGGGGAGGTTTTGCCCTGACTCGGGCTTGCCTCGGCTACCGATGAAAAATCGGTACAGGTCTACCGCCGCCGATCGGCTCTTACCTTTTTCTTGATAAAAAGGTAACCAAAAATCAAGGCTTGGATCTGATGTCGGATAAATTCGTCAAAGCTTTGAGGTCGCCAGCACAAGCCCCGATGAAGACCTAAAATCCGCAAGTTAGGAAAAAAAAAGCCGCAAAACTTTGATAAACAATGTTTTGCAGCAAGGTAATATTCACTTAAATTAGTGTTGACCAATATTACTGCTGTGAAAATAATAAATTCAGACCCAATATCCGCTTTCGGAGGCATAAATTTTGTTTTTGATTACTTAAACAGATTGGAAATCGATAAGCTCTGCCATGCACATCTGCCTGGCGTTGCTGCCCAGAGCAGGTATTCCTGGAAGGATGTCTTCTACTCTCTCAAATCTGTTTTTCTCTGTGGCGGCGATTGTGTAGAAGATCTCCATACCCACTTGCGGGGTCATTTTACAGACAGTCCCTATGTCAGGCTTGCAAGTCCCGATACTGTTCTGAGAAGGCTCTCCGGGCTGGCCGAACAGGCAAGAACCTGTGCAACCAAGCGGGGGGCGGTCACACATCAATACTGTAACAACCGGACCCTTGAAAACTTCAACCTTGAAGTCCTAAAAAAGATCGGGGTCCTTGACTCTGGTGAACTTACCCTTGATTATGACAACACGATCATTTTCAATGAGAAACAGGACAGCAAAATGACCTACAAAAGGGATTATGGCTATCAGCCGGGTGTCTGCACGATCAATGAGCAGTTTGTACTTTATATCGAAAACAGGAACGGGAATTCTGATGCAAAGTCATTTCAAAGGGATACGCTCGGGAGGATTTTTGATCTGCTTGAAACAAAGAAGGTAAAAAAGATCAGAAACTTCAGGGCAGATGCAGCATCGTACCAGTATGACGTGGTTGCCCTCCTGGAACAGAAAGTGGAACATTTTTACATAGGGTGCAGAAACAGCTATGTCGAGAAATATTTCCCCCAGATCCGTAACTGGAAAGTGATGGAGGACAGAGATGGCCCGCTGGAAGTAGGATACATTGACATCCTTCCCTTTGCCACTCAGGCAAGGGAACAGGACCGGCAGCCGCAGACATACAGGCTGGTTGCCAAAAGGAGATTGAAAAAAGATGGCCAGGTCGACCTGATTACCCAGGATGCCTATGGATATAGGGGGATCCTGACCAACGACTTCGAAACGGATACTGTAGCCATTGTCCGTTTTTATGGCCAGAGAGGAGGCATGGAGCGGCAATTTGATATCCTTAAAAATGATTTTGGATGGAACAACATGCCTTTTTCCGCATTGGACAAAAACCTGGTTTTCCTATACCTTACAGCGGTCTGCCGAAACATATACAATAAGATCATTGATTATTTTTCAAAAAAGGTAAAAACGCTGAAGCCATCTTTCAGACTAAAAAAGTTTATTTTCAGGTTCATCATCCGGCCGGCCAAATGGGTCAGACAGGGCAGACAGCTAAAACTGAGAATCTACTCGATGGATCACCGCTACCCATAGGTTCAGCAACAAAAAAAGAAATAATAGCGCCAATATGTTACCTGGTATATCGCCGGCAGGAGATGTCATTACCATTTTTATGCCCAAAACAGAATTTGGATCCCAGATCTGTTCGAAAATTCAAATCAAAAATGAAATTGAGCTAAAAATATAATTATCGGCGAATAAAATCAGGTGATATTCATCTTTAGAAATTAGTAATATTTAGATTACGACAGACATGCGGATTTTAGGGAAGAATCGGGGAGGGCGTGCTGCCTCTGGGCAGTGGTAGTTCGAAAGGAGGTACAAAAGCTTTAACATTTTCTCCTTCCATCATATCCTAGGCCGGATAGCAGGGTGCAAATAGCAGAGAGCAAAAGGAATATTCATGGATCGATTAATTTGAAACTATGAGGGGAACTCCCCTCCTGATTTAGGAGGGGTGGGGGTGGTAAGCAGAACTGATTTAAAAGATCCTTCGCTGCGCTTAGGATGACACCAAAAAAAAACGCAGTTCTTACGATCTACGGCTTTTCGTTTAACATTAAAAGGGAACTACCCTCCTGCAGGAGGGATTGGGGAGGTTTTGCCCTTAGCTCGGACTTGCCTCGGCTCACCGCGGATTGGCTCTTACCTTTTTCTTGATAAAAAGGTAACCAACCTGAGCGCAGCGAAAGCATGCCTGCCATTGAAAATAACAAACACAAAGGCATAACTGAAAGGCTTGCATCCGTTTTTTATGTGATCATGTTGTTTTTATCGGTATAAAAGATTGCTGTGCAATTCTTGTAAAAACCTACGGAAATCTTGATAGCGGCAGCATCGAGGCTCTTAGCCCTTGCTTTATTCCACTACCGATGTAAAATCGGTACGGCTACACCGTCGCTTTGATCCTGCCTTGGGCTGTGGAGATATGAAAGGAGGTGCGAAGCTTTCCGTGCTTTTTCCTGCGAAAATCTGCGAGGCCGGTTAGCAGGGTGCAGACAGCATGGTGTATTAGGATAGTTTCTAATAAGGCGTTGTTTCATCAAAAAATCCGTCATTGCGAGAAGGCTTTTCAGCCGACGAAGCAATCTTACTACTATAGGTAATCTGCGATTTACACTTTAGGTATACTTTTCATTATCTTTTACTTCACGCTGTCATCCCGATGTACGAAGGATCTTTTGATTGAAAGATTCTTCACTGCGTTCAGAATGACAATTAAAGGTTTTCTTGCTCGGGCTCAGGCTTGCCTCGGTCCACCGCCGCCGAGGGGCTCTTACCTTTTTCTTGATAAAAAGGTAACCAACCTGAGCGCAGCGAAAGCATGCCTGCCATTGAAAATAACAAACACAAAGGCATAACTGAAAGGCTTGCATCCGTTTTTTATGTGATCATATTGTTTTTATCGGTATAAAAGATTGCTGTGCAATTCTTGTAAAAATCTACGGAAATCTTGATAGCGGCAGCGTCGAGGCTCTTAGCCCTTGCTTTATTCCACTACCGATGTAAAATCGGTACGGCTACACCGTCGCTTTGATCCTGCCTTGGGCTGTGGGAGTATAAAAGGAGGTGCAAAGCTTTCCGTGCTTTTTCCTGCGAAAATCTGCGAGGCCGGGTAGCATGATGCAGACAGCGAGGTGCAGAAATGACATTCACGGATAGATTACTTTGAAACTATGAGGGGAACTCCCCTCCTGATTTAGGAGGGGTGGGGGTGGTTATGAGGAGAATTCTCTTTCAGTCCTTTCTCTTTAAATGGAAAGGTGCCGATAGGCGGATAGGGGTTTAGGGCGCTCGCGATAATACGGTTGTCATTCCCGCGCAGGTGGGGACCACGTAGTGCTCAGCGAAGCTAATCTTAAGCGGTTGCTATTTTCTTGCCATTGGCTCGGGCTTGCCTCGGTTAGCCACCGAAGGGCTTTTACTTTTTCCTTGATGAAAAAGTAACAAAAAATCAAGGCTTGGATCTGATGTCGGATAAATTCGTCAAAGCTTTGAGGTCGCCAGCACAAGCCCCGATGAAGAATCGGGGAGGGCGTGCTGCCTCTGGGCAGTGGTAGTTCGAAAGGAGGTACAAAAGCTTTAACGTTTTCTCCTTCCATCATATCCTAGGCCAGAGCAGGGCGCAGATCGCATGGTTCATATAGAAAGGTGCATATTGCAGGATGCGAGGATTTGTTTTTGAGTCCTTTTCCTTTCAGGGGAAAGGTGCCGATAGGCGGATAGCGTTTAAGGCGCTAACTACAAATACTCTTCAATATTTCCTTTACCCTCACGAATGATTTCAAATTCACCTGTGGTGCAATCGATTACGGTAGAAGCTTCATTATCGCCATAACCACCGTCGATAACCAGATCAACCAGATCTTCATATTTCTCATGGATCAATTCAGGATCGGTAGAATACTCGATCACATCATCATCATCTTTTATTGAAGTCGAGAGGATAGGATTGCCCAGTTCTTTCACAATACAACGGGCAATGTTATTATCAGGCACCCGTATACCCACCGTTTTTTTATTGGAACTCAACAGTTTGGGTACATTGTTATTGGCATTGAAAATAAAGGTAAAAGGACCTGGAAGTGCTTTCTTTAATACCCTGAAAGTAGTATTGTCAATGGGTTTAATATAATCAGAAATGTGTTTTAAATCGTGACAGATAAACGAAAAATTTGCCTTTTCTGGTTTTATTCCCCGTATCCTGCAGATTTTCTCAATCGCTTTCGGATTGGTGATATCGCAGCCCAAACCATATATCGTATCGGTTGGATAGATAATCAGGCCTCCTTTTTTTAATACTTCAACAACCTGTTCTATAGCCCTTTGGTTGGGGTTTTCCGGATAAATCTTAATAAGCATAGCGTAAAAATAACAAATTAAAACGTTTGTTGTTTAAATAACATTAACCATAAAGATTCTAAATACGTACAAGTAATTGTACAGGTTTTTTATTATCTTTAATTTTGAAGATTATTATCTAAAATCATGGAAATCACAAATTATACCTCATTCAGGCAAAGTCTAAAGTCTTATTTAGACAAGGTTTTTTCTAACCATACTCCATTATTTGTTACGCGGGCGAAAGGAGAAGATGTAGTTGTTTTATCTAAGGCAGATTATGATAGTATGCTAGAAACCTTCTATCTTTTAAAAAGTCCGAAAAATGCACTGAGGCTGGAGCAGGGGTTAAAGGATTATGAAAACGGTTTGGCAAAAGAACAAGATCTTTTGGAGCATGATTAAATGGTTCCTGGATGGTGCATGGGAGGATTATCTCTATTGGCAATCGGTTGATAAATCGGTTCTCAAAAAAATAAATGCCCTGATAAAAGAAATCGAACGAACACCCTTCGAAGGAACCGGGAAGCCTGAGCCACTGAAACATCAATATGCTGGCTGGTGGTCTAGGAGGATTAATTTAGAACACAGACTTGTTTATAAAGTAGAAGATAACAAAATTATCCTTTTACAATGCAGATATCATACTTAACAATAAAAACATGAGAAAAGCTTTCGTCGCGATTGCCGCATTTTTAATCGCCCTAACCATTATGCTGGGGCTTTACCATCCTTTTTTATGGTGGACATTCATTTTTACAGGTCCGTTTGTACTGCTTGGTATCTATGATTTGTATCAGCCTAAACATAGTATCGTAAGGAATTACCCTGTATTTGGGCGTTTGAGGTATTTTATGGAAGAGTTGAGACCGAAAGTGTATCAATATTTCGTGGAAAGTGACACCAATGGTACTCCGTATAACCGGTTAAACCGTTCATTGATTTACCAGCGTGCCAAAACCGATAACGATACGATCCCATTCGGTACACAGTTAAATGTGTATGAAAACGGTTACGAGTGGTTGAGCCATAGCATTGCTGCCATTTCGCACCATGAATTGAATTTAGATCCCCGTGTTACCGTTGGTGGCCCGGATTGTAAGAAGCCTTATTCTGCCAGTATTTATAATATTTCGGCCATGAGCTTTGGTTCGTTAAGTCAGAATGCTATTCTGGCATTAAATGGTGGTGCCAAACTGGGTAACTTTGCACACAACACAGGCGAAGGCGGGATCAGCGATTACCACCGTCAGCCGGGCGGCGATTTAATCTGGCAGATTGGTACAGGTTATTTCGGTTGCCGTAATGCGGATGGTACTTTTAATTACGACGCTTATGCCGAACGTGCACAGGCTGATCAGGTGAAAATGATTGAGATTAAACTTTCACAAGGGGCAAAGCCTGGTCATGGAGGTATGCTGCCAGCCAAGAAAGTAACACCGGAGGTGGCGAGGATCCGTTTGGTGCCGGAAGGTAAAGATGTATTGTCGCCACCGGCGCACTCAGCCTTTAATACACCTATCGGTTTATTGGAATTTGTGAAAAAATTGCGTGATTTATCGGGCGGTAAACCCGTGGGATTTAAATTGTGTATCGGTCGTAAAAGCGAATTTTATGCCATTTGTAAAGCCATGGTAGAAACCGGGATTTATCCAGATTTTATCACCGTTGATGGGGGCGAGGGTGGAACAGGTGCCGCGCCACAGGAGTTTTCGAACTCGGTAGGGATGCCATTGCGCGAAGGGGTTGCCTTTGTGTATGATGTTTTAAATGGTTTTGACCTGAAAAAACATATTAAAATTATTGCTTCGGGTAAAGTGGCCACGGGTTTCGATCTGGTTAAGAATATTGCCCTCGGTGCTGATATGTGTAATGCCGCACGCGGAATGATGTTTGCTTTGGGCTGCATACAGGCTTTGGAGTGTAACAGCAATACCTGCCCAACAGGGGTGGCTACGCAGGATCCGAGTTTAATGAAAGGTTTGGTGGTGGAAGATAAAACCGTTCGTGTTAAAAACTTCCACAACCTGACGGTGGCCAGCGCGGTAGAATTGCTTGGGGCTGCGGGTTTAAGGGAAACGAATCAGTTAACGCGGGCGTATATCAACAGAAGGGTGAGTCCGAGTGTGATGCAGAGTTATTTAGAAACCTTTCCGTATATCCCGGCGGGTAGTTTATTGCAAACCCCATATCCAACCCGTTACGAATTAGGCATGGCGCTAAGTACTTCAAAAAGTTTTGCCCCAACCGATTATAAAGTATCTGCAGTAGATTATTCGCATGCTAATCCGTATGGGGATACCGTACATGAGGATGGAAGATAGTATTTTCGAAGTCTTTTTAGATTGAAAAAGAGGTCACGGTTTTCAAAAACATGACCTTTTTGTTCTTTTTGGCTATTTTTTAGAAAAGCAGGTGCAGTAACATCTAGGTTAGCTCAGCCCTGCTTTTTGCTCCAAGTCCACACTCGTACCTCGCTTGCGGGCTTTCGCGTCATCCGATGGTTATCGGATCAGGTTTAGGTATGAGAGCTTGCAAGACTATTAAGGTGCAAAATAGCGTGATAGATACTGAAACAAGTTCAGTATGACGGGATCCGTTCTTTCGAATCGTCACCCTGAGTTTATCTCAGGGGCCTCAATAGCACAAATAGCATGATGATATTGAAACAGGTTCAGTATGACGGAACCCGTTTTTATCGCATTGCCAATCATAATAATTTCATTAATAAAAAAAAGAAGTCAAGTTTCAAAAACTTGACTTCTTTGGTGATAGGCTATTTGTTTTACCCTAAACCCTAAACCCTAAACCCTAAACCCTAAACCCTAAACCCTAAACCTTAAACCTTAAAACTCTGCGTTTTTCGGAAATCTTGGGAAAGCGATTACATCGCGGATGTTGGTCATTCCGGTTACGAACAATACCAAACGTTCAAAGCCTAAACCGAAACCTGCGTGTGGTGCGGACCCGAAACGACGGGTATCTAAATACCACCACAATTCATCCTGCGGAATATTTAAAGCTTCCATGCGTTGCGTTAAGCGGTCTAAACGCTCTTCACGTTGCGATCCGCCGATCATTTCGCCAATGCCAGGGAATAAGATATCCATTGCGGCTACCGTTTGTCTGCCTTCGGCATCCGGTTCATTCTGGCGCATGTAGAAAGATTTAATATCGGCAGGATAATCGGTTAAGATTACCGGTTTTTTAAAGTGTTTTTCTACCAGGTAACGTTCGTGCTCGCTTTGTAAATCAGCTCCCCACTCATCAATCAGGTATTTAAACTGTTTCTTCTGGTTTGGTTTAGAAGATTTTAAAATCCTGATGGCTTCTGTATAGGTTAAACGTTCAAAATCATTTGCCAGGCAGAAATCAAGTTTTTCTAATAAACCCAATTCACTGCGCTCGTTTTGCGGTTTTTGTTTATCTTCTTCAGCTAAGCGGTTATTTAAAAATTCCAATTCCTCTTTGCAGTGATCCAAAGCATATTTTATGACATGCTTCATCATGTCCTCAGCAAGCTGCATATTGTCTTCGAGGTCGGCAAAAGCAAATTCGGGCTCAATCATCCAGAATTCTGCCAAATGGCGTGTGGTATTTGAATTTTCGGCCCTGAAAGTTGGACCGAACGTATAAATTTTACCAAAAGCCATGGCTGCCAATTCGCCCTCTAACTGACCCGATACCGTTAAATTTGTTGCGCGGGCAAAGAAATCCTGCGAGAAATCTACTTTACCATCTTCAGTACGGGGCGGGTTATCGAAATCAAGAGTGGTTACTTTAAACATTTCGCCTGCGCCTTCGGCATCACTGGCTGTAATTACCGGCGTGTGCATGTACACAAAGCCACGTTCGTTGTAAAACTGGTGGATGGCAAAAGCCAAAGCATGGCGCACTTTAAAAACGGCATTGAAGGTGTTGGTGCGGAAACGCAGGTGTGCAATTTCACGTAAAAACTCTAAACTGTGTTTTTTAGGCTGTAAAGGAAATTTTTCAGGATCGCTATCGCCAAGGATTTCTACATTGGTGGCTTTAATCTCTACGGTTTGACCTTTACCAAGCGATTCGATCAGTCTGCCTGTTGCAGAAATGGCTGCGCCGGTTGTGATTCTTTTCAAGAGCTCATCAGGTAGATTATTAAAATCGATCACTACCTGGATATTGCCCATGCAAGATCCATCATTTAAGGCAATAAACTGATTATTACGGAAAGTTCTTACCCATCCCATAACCGTTACTTCTGTGTCAAATGCTGTCGACTTTAATAAATCTTTAATTTGCTGTCTCTTAATCATATTGTTATTTGTGAAAGTCGCAAATTTAGAAAAAAAACTGGTATCGGTTAGCGGTTTGCGGTTTTCGGTTTGCAGTTTTTTTAAAAGTGATTTGCTACCTGCCTTAAATGTTTTTTTTCCTGGCAGTTTGTTAATATTGTGATATGAGCAAGTGACTTCATCGGTTTTAGATGAGATGATCTCATAAACTTTGTAACTTATTATTCTTTTTGCCTTTATTTCCTGTATAATTTATTATTATGAAGTGTTTAAATTTAATTATTTGATTAATTTCTGTTTTTTATTGTTAAAATATTGTTTTTATGTGTTAATATTTTGCTAATATTTAATTTCTATAGTTTTTTCATAAGTATAAAACGATTTTTATTAGAGTTTTTTGGGTTATAGATAACTTTTTTAATAAAAATATTTGTTATTGTGATGGAATTTTGTACTTTTGTAATGCTCGTTAATTATTATTATATATTTGGTTTAAAAAAAGCGCTGGCAACGGCGCTTTTTTTATAAAAACTTCAAGACTTATTCATAATCAACATAAACCAAACAACCTAAAACCAAGAAAGCTCCGGAAAACCGGGGCTTTTCTTTTTTATTGGGTTATCATCCGGCGGAAATAGGTGAAATGGGGGGCTCAAGGAAAAGCCATCATTATAAGAAGGCTTTTTCAGCCGACGAAGCAACCTTATAACTATGGATTTTAGCGATCGTTGTAAGATTGGTTAGTCGTTCCTCCTTATAATGACGATCCTTCATAGGGATTCTAAGTGCAAAAAAAAAGCTACCCTTTTCAGGATAGCTCTTCAATATATGTTTTGTTGTTGTTATTCTTCTGAGTAAGAAATTTTGTTCACGTGTTTATCAATTTCCCATCTTCCGGTACCTTCTTCGCCAATTACCTCGAACAATTCTAAGGCCCTGCGTGCTTTGTATTCTTCTTCACGTTGCTCTTTCAGGAACCAGTTCAAAAATTCCATAGTTACGAAATCCTGTTCTTTGTGGCATCTGGCTGCAATGTTTTTGAAACTTTGGGTAATTGCGATTTCTGCCTCCAAAGCATCTTCGAAAACTTCCCTGAAACTTGCGAATTCTGTTTTGATTCCGCTAACTTCCGGCGAGATGGCGTTTCCGCCCATATCCAATACATATTTGAATAATTTAAGCTGGTGAACCCTTTCTTCTTCAGATTGCTTTAGAAAATAATCTGCTGAATAATCGAAGCCATTTTGATCGCACCAGGATGACATGGATAAATATAATGATGAAGAGTGAGCCTCTTTTTTAATTTGCTGATTTAATAATGTTTCGATATCCTGAGATATTAAACATTTGATACGCATTAGATCTTTCATATTTCTGTACTTTAATAACAATACAAATGTAAACTGAATTTGTTCTGGGTTCTAATTTATTTGCAATATGAAATTAGTCTAAATTGTTGATAATTAATTATTTGTAATCAGTTTAAATAAGGAGGGTAGGTGATGTAAGATGTAAAATGGAGGATGGAAAATGGATGGATAACGCCAAACGGATAGGGGTTGAGGATCAGCGGGATGATGATTGGTTTTCAGTTTTCAGTTTCCGGTTGGTAGTTTTCAGTAGACAGATACTTAAATAAGTTCAGTATGGCGGATTGAGTTGGTTTTTAATTTCTAAGTTAGCAGTTTTCAGTTGGCAATTTTCAGTTTTCTGTGCAATCGTCATCCTGAGTTGATCTCAGAATCTTTTTAGATAGATACTGAAACAAGTTTACTATGACGTATTGAGTTGCCAATGGTCAATGAACCAACAATAAATTAGTAAACCAATCTGTAAAGGCAGTCGCTAATGATATGGTTAAGCTTGAACATGGTAAAGGTGCCTTGCAGTAAATCTTTTAACGCAATGATTTCGAGGGCACTTAATAAATAGATATGTTCGCAGCCGTTAAAGGTAACCAATTCGAAATCTGCTTTTTGAGTATTTAAAAGAAGTGCTTCAACATCAATCTGTTCTACAACAGCTTTTAATTTTTGAAGCGTAAGGCAATTGTAGCGTGCAAACTTTCCCCCAAAATCTACATAGAAGCAATTTAACTTATCTGACTGATAAATTGAACCGTGGGTATTTGAGAATACGTTAACGAGTTGGTTAATATCTATACACGCTTTTTCCATCGGTTACAAAAATTGGTATTATTTAGATTAAATACAAATAAATTGTGAAAAAAAAATAGCGTTTAGCGTTTGGCGGGTGGCGTTTAGGTATGGTGGGAAGGATGGAAGGAGGGAAGGAAGGAAGGAAGGAAGGAAGGAAGGAAGGAAGGAAGGAAGGAAGGAAGGAAGGAAGGAAGGAAGGAAGGAAGGAAGGAAGGCGGTTTTAATACTTGAGAAAAGTCGTCATGATAAGCAGGTTTTTTAGCCTGCGAAACAATTCTACTACGATTGCTCGTCGCCGTATACTTAAAAATTGCTTCGTTGCTCGAAAACGGCGATTTCTGATGTAATTTACTTTTTGCTATTTAACGTTAAATACCATATGGTGGTAGCTGCCGCCCATAAACTCCTTTTCATTTTGGATTTTAAAGCCCGTTTGCTGGTAGAGCTTCAAGGCCCGCGCATTATTTTGCTCAACTAATAAGCCAATCGTTTGATGCCCCGATTGTTTTCCCCAGGCCAGGCCTGCTTTAATTAATTGTTTGCCTATACCTTTGCCCTGGGCACTGGCATTTACACTGATGCTGTCGAGATAAAACTCTCCGCTTTGAGTCTCTGCATCTAGGTGACTATCTGTTGTATCAGGCTGACTCAGATAAATTAAAAATGGCTTTCTAAGTTCAAGCAGCTTTGCTCCATCATAAGCGGTTAATGAGCCGAGTACTTTGTCTGCTTCTTCAAAAACCAAGGTGTTTTCGTAGCTGTACTGATTGCCTGATTGTTGAAAAAAATGTTCAAAGATGCGGTTAATGGTGTTCTGATCCTGAGTTTGGGTTAGCTTTGACGCAAGCTCAGCCATGGCTTGAAGTAACAGCGGTACAACTTGCGTTGCATCTTCTGGTTTGGCGCGCCTGATCATGAAATCTCACTTAGCTTAAAGGTTTCTGACACACGTATTCCTTTTTCTGTACGTTGTAAGGTGCAGCACTCGTTAATAGGGTCATGTTCAAGAAAAAGTATGTAATTATTGTCGACCGCTTCTTCCAAAAACGCCTGCTTTTCTGTTAATGTTTTTAAAGGAAACATGTCGTAGGCCATTACATAAGGCAAAGGCAGGTGACCTACTGAAGGCAAAAGATCGGCCATATACACGATGGTTTGGTCTTTATAACTGATTTTAGGCAGCATCATGGCGTCGGTATGGCCGTAAGCAAAACTAATGTTGATGTCCTTTTGCCATTCTATATTTTCCCGTTCAACCACGAAGTTAAGCTGTCCGCTTTCTTGTATCGGTAAGATGTTTTCCTTTAAAAATGAGGCTTTTTCCCTTGCGTTGGGTTCAACTGCCCATTTCCAGTGCTTTTCGTTGCTCCAATATCTGGCATTTTTAAAAGCTGGTATCAATTTTTCACCTGCTCTTATAATTGCCCCGCCAACATGGTCAAAGTGAAGGTGGGTAAGGAAAACATCGGTAATATCTGTTGTTCCGAAACCCAACTGTGCCAGTGATTTTTCCAGGGAATCGTTTCCGTGCAGGTAGTAGTGACTAAAAAATTTCTCGTCCTGTTTGTTTCCAATTCCGGTATCCACTAAAATCAGTTGATTGCCTTCTTCTATCAGTAGGCAGCGCATGGCCCAGGTGCAAAGATTGTTTGCATCAGCAGGATTGGTTTTTTGCCAGATGGCTTTAGGTACTACGCCGAACATGGCACCGCCATCTAATTTAAATAGGCCCGTGTTTATGGTGTGAAGTTTCATTTTTTTAGTATCAAGTATTTAGTACCGGGTATCAAGATGCTATTGCTAAATATCAAGATCGGATTGGCTAAAAATACAAAAACCCTTTAGGATTAACTAAAGGGTTTTCAGGGTATATCGGTTTTACTTAGGTTTTTGGCACCTTACGCCTTTTACCTTTAAACCTTCTACCTTATAAGTGGATCACTTCTCCGTAGGCATCAGCAGCAGCTTCCATAATGGCTTCGCTCATGGTTGGGTGAGGGTGAACAGATTTGATCATTTCGTGTCCGGTAGTTTCCAGTTTCCGAGCTACCACAATTTCGGCAATCATTTCGGTAACGTTGGCCCCGATCATGTGCGCGCCTAATAACTCGCCGTATTTTGCGTCGAAAATTAATTTGATAAAACCATCTTTGGCACCTGCAGCACTGGCCTTGCCTGATGCCGAAAACGGGAATTTACCGATTTTCAGTTCATAACCTGCTGCCTTAGCTGCTTTTTCGGTATATCCTACTGAAGCAATTTCAGGGGTGCAATAAGTACATCCAGGGATATTGTTGTAATCTAACGGTTCCACATGCTGACCCGCAATTTTCTCCACGCAGATAATACCTTCTGCAGAAGCCACGTGTGCTAAAGCTTGTCCGCCAACTACGTCGCCAATCGCATAATAACCTTTTACCGAAGTGTTGTAAAACTCATCGGTAACGATTTTGCCTTTTTCGGTTTTGATACCTACTTCTTCCAGGCCGATGTTTTCGATATTGGCTACAATACCAGCTGCCGAAAGCACGATATCAGCTTCGATGGTTTGCATGCCTGAAGCTGTTTTAACCGAAACTTTACAACCTGCGCCGCTGGTATCAACAGATTCTACACTTGCAGAGGTCATTACATCAATACCGGTTTTCTTTAAGCTACGTAGCAATTGTTTTGAAACGTCTTCGTCTTCCACAGGAACCACGTTTTCCATAAACTCCACAATGGTTACTTTAGTGCCCATGGTAGCATAGAAATAAGCAAACTCTACACCGATGGCACCAGAACCTACCACTACCATACTTTTTGGTAATTCAGGGAGTACCATGGCCTGGCGGTAACCGATAATTTTTTTGCCATCCTGTTTCAGGTTAGGCAATTCTCTTGAACGGGCACCCGTAGCGATAATGATATTTTTTGCACTCAGTTCTTTTTGAGAACCATCAGCTCCTCTGACTTCTAATTTGTTTCCTGGTTTTACTTTACCAGTTCCCATAATCACGTCAATTTTATTTTTTTTCATTAAAAATTGAACGCCTTTACTCATGCCATCGGCCACACCACGGCTGCGTTTTACCACAGCAGCAAAATCTGCAGTAGCACCTGCAGTAGTAATTCCGTAATCAGCAGCATGATTAATATATTCGAAAACCTGAGCACTTTTCAAAAGCGCTTTAGTAGGGATACAGCCCCAGTTTAAACAAATACCACCTAATGATTCACGCTCAACAATGGCTACTTTTAGTCCCAATTGAGAAGCTCTGATTGCAGCTACATAACCACCAGGGCCGCTGCCTAAAACAATAACGTCGTAATTCATCTGTTTTTTCTATTTTGTTATTTATCCTTCAGACGGGAGTTTGCCGGGATATAATGGATATTAATTTGGCCTGTGCTTCCGATCCGTTTAAAGATATTTGTTTCTTAATGTTCAGTTTTTATAACGTATATAGTTAAGGGGGCTGTTTCAATCTTGATAATCGGGCTTTAAACTTTAACATTACCAAAAATTGAATGAGGCTACTCCGTTAACCATCGTCCAAAACTAAAAAAAAAATGTCAATTGACTAAGCCAATATTCAGATAGCAGTTAAAATTTACAATGTTTGAATATTGTTAACCCCATTCTCCTTAAAAACGAAAGATATAATCGCCCTGATTTACAAAATTATATTTGGGTAGCTGAATAAAAAGTTGAATAACAGCCATGTTATTGCTTAAAAAATAATTGTTGATATGTATTATTAGAAAAATACCAATGTTAATTTAATTTTTATGTCGAAATATTAAGCAACTATTGGTTTTGTTGTTAAAAATTTAGTTTTCCAATCAATGCATTGATAAACTGAAAGTTGTAATGGCTATCATATATGTTAAATGTTGAAAAATTATGACCGACTTAATAATTTTTTAACATTGAATGTTAAAATCTGTTAAATTTTATTAGGACATTTGCAGCTATAAAATCCTTTTGAATTATCATTAATAACAAAAAAATTAAAAATCAAAGTATGAAGAAATCTTTACTTTTAAGATTAGTACTGGTTATTGTTGCATTTGTAGGTATTACTATTGGTGCTAACGCACAGGTAACTACCTCAACAATGACCGGAACAGTTAAGGACGCCAAAGGTGCCTTGCCTGGTGCAAGTTTAAAAGCTACGCACGTTCCTACAGGTACAGTTTATTCTGTATCAACAAATAATGATGGTCGATACACCATTTCAAACATGCGTGTAGGTGGCCCTTACACTGTAGAAGTTAGCTATATCGGCTATGAGCCTGAGAAAATCACTGATTTAACCTTAAAATTAGGTGATCCTTACATTTTAAATGTAATACTTTCAGATAATAGTAAACAACTAAACGAAGTTGTGATTACTGGTAAAAACGATCCTGTTTTTAATAGTAAAAAAACAGGCGCTTCTACAAACATCAGTAAAGAGCAATTAGAAAGCCTTCCTTCGTTATCTCGTTCATTAACCGACTTTACGCGTTTAACTCCACAAGCTAACGGCAACTCTTTTGCTGGTGCAAACAACAGGTTTAATAACATCAGTATTGATGGCGCGGTAAATAATGACGTATTTGGTTTGGCCGGTAATGGTGCGCCAGGTGGTCAGGCTAACACGCAACCTATTTCATTAGATGCAATTCAGGAATTACAGGTGGTTTTGGCACCATTTGATGTAACATTAGGAAACTTTGCTGGTGGTGGTATTAACGCAATCACACGTTCAGGTACAAATAAAGTTGAAGGTTCTGCTTATTTTTTTGGTAGAAACCAAAATACAATTGGTAAAAGTGTTGATGGCTTAAATACAAAAGCAGCCGAATTCTACAACACTCAATTCGGTTTTCGTTTAGGAGCACCAATTATTAAAAATAAATTATTCTTCTTTGTGAATGGTGAGATGGGAAGAATTCAACAGCCAACTACTTTAAATGTAGGTGATCCTGGTTCAGTTCTTTCAGCTGCTGATGCACAAACAATTGCTAATACCTTGCAAACAAGATATGGTTATGATGCGGGAACTTCAGGTGTCATCGATTCTAAGACACAAAATAATAAGCTTTTTGTACGCTTAGATTGGAATATTAATGAGAAGAATCAGTTAACATTACGTCACAACTATATTAAAGCTTTTGACGATAATATTAGCAGAAGTACAACTCAATTCCGTTTCGGTAATAATGCTTACAGATTTAACAATAATCAAAACGTATCAGTATTAGAATTAAGAAGCTCAATTTCTCCAAGTGTTTCCAATAATTTAATTGTTGGTTACCAAAGGATCCGTGACTTCAGATCTACGTCTGGGGCATTATTCCCTCAAATCCAGATCAACAACATCAATGGGATTTCTGGCAACTCGGTTTTAGTAGGTTCTGAAAGAAGTTCTACTGCTAACGAATTAGATCAGGATATTGTTGAGTTTACTGATAACTTAAAAATATTTGCCAATAAACATACTTTCACGATTGGTACACACAACGAGTTCTTTAAATTCAGAAACTTGTTCATGAACAACTTTGCCGGAAGTTATACTTATAGCAATTTGAACGATTTCGTTAACAACGCAAAGCCAAACGTTGCAGCAGCAACTTATTCTGTGGTACCTGGTGATCGTTCTCCTGCAGCTAAATTTAGTGCAGCACAATTGGGTTTCTACTTCCAGGATGAAATTGAAGCATTCAAAGGTTTTAAATTAGTAGCTGGCTTACGTGTTGATGTACCATTGTTCTTTGATGATCCAGCAGCTAATCCGCTAATTCCTTCAACCTTCCCTAATCAAAGAACAGATCAAACTCCAAGTGGTCAAATCTTAGTATCACCACGTATGAGCTTTAACTGGGATTTAACCGGCGACAGAGCTTTACAATTGAGAGGTGGTGCAGGATTATTAACCAGCCGTGCGCCGTTTGTTTGGTTATCAAACCAATTCACCAATAGTGGTATGTTATATGGCGCTGTTAATGCCACTAACGGTACAGGTACTTTCATTGCCGATCCTGCAAATCAAAAAGCAGCAGGTGGTTCAGTATCAACCTACGAAGTAAACCTGGCTAATAATAATTTTAAATTACCTCAGGTTTTTAAAACAAACATTGCAGCAGATTTTAAATTACCTGGTGGAATTACCGGTACTTTGGAGGCATTGTATAGTAAAACTGTTAATAATGTATTGTACAAAAATATTAACATGAAATCTGCAATCGGTACTATTCCTGCAGGTATTACTGGTGGTGCCGATCGTCGTCCACTATTTAACTATCCTACTGCTGCCGGAAAGGTAAACACTACTTTCACAAACGTTTATTATTTAGATAATACCGATAAAGGAAGTACTTATAACTTAACTGCACAATTACAAAAATCATTTGACTTTGGATTGTTCTTATCTGGATCATATACTTATGGTAAATCAAAAGATGTTAACTCTGGTGCAAGCAGTACAGCTTCATCTAACTTCGGTTTCGTTCAGATTGTTAACGATCCAAACAACCCTGATTTAGCTTATTCTAATTTTGACATCAGGCATAGAGTTACAGGAGCATTAAACTACAGTATAAAGTATGGTAAAAATAAAGCTTTCGGAACTACTTTCTCTTTATTCTATGTAGGTAAATCTGGTTCTCCATTTACTTATTTATATTTTGGTGATCTTAACCAGGATGGAAATAACCAAAATGATTTACTTTATGTTCCAAGAACACAAAGCGATATTAACTTTGGTACCTTAACTGTTGGAACGCAAACTTTTACACCTGCACAGCAGTGGGCTGCGCTTGATGCATTCATCAATAGCGATCCTTACTTGAGTTCTAAAAGAGGTCAGTATACAGAACGTAATGGAGCAAGAATGCCTTGGGAACATCAGTTTGATACCCGTATTATGCAAGATTTAGGTTTTGTAGGTGGTAAAGGCAATAAAAACAGCTTACAGTTATCTCTTGATATTATTAACATAGGTAATCTGATTAACAAAGATTGGGGCAAATTGTATTCATTATCTAACAATGCTTCTACTTTGATCAATTATAATTACAATGCTACTACCGGCGGTAACTATACTTTCCGCGCGCCAACTAATGGCACGGCATATCAGGTAGCTCCATTTGCTTCAAGATGGCAGGCTCAAATTGGTGTTCGTTACAACTTTAACTAATACTTAAAAAGACAATAAATGTTAAAGCCCTGGTCAATACGATCAGGGCTTTTTTTTGCTAATAATTGGTCTGGATAGAGGGTTATAAATCTACAGTATATTGTTTACGTTAGTGCACAGTTCGCTATATATATTCCAATAATACCTACGGAAAAGACCTTTATTCGGTATGCTTATAAAAACTTATGATATCAATATAATATGAGACGTGAAAGAAGATCACAAAGTTTTATCTCTTGAATGATAGTTTTAAGTAGCATTGCGTGTAATAATAATTATCTCATTTAATATAACAACTTCTTAATAGTAAATCTGTATTTTTAGAATGGAAAACAAAAAACATGATGAATTCACGCTCTCTCTGAAATATTCTTTTCATCGATTAGATTATCACCCGCTTTAAGCAGTTTATCTCTCCTGATCTAATTAAATTCTATAACCAAACTTTCGTGCTTTTCCATAAGAACTTTCTTGTTTTACCATTAACATCAATTAATATGAATTAATTTTTTAAACAGTTAAACATGAAAAAAATCTATTATACTCTTGCAGCGCTTGTTATTTTGATCAGTGCTTGTAAAAAAGAAACTTCCGTGCAGCAGGAACAATCGCAAAACACTCCAGGAAAAGTTATTACCTATCATTTGAAGAATGGTGGACAGGTTACCGTTCAAATTAATAGCAGAGGAGAATATGTTGTTGGAGGAGATGTTGTTTTGTCAAAAGATCAGATTGCTTATTTAGAATATAATAAGGTTGGTAATGATAAGGGTGCAATACCAGAAAGCACATTTACAGCTGATTTTCAAAAACTGTGGCCAGATGGCATTGTTTATTATACCATTAATGACGCTAATAATTATTCTAGTATCGTTAGTGCCATCAATCACTGGGAGGCAAATACCACGATACGTTTTGTACAAAGAACCAATCAAGCTAATTATGTTAATTTTTCTGGTCAACCGGCACAAGGTGGTGGTGATTCTCAACTAGGCATGGTTGGTGGTGTACAGGCCATCAGGTTAATAAATAATGCAGGTTTAACTGTAGTTATCCACGAAATAGGGCATGCAGTTGGCTTAATGCATGAGCAGACAAGAGTCGATCGTGATCAATATATTAATGTCAACTATTCCAATATTAATTCAAACTGGACATCGCAATATGACACCTATAATGTTCAAGGCAGGAATGGTTCGCAGATCGGTCCTTTTGATTTCAATTCAGTAATGCTTTACCGCTCTAATAATGTCGATGCTCGGATAGGTGGTAACATAGCTCCTCAAATGACAAAAAAAGATGGTTTTACAACGTGGGGTGACAATTATTTTCTTTCACAAGGCGATATAGATGGTGTGAATTATTTGTATACGCCAATTAAGTTTAATTACTTCTTTACTGATGAAAACATTAACGAGATTAGTGAATATGTAAACAGGTCAACAAGAAATGCTCATATAAACTTTTATGATAATAATTTAAATCAGATTAGTCTTCCCAAGCAAATTAAGATAAAGGTTATTTCCACCCGAAAGGAATACTACAATCATAATTATACCTATGAAGTGCATGAGTCAATAATTACTCTCCCTGCAGGAGCCACAGAATGTTACCTTGGATCTGAAATTTTTAACGAACAATATGATCAAAATATGAACGAGATGGATGGTTCATATACTGTTACCTGTAATGTTATTCGAATAATGTAAATAATACATTTCGTTGTTTTTTGTATAATTGAGCCATTTTTATAAGTGAAAAAATTCCTCTCTTTATCAAGAAAAAAGCTAACGGAGAAGAAAGTACTTTTCATAAATTTGTAGCAAAATTAAAAAGCAAAAAGCCTGATTTTGATCAGGCTTTTTGCTTTTTAATGATATAACGTTCTAATTAGGGCGGATATTTTTTATTTCGCTGGTTCAGTTTTACCATTATGGCAGGTGATACAGGCGATTTTTGCAATAGTGTTGCCTTCTTTCATGGCCTCATGAAAATATTTTTTATTGATTTTAGCGGTCATGCGCATCATCTCCCGGGCAGTTTCCTTTTCAGGTTTGTCATCACTGGCAAAATCAAGCTTTCTGGGATTGTCTTTCATCGGTGCATGGCAATGGCTGCATCGCACACCTAAGGCAAGCTTAAAATTGTCCATTACTTTATCCAGTTCTTCCTTGCTGA
Source organism: Pedobacter sp. BG31 (assembly GCF_042464845.1). NCBI lineage: Bacteria > Pseudomonadati > Bacteroidota > Sphingobacteriia > Sphingobacteriales > Sphingobacteriaceae > Pedobacter > Pedobacter sp. BG31. The sequence continues at coordinate 292,959 of NZ_JBHNZK010000006.1, forward strand.
TATTTTTGGGCAATACCTTTAAATTCTTTGCTTTTGGTTCCGGTTCGGGTTTAGGCATAAAAGCGCTCAGGCTCAATATAAAGCAAGCCATTAGGCCCATTACGATGGTCTTTTTATAATTCATGTTCTGTCGATTGGTAGAACTAATATAAATCTTTTTATGATACAGATATGACTTTTGCAGATTGTAATGGATTTATTGCATTATTGATGTTTCAGCGATCGTCATCCGATTATTATCGGACACGCTCAGGTGGGAAACACGGTTGCTCAGCGATACTAACCATCATGATGTGATGGACTCAGAGGCAAGGACTTCCAATTGACTTTCCAACGCTTCAATATATCCTGATTATATAACAATTGAATCAAATTGGGGACAACGGATAAATCGATGGAAATTAAATCATCTAGGCCGGGGATGACAATTGCAAAAAAAAAGCCCCAAACGATGTGTTCAGGGCTATGATTGATTGAATAATTTAAAGTTTAATTGTAAACAAATGTTCCTTTTTCGCTCTCAATGGTTACCTGCTTTTGGTTACCTTTTTCTACACGGCCAATAATTCTGGCATCGATATTAAAACTTTTTGAAATTTCGATAAGGTTATCTGCAATTTCCTGTGGAACATAAAGTTCCATTCTGTGTCCCATATTAAACACTTTGTACATTTCTTTCCAATCGGTTCCTGATTGTTCCTGGATCAGCTTAAACAGCGGAGGAACAGGGAATAAATTGTCTTTTATAACATGGATATCATCATTGATAAAGTGAAGCACTTTGGTTTGGGCACCACCACTGCAATGTACAATACCATTAATCTGATTGCGGTGTTTCTCTAAAATCTGCTTAATCACCGGCGCATAGGTACGGGTAGGAGAAAGTACCAGTTTGCCAACGGTTATTTTACCGTGACCTTCAATTTCAATTTCATCGGTCAGTTTTTTACCTCCAGAGAAAACCAGGTCAAATGGCACTGCCGGATCGAAACTTTCAGGGTAGGTATTGGCGATTGATTTTTCGAAAACATCATGACGGGCAGAAGTTAAGCCATTTGAACCCATACCACCATTATACTCGGTTTCGTAAGTCGCTTGGCCCGAAGAGGCTAAGGCTACAATGACATCACCAGGTTTAATGTTGTCGTTGCTGATAATTTCTTCACGTTTTAAACGACAGGTTACGGTAGAATCGACAATAATGGTACGAACCAAATCGCCCACATCGGCCGTTTCACCACCTGTTGAGTAAATGGTAATGCCCTGTTCACGTAAATCGGACAGAATTTCTTCCGTACCGTTAATTACGGCGGCAATTACCTCACCGGGAATGAGGTTTTTATTACGCCCGATGGTTGATGACAAGAGGATGTTATCGGTAGCACCTACGCAGATAAGGTCATCAATGTTCATGATGATGGCATCCTGTGCAATTCCTTTCCAAACCGAAATATCCCCGGTTTCTTTCCAGTACACATAAGCTAACGATGACTTGGTACCTGCGCCATCAGCATGCATAATGTTGCAGTATGCCTCATCACCACCTAAAATATCGGGAATGATTTTGCAGAATGCTTTTGGGAAAATTCCTTTATCGATGTTTTTGATGGCATTGTGCACATCTTCTTTTGAGGCAGAAACGCCACGTTGATTGTACCTGTTATCACTCATGTTGCCGCAAAGATAGTTGTTTAAGGTGGAAGGTAAAAGGGGAGAAGATAGAAAGTCTGAAGTCTGGAGTCAGAAGTCCGGAGTTGATAGATCGAATATCGGTATGGAGTAGAGGTTTAATTTTTATAGGGTTGGTTTAAATATATAATTTGAAGATGTTTTGGAAGTGAGCGGTCGTTTTTCATCGCGGCCTGCAGCCCCGCTTTCCCTCCTGCCGTTTTAATTTATCGGATAGAAAATAATCATTGATAAAACGGCATTCGTACAATCGGGCTTATGATACTAAGTTTGGTTCGTTTTGGCAGGATTTTTCTTTGCACCGCCTGTTGTTAAATAAACCTGATCCGATGGCCATCGGATGAGTGGATGCTGTTAAGGATGAATTGAGAAGTTGAAAGATTCTACAGCAGGAAGGAAAGCAGGCCTATCTTAATCGATGAGCAGGGGTATTGCTTTCCAAAAAAAAATGCCTTTTATAATTGTACCTTTTAGATCCTGAAACAAGTTCAGGATGACGAGACGAGGGAGGATGCTAATTTTTATCATTTCCTAAATCTTTAACCACGTTAAGGATTTAATGACATATAAGTTAATGGATATATGTATAGCGATCGTTGTAAGATTGCTTCATCGTTCCTCTTCGCAATGACGAATTTATAAAACGAAAAAGGGCGTAAAGTTAAACCTTACGCCCTCTGATTTAAACCTTAAGGCTTAAAATCTATTTCATGAATAATAATTCTCTGAATTTTGGTAAAGGCCAAACGCTATCATCAACAATTTGCTCTAGCTTATCAGCGTGGTAGCGGATGGTATCGAAGTAAGATTTAACTTTCTCATCGTAAGCAATCGCTTTTTCGCGGGTATCTTCCAGTTTGTTGGTTACTTTACGTTCTTCTAACATCGCATCGATATTGGTTTTAACGATATCCAGGTGCTCAGATAGTTTTTTAACAATTTCTAAAGAAGACTTACTGTCTATACCCAATTCTTTTAATCCTTTAACGTTTTCAATTAATGAGTTTTGGTAAGCAATTACAGCAGGGATGATAGATGTATTGGCTACTTCGCCCATTACACGTGCTTCGATCTGTAATTTTTTGTAGAAGTTTTCTAACATGATTTCATGACGGGCATGAATCTCACGCGAGCTGTAAATACCGGTTGTTGCAAATAACTCAGCCGATTTTTCCGTTAAATAAGCATCCAACGCTTTTGGTGTGGTTTTGATGTTTGATAAACCGCGTGCAGCAGCTTCATCTTCCCACTCCTGGCTATAACCATTACCTTCGAAACGGATTGATTTAGATTCTTTGATGTATTTTTTGATCACCGTTAACAAGGCGATGTCTTTTTTATCACCTTTTTTGATCAATTTATCTACTTCAGCTTTGAACTTAATCAACTGCTCAGCCATAATCGCGTTTAAGATCGTCATCGGAGCAGAAGAGTTTGCAGAAGAACCTACCGCTCTTAACTCGAATTTGTTACCTGTAAATGCGAAAGGAGAGGTACGGTTACGATCGGTATTGTCCAATAAAATCTGAGGGATTTTAGGGATACCTAACCAAAGTGCATTATCTTCTTTGATTTTTTTGCTGATACGTGAGTGCTCAATCTCATCTAATACATCGTTCAATTGTGAGCCTAAGAAGATAGAGATGATTGCCGGTGGCGCTTCGTTTGCACCTAAACGGTGGTCGTTGCTTACCGATGCAATACTTGCACGTAATAAATCTGCATGCTCGCTCACTGCTTTAATGGTATTCACAAAGAAAGCAAGGAACATTAAGTTGTTTTTCGGCGTTTTACCTGGTGCCAATAAGTTTTTACCGGTATCGGTAATTAACGACCAGTTGTTGTGTTTACCTGATCCGTTGATACCTGCATATGGTTTTTCGTGTAATAAAACACGGAAGTGGTGACGACGGGCAACTTTTTCCATCAAATCCATCAACAATTGGTTGTGGTCGATCGCTAAGTTGATTTCTTCATAAATCGGTGCGCATTCGAATTGAGAAGGAGCAACCTCATTGTGACGGGTTTTTAAAGGAATACCTAATTTCAGGGCTTCGTTTTCGAAATCTACCATGAAAGTGAATACACGCTCAGGGATTGAACCGAAGTAATGATCTTCTAATTGCTGACCTTTGGCAGACATGTGTCCGAATAATGCACGGCCGGTTAACAATAAATCAGGGCGGGCGTTAAACAACGACTCATCAACAAGGAAATATTCCTGCTCAATACCCAAAGAAGCATTTACTTTGGTGATGCTTTTATCGAAGTATTGGCAAACATCAACAGCAGCTTTATCTAAAGCAGCTAAGGCTTTTAATAAAGGTGCTTTATAATCTAAGGCTTCGCCTGTATAAGATACGAAAACGGTAGGAATACAAAGGGTTTTACCGGCTTTGCTTTCCATAATGAAGGCTGGAGATGAAGGATCCCAGGCGGTATAACCACGGGCTTCGAAAGTGTTACGGATACCACCGTTAGGGAAACTAGATGCATCCGGTTCTTGCTGAACTAAAGCGCTGCCAGAAAATTTTTCAATTGCACCTTCACCGCTAGGCTCAAAAAACGAATCATGTTTCTCGGCTGTAGTACCGGTTAAAGGCTGGAACCAGTGTGTATAGTGGGTTGCTCCGGCAGCCATTGCCCATGATTTCATGGCAGTAGCAATCTGGTTTGCGTCGTCTGCATTAATTAACTCACCTTGATTGATAGATGAAATTAATTTCTCATACACGTCTTTAGATAAGAAATCTCTCATTTTTTTCTTATCAAATACATTAGCGCCAAAAAAGTCAGAAATTTTAGCAGAAGGAGATTTAACTTCAGGCGAAATTCTGTTTTGAGCCTCTTTTAATGCGATGGTTCTTAAGCTTTTCATTAATTCGTTATGTTTTTTGTCAAAAATAGCATATTTTATCAATTCAAGTAAAATAATCACAAAAATTATATCAGTTTTATTGAAAATGAAATAAAAAAATGTTTTTCAGGTGAGAAATTTCATTTTTTGTAACGAAAATAGATTTTTCGGATGTTTTATGGAATTGAAGATTTTGTTGCATCATGCTATAAAAATAAAAGCTATGTTCAACTCTTCAATTAACGTATACAAGACCGAGTGGCTTGATCTTGTATTTGCAGACCGCAACAAAAATTATGGTGCTTACGATTTAAGATCCAAATCATCGTCGATTATGACGAGGGTACTTTTCGTATCAGGCAGTTTATTTGTACTGGCCTGTTTTTCGCCTTTGATTTATAACAAGTTTTTCCCTAAAGAAGATGTAGTGGTAGAAAAGGCAAAGGTTATTGATTTAACCCAGGTGATTCACCAAATGAAACCGAAAACGCCTGAACCTGAAAAAAAGGTTGAACCCTCAAAAGCTGATCCGGTTAAAGTCAAAACCATTGCACTTCCATCACAGGTAGTTGTGGTGAATAAAGTGGATCTTCCTGATCCGCCCACCATTAAGGAAATTGAGCAGGCCGTGATCAGCGATAAAACACAAGATGGTATTGTTGCACCTAATTTGGTCATCAGCGATAATAAAGGCAGTGGCGATGGTACAGGTACAGCCAAGGATGGAGAAGGTACCGGTGATCCAAATGCGATTATAGATGCTATAGGAGTTGATGAATACCCGGAGTTTAACGGAGGTGCCAAAGCCTGGTCTAAATATATGGAGCGTAACTTAAGGTATCCATATCAGGCACAGGAAGATGGTATTCAAGGTAAGGTATTTGTAAGCTTTGTGGTAGAGAGAGATGGTTCCGTTACAGATGTAAAAGTATTAAGGGGACTTGGGGCTGGTTGCGATGAAGAAGCAATAAAAGTGATTAAAAAATCGCCGCTTTGGAAACCGGGTAAAAACAAAGGTGTTCCGGTGCGGGTGAGGTACAATATGGCCATTAATTTTCAGATTTCTAATTAAAATTGCTAACTAAACCATGAAAAAGTACACGTTAATCTGGATGATCTTATGTTTGATTTCGGTACACTTAAGTGCCAGAACGCTTTTGATGGCTGATGGCATTAAAACAGAAAGCGTTAAACAGGCCAATGCCGATATTAAAAAGGGAAAACCTAAATTCCTGATTCAGGGTGGAATTGCATCAATACGCATTAAAGGCCAGGAGTTGTTTGAGCAAAAATATGGTGTAGTCTATCAGGATTTGGGTTGTGTAGGACCTTCTGCCATCAGGATTGAAGATTATAATAAAGTAGTCGCTTCTTTTATGGATAAAAAATATGGGAAAGCCTGGAGAAAAGAAGTGAGAAAGGATGTGCAGGGGATATGATGTAGGATGGATGATGTAGGATGGTAGATGAACGATGTAAGAAGATGGATGATGTAAGGTGGAAAATGGATGATGGTTATCTTTCGACCTTACCTGTGCCATCTTACATTATTCCTTAACAACGTTATTGTTTTGAGGTAGATGTAGGTTTAGGTGAACGGTTTGGGCATTGCTCAGGCCGTTTTTTTGTTAGATGTGTTACACTGAGGGATAATTTATTGTATAAAAAATCAATATGATTGACAGTAGCATCTAATTGAAATAAACCTCCGAGGATCGTCATTGCGAGAAGGCTTTTTCAGCCGACGAAGCAATCTTTATCTGAATTAGTCAAAACTTAATCTGACAGTTACAATAAATTAAACAACGTAACAGAGATTAGTATTATGACTACACAAGCAAAGATCATTAAGAACAAACTAGGTATCCTTGAGCTTGCTCAGCATTTGGGCAATGTCTCGCAAGCCTGCAAGGTAATGGGTTATTCACGCGATAGCTTTTATCGTTTCAAAGAACTTTACGAACAGGGCGGAGAGCTTGCCCTTCA
>NZ_JBHNZK010000060.1:0-453 GCF_042464845.1 Pedobacter sp. BG31
TAGTTGTAGATCTTTCTGCGCATGCCTAAGCGTTATGTCTGCCACGGAACCACGAAAAACACGGAAAAATTTTAATCTCCTCCGTGATTTCTGTGTTTCCGTGGCTAATTAATTTTTGCAAATGTTTAAAAGGAATATCCTTGCTGGTTAGGGGCTAACGATTTGCATTTAAATAGTTGTAGATCTTTCTGCGCATGCCTAAGCGTTATGTCTGCCACAGAAGCACGAAAAACACGGAAAAATTTTAATCTCCTCCGTGATTTCTGTGTCTCCGTGGCTAATTAATTTTTGCAAATGTTTTAAAAGCAATATCCCTGCTGGTTAGTGGCTAACGAATTGCATTTAAATAGTTGTAGATCTTTCTGCGCATGCCTAAGCGTTATGTCTGCCACGGAACCACGAAAAACACGGAAAAATTTTAATCTCCTCCGTGATTTCTGTGTTTCCGTGGCT
>NZ_JBHNZK010000061.1:0-428 GCF_042464845.1 Pedobacter sp. BG31
CTGGCAATAGGTGAATATCATCGGTTGTCAAGAGATACTGTTTCAACAAACCGCTGTATACCGAACGGTACGTACAGTGGTGTGAGAGGACAGATAGGGAACTAATCCCTATCTTCCTACTCGATTGATCAGAAGGCTTATAGAGTTGTCAACTTTACCAACATGGCGGCAAGAAAGTTGACAACTCTCCATAACTAAATTAAAATTTATTAACAGCCCCTGAAACAAGTTACCATTGACAGACTTTCTAAAAAAGTCGTCATTGCGAGGAGGAACGACGAAGCAATCTTTCACCCCAATGATCTGTAATAGCCACTACTTAATCTTACAGTTGGTTAGTTTTTACTGATTGTCAGATTGAATTTGTGAGTATGTTTTTTGCTCTTCTGAGATCGTTAATTTATCTACTACTTTCTCTTGTTTATAGC
>NZ_JBHNZK010000062.1:0-408 GCF_042464845.1 Pedobacter sp. BG31
GAGACATGCACCAACATAAGTTAAGGTATAATTGCTGCTTAAAGCCAGTGTGCCCGGGTTGATCGCTTAAGTACCCACATTCTCGCCAGGTGTCCTGGTCAGGCTTCCGCTGAAACTGTCTCCGGTTACCAGTGCCGGAGCAAAGGTATAGGTCAGTGCAGGATCGGCATCACCATAGGTTTTGCTCTTAGCTGCAGCCGTTACCGTAATGGTTTTCGCACTGATCGTCAGATCAGCACCAACATAAGTTAAGCTGTAATTGCTGCTTAGTGCAAGTGTTCCCTGGTTGATTGCATAAGTACCCACGTTCTCGCCTGGTGTTCTGGTTAAGCTTCCGCTGAAACTGTCGCCGGTTACCAGTGCCGGAGCAAAGGTATAGGTCAGCGCAGGATCGGCATCGCCATAGGT
>NZ_JBHNZK010000063.1:0-402 GCF_042464845.1 Pedobacter sp. BG31
TATCATCATTTGTATTTTATAGAATGGCCATCCTTTCTACCCTAAGGGAGAAATCTATGGAGGCTATTGCGACTAAATTCATTGTTATAGCGTTACGATGCAATCGTTAATTTATTGATGCACGCGTAAGAAACGCGCGCAAGCGTGGATCATCATTTGTATGTTAAAGAATGGCCATCCTTTCTACCCTAACGGAGAAATCTATGGAGGCTATTTCGACTAAATTCATTGTTATAGCGTTACGATGCAATCGTTAATTTATTGATGCACGCGTTAGAAACGCGCGCAAGCGTGGAATATATACCACGATTTTTAACAGACAAAGTTCCTATTTAACCTGAGTTTTGGCTCTTAGCTTCGTCATTGCGAACTGAAGAAAGGACTTCGCCGGGGAGTGAAGCA
>NZ_JBHNZK010000064.1:0-380 GCF_042464845.1 Pedobacter sp. BG31
CGCTGACTTATACCTTTGCCCCGGCACTGGTAAGCGGTGATAGTTTCAGCGGAAGCCTGACCAGGACACCTGGCGAGAACGTGGGTACTTACGCGATCAACCAGGGCACACTGGCTTTAAGCAGCAATTATACCTTAACTTATGTTGGTGCTGATCTGACGATCGGAGCGAAAACCATTACGGTAACGGCTGCAGCGAAGAGCAAAACCTATGGTGATGCCGATCCTGCGCTGACCTATACCTTTGCACCGGCACTGGTAACCGGTGATAGTTTCAGCGGAAGCTTAACCAGAACACCGGGTGAAAACGTGGGTACTTATGCGATCAATCAGGGAACGTTAGTCTTAAATGGGAACTATGTTATCTCTTACCCTGTCTCT
>NZ_JBHNZK010000065.1:0-366 GCF_042464845.1 Pedobacter sp. BG31
AAATAATAAATTCAGACCCAATATCCGCTTTCGGAGGCATAAATTTTGTTTTTGATTACTTAAACAGATTGGAAATCGATAAGCTCTGCCATGCACATCTGCCTGGCGTTGCTGCCCAGAGCAGATACTCCTGGAAGGATGTCTTCTACTCGCTCAAATCTGTTTTTCTCTGTGGCGGCGATTGTGTAGAAGATCTCCATACCCACTTGCGGGGTCATTTTACAGACAGTCCCTATGTTAGGCTTGCAAGCCCCGATACTGTTCTGAGAAGGCTCTCCGGGCTGGCCGAACAGGCAAGAACCTGTGCAACCAAGCGGGGGGCGGTCACACATCAATACTGTACCAACCGGACCCTTGAAAACTTCA
>NZ_JBHNZK010000066.1:0-359 GCF_042464845.1 Pedobacter sp. BG31
GAACATAAATTATTACACTGTAGCTGCGCTCCTATAAACCCAAAAGCATTGACAAATAATAGCGATTTAAATAGGAATTTGTCACCACTGAAAGATCATATTATTTGGAAAGCAATACCTGTAGCCCGTTGGCTAAAGCAATCCTGCCCCGTTTCTGCCGATTGAAAAAAATCGGCATCTCACTCCGGTCAGGTTTAGATTACTCCTGTTCTCGCAACTATGCCGGGTTTCCGTGCCACCGCCCTAACCTACCTAGCCCTGATTGAAGTGAAGATCCTTTTTTGTCACCCTGAGCGAAGTCGAAGGGCAAAAAAGATCGGAGCGCAAAGCAGGACTAACGATAATTATTGCAATACAAG
>NZ_JBHNZK010000067.1:0-352 GCF_042464845.1 Pedobacter sp. BG31
GGCGGAGTCCGAAGTATTTGGCTCCGCCACGATCTTCACACCTTTCAACTCCGTTTAAAGGCATTAGAAGCTAAGTCCGCACAGGAAGGATTAGTCTTGACCGAAGCTCAGGTCGTAGCTCTGGAAAAGGCTAAAGAGGAAAAGAAAGCACATGGTGAAATAGAAACCCATCACCCTGGTTACCTTGGTGCGCAAGACACTTACTATGTCGGTAACATCAAAGGGGTAGGTCATATTTATCAGCAAACATTTATTGATACTTATGCTAAAGTTGCCTTTACCAAGCTATATGACCGCAAGAATGCATTGGTGGCAGCAGAGATGCTTAATGATAAAGTGGTGCCGTTTTATG
>NZ_JBHNZK010000068.1:0-349 GCF_042464845.1 Pedobacter sp. BG31
AGTCCCGAACACGCTTAGCAGTAGGAAGTGTTAGCTAAAGACAAGGGTGTCGTGGGTGACTGCGAATCTGAAGGAAGTCGGCGGCAAATATGGGGGCTTACGAACAGAAACTGTATATGAGGCGGATTTAGTCCGGGTGATGTTGCCAAACAAACAGAAGCCCAATACTGCACGGGGACTATTACGTATATACAGAGGCCACATCCATAGGAAGTAGATTGTCTTACCCCGGGAGATCTGAATGTGTTCTGTCAAGAGTAAGCGCGATTACAGGAGAAGAAACATTTAGCAGAGATGCTAAATGGCTCAATCAGAAGTCAGCAGCGGTCATAGTACTGCATTTTTTTTT
>NZ_JBHNZK010000069.1:0-338 GCF_042464845.1 Pedobacter sp. BG31
GGCCACATTCGTCTGCGAAGTGGTGGCTGAAATGGCCGTTGGCTGGGTAATGGTAAAGGTTTTGATGATCTGGCAATTGTTGGCATCAGTGATGGTACAGGTATAAGTTCCGGCAGACAATCCCGTTACCGTAGCAGCCGTTCCCCCTGAAGGTGACCATGAATAAGTATAGCCACCGGCACCTCCGGAAGCAGTTACCGAAGCAGAACCATTGCTTGCGCCGTTGCAGGCCACGTTCGTCTGCGAAGTGGTGGCTGTAATGGCCGTTGGCTGGGTAATGGTAAAGGTTTTGATGATCTGGCAATTGTTGGCATCAGTGATGGTACAGGTATAAGTTC